>NZ_JACCFS010000001.1:4800000-5101307 GCF_013410755.1 Nocardiopsis aegyptia
TCGACTTGCCTTGCTCGCAAGCTCGCTGCGGCGCCGTCTCCTCCTGCAGAACACTGGCGCGCCCCTCGCGAACCCCCCAGCGGTCCCCATCGCTGAACGGCCTACCTTTCACCCTCTCGGGTTGAGGTAGGCCGTCTCCTGCAGCTCCAACCCGCTGGGCACCCCATCGCTGGACGGCTTCCCTCTGACGCATCTGGGCTGGGCCGTGTCGTGTGGCTTCGGCCCGCTGGCTCTGAGGTAGGGGATTGAGCGTGCACACATGGGTCTGCGTGAATCCCTGGGGTGAGAGGTCAGCGGTTTTGCTCAGGGGACCACAGGGGGTTAGGCGTGAGCGATGTGTGCGTGGGGGCCACAGGGGGGTTGATCGGGCCAAAGCGAGGAACGAGCGGCGGCCCAAGGCAAGCACAGGTGTGAGGGGCGCGCCGGGCCTGCAGGAGGAGTCTCTGCCGCCAGCGAGCTTGCGAGCCAGGCAGTAGCGACGACGAAGGCCCGGCGTGAAGCGCCCCGAACACAAGCGAGCACCATAAGGTGTGCTTCATGGTTCGTCGTGTCATGACCCTCGTTGTCGCGCTCGTCCTCCTGGTGGGGATCGGGGCCGCCGGTCTGCTGCTTCCCCTGCCCTACCTCGTGGCCGCGCCCGGCGTCACGGTCAACACGGTCGGGGAGCTGCGGGGCGAACCCGTCATCACCGTCGAGGGCGCCGACAGCTACGTGCACGACGAGGGATCGCTCTCCATGGTCACCGTCCAGTACGCGGGCGGACCCGACCACCGGCTCAACTTCTTCACGCTGGTCACCGCCTGGCTCTCGCCCACGCAGGCGGTGCTGCCCGAGGAACTGCTGTTCCCGGCGGGCCGGTCGCCGGAGGAGGTCAGCGAGCGCCAGTCGGTGCAGATGAACGACTCCCAGACCGACGCGACGGCCGCCGCGCTCAGCCAGCTCGACATCGACTACGACGCCGTCCCCCAGGTCGCCGAGACCGTCGAGGACATGCCGGCGCACGGAGTCGTCGAGCCGGGCGACGTCATCGTCGCGGTCGACGGCCGCACCGTTCCCACCAGCGCCTCCGGCGACGACCCCGAGGAACTCGTGGGCAGCGCCGCCGTCGTGGAGTGGGTGAGCTCGCGCGAGCCGGGCGACCCGGTGGAGCTCACGCTGGACCGCGGCGGCGAGACCGTCGACGTGGAGCTGGAGACCCGCCGGGGCGAGAACGGCGCCGCCGTCGGCGTGCTCATCGCCGACGACATGGACTTCCCGCTCGAAGTGGAGATCTCCGTCGGCGACATCGGCGGGCCCAGCGCCGGCATGATGTTCTCCCTCGGCATCATGGACCGCCTCACCGAGGAGAGCCTCACCGGCGGGGCGCACATCGCCGGTTCGGGCACCATCACCTCCGCCGGGCAGGTCGGCGGCATCAGCGGCATCCCGCAGAAGATGGTGAGCGCCCGGCGGGACGGGGCCGAGTACTTCCTCGTCGCCGCCGAGAGCTGTTCACAGGTCTTCCAGTCGGACGCCTACGAGGACCTCGAAGTGGTGCGGGTGGAGACCCTCACCGACGCGGTCGGGGCCCTGGAGACCATCCGCACCGGCGAGGGCGAGCTTCCCCGCTGCCAGGAGTGAGCTCAGGACCCGGACGACTCGTCCAGGTCCAGGGTGAGGGCGAGCGCGGACGTCAGGGCCGGGATCAGGTCGGCGCCGTTGAGCACCTCCGACTCGGAGTCGTGGCTGCGCATGCGCATCGCGCAGTGCCGCGAGCCGTCCCGCATCACGCCCGCGACCATGCGGATCTCCTCGGTCTCGCGACCGGAGGCGGCGGGGTCCTCGCCCGCGGCGAGGGTCTCGTCGGAGCCCTTCACCGCCAGGCGCTCCATGACCAGGGCGCACCCGGCCACGCCCTCCGGCCACAGGATGCGGCCGAGCGCCTCCTCCAGCGGGACGTCCTGCGGCAGCGGGTCCTGCTCCACCGGGGTCAGCTCGCCCGGGTCGGTGGGGGAGTCGATCCCCAGCAGGTTCGCCAGCGCCGGCTCCGCCTTCAACAGGTCGGCGGTGGGCACCAGGGCGTACAGCCCCAGCGGCCGGTCCCAGCCCTGTTCGGCTGCGTGGCGTTCGAGGTCCATGACGGCTTCGCGAATGTTCGACACGCTTCCATAGTGGCCCATGTGCGAACCTCGCCGCTCCGGTTCCCGGACAGTAGGGTCGCTCACATGGTCGGCCGACGGATGGATGCACCTCTGATACACCACCGATGCCGCCTTGTCACCGGGTGCGGGGTGATTTCGGGAACCCGGCGGCCACCGCATAAGTTCTCAGTGATGAAGGCGCCCCACGCGCACCGAACGCACCTACCAAGCCAGAACGAGGGGGAGGCGTGAGCTTCCGATCGCCCGGCGCACCACCTGCGCGTATGCCTCGCCGATCAAGGTTGCTCGCGCCTGTCGCGGCGACCGTGGTCGTCATCATCGCGGCGCTGATGTTCGCCGCGAACTTCTGGACCGACTACAAGTGGTTCAACGCCGTCGGGTTCTCCACGGTCTTCCTGACCGAACTGTGGACCCGAGTCCTGCTGTTCGCCGTCGCGGCCCTGGTCATGGCCATCATCGTCGGCGCCAGCATCTTCTTCGCCTACCGGGCCCGGCCCGGTGTGCGCCCCATGAGCCTGGAGCAGCAGGGGCTGGACCGCTACCGGCAGTCCATCGACCCGCACCGCAAGCTCTTCTTCTGGATCGCGGTCGGCGCCCTCGCGCTGCTGGCGGGAGCCGCGGCCGGCGGTGACTGGCGTGCCTACCTGCAGTTCGTCAACTCCGTCGACTTCGGTACGGCCGACCCCGAGTTCGGGATGGACGTCGCGTTCTTCGCGTTCACCTACCCGTTCCTGCGGATCCTGCTGGGCTACCTGTACGCCGCCGTGATCCTGGCGTTCATCGCCGCGGTGATCGTGCACTACCTGTACGGCGGTGTCCGCCTGCAGAACGACTCCGGCCAGCGCGCCACCCCCGCCGCCCGGGTGCACCTGTCGGTGCTGCTGGGCGTCTTCGTGCTGCTGCGCGCCGGATCGTACTGGCTGGACCGCTACGGACTGGTCTTCTCCGAACGCGGCTACACGTTCGGTGCCTCCTACACCGACGTGAACGCGGTCTCCACCGCCCTGGTGATCCTCACGGTCATCTCCGTGATCTGCGCGGTGCTGTTCTTCGCCAACATCTACTTCAAGAACACCATGGTCCCCATGGCCAGCCTCGGGCTGCTGGTGCTGTCCGCGGTGCTGGTGGGCGTGGCCTACCCGGAGATCGTCCAGCGCTTCCAGGTCGGACCGAACGAGCAGCGCCTGGAGAGCCCGTACATCGAGCGCAACATCGAGTTCACGCGTGAGGCGTACGACATCGCCGACGCCGAGGTGGAGACCTACGACGCCACCACGGAGCTGACGCCCCAGGAGCTGTCGGCCGCCGCCGACGACATCCCCAGCGTCCGTCTGGCCGACCCCTCGGTCGTGTCGCAGACCTTCCAGCAGATGCAGCAGGTCCGCGGGTTCTACCAGTTCCCGGACGTGCTGGACGTCGACCGCTACCCGGACGCCGACGGCAACCTCATCGACACGATCGTCGCCGTCCGCGAGCTCGACGGTCCCCCCGAGGACCAGGACAACTGGCTGAACCGGCACCTGATCTACACGCACGGGTACGGCATGGTGGCCGCCGCCGGCAACCTGATCGACGCCGAGGGCCGGCCGGTCTTCACCGAGTACAACATCCCCCCGCGCGGCGAGCTGAGCGACGTCGTGGGCGAGTATGAGCCGCGGATCTACTACGGCCGCGAGGGCGCCGACTACGTCATCGTGGAGGCCGAGCAGGAGTACGACTACCCGCTCGACGCCGAGGAGGACACCGAGGACGTGCCCACCCTGGACGACGCGGTGGACGCCTCGCCCAGCCCCTCCGCCGACGAGGCGCGGGTCCCGGCCGACTCCGAGGGCGGGGAGAGCCCCGCCGCCGAGGAGTCCCCGGCCGCCGAGGAGTCCCCCGCGGCGGAGGAGTCCCCGGCCGAGGGCGAGGAGGGCGGCGAGGGCAGCACCTCGCAGGCCTACAACAACTACGCCGGCGACGGCGGCGTCCAGCTGAGCAGCTTCTTCGACCGGGTCCTGTACGCCATCAAGTACCAGGAACCGAACATCCTGCTCAACAGCGCGATCTCCAGCGACTCGCGGATCATCTACGAGCGCGACCCGGTGGAGCGCGTCGAGAAGGTCGCGCCGTTCCTCACCACCGACAGCAGCCCGTACCCGGCCGTGGTCGACGGCAGGGTCCAGTGGATCGTCGACGCCTACACCACGTCCGACGGCTACCCGTACGCGAACCGGATCGACTTCACCGACGCGGTGACCGACACCTTCACCGACGGTTCCGCGCAGCAGGTCGGCGCGCTGCCCGGCAACGAGGTCAACTACATCCGCAACTCGGTGAAGGCCACCGTCGACGCCTACGACGGCACGGTGACCCTGTACGCGTGGGACGAGCAGGACCCGGTCCTGCAGACGTGGATGGGCGCGTTCCCGGGCATCATGACGAGCCGGGACGAGATGAGCGAGGACCTCCTCGACCACGTCCGCTACCCGGACGACCTGTTCAAGGTGCAGCGCGAGATCATGCGCGAGTACCACGTCACCGACGCCTCGTCCTACTACGGCGGCCAGGACTTCTGGTCCGTGCCGACCGACCCCACCAACGAGACGGAGACCTCGGAGCCGCCCTACCGGCAGACGATCCGGTACCCCGGCGAGGAGGAGCCGAACTTCTCGCTGACGAGCACCTTCGTCCCGCGCGGCCGCGAGAACCTGGCCGCGTTCATGGCGGTGAACAGCAACCCGAACTCGGACGACTACGGCCAGCTGCGGCTGCTGGAGCTGCCGCGCAGCACGGTCATCTTCGGGCCCGGGCAGGTGCAGAACGCCTTCGACGCCGACGCCGACGTCCGCGAGGTCCTGCTCCCGCTGGAGCAGTCCAACGCCGAGGTGACGCGGGGCAACCTGCTCACCCTGCCGTTCGCGGAGGGCCTGCTCTACGTCGAGCCGCTGTACGTGCAGGCGGGTGGCGGCGGAGCCGCCTCCTTCCCGCTGCTGCAGCAGGTCATGGTGGGCTTCGGTGAGGAGGTCGCCATCGGCAGCAACCTCCAGGAGGCGCTCAACAACCTCTTCGCGGAGGGCGAGGCACCCCTGGAGGAGGGTGACACGGCCCCCGAGGAGGACGAGGAGCCGGCCGAGGGCGGCTCCGGTGACGAGAACCCGAACCAGGAACTCACCGACTCCCTCAACGAGGCGGTGGAGGCCTGGGAGGACGCCCAGGAGTCGCAGGACGAGGCCGACGAGCGACTGCGCGAGGCCCTCGAAGCCATCGAGGAGCAGATGAACGAGTAGCGCCGGAACGCTCGCTCACGCGGCGGGGCGGGGCCTTCGGGTCCCGCCCCGTTCGCGTGCGCCAGGTCTCCCCGCGCCGATTTGGGTTCCGCGCCCAGGCACGCTACTCTGAGAACACAACGACGCGGGGTGGAGCAGTTCGGTAGCTCGCTGGGCTCATAACCCAGAGGTCGCAGGTTCAAATCCTGTCCCCGCTACGAAGAACGGACCCGGGAGAAATCCCGGGTCCGGTGCTTTTACCGGTGCTTCGGCGCCGGAACGGTCTGAACGGGGTTCTGCCCCTGCTAGACTGGGTGAAGATCAGGCCGAAAGGTCGGATCGCCGGTGGATCCCGGAATCGCCTTCTTCGGAAAAGCGATTTGCCACCGAGGGTGAAAGGCCCTAGAATAGGGATCACGACGCGGGGTGGAGCAGTTCGGTAGCTCGCTGGGCTCATAACCCAGAGGTCGCAGGTTCAAATCCTGTCCCCGCTACCAAGGAAACACCGGGTGGAGAAATCCACCCGGTGTTTTTCGTTGTGCCGACCATTTCCACTCGTGCAATGCGAAAGGGGCGGCCCCGGCGAACGGGTCCGCCCCTTTCACGGATCAGAGCGTGCGGCCCTCGACCAGTTCCACGACGTGGTCGGCCCGTTCGGCGACCTTGGGGTCGTGGGTGACCACGACCACCGCCGCGTCGCGCAGGCGGGCCTGCTCCAGGAGCTGGTCCATGATCATCGTGCTGCTGGCGGCGTCCAGAGCGCCCGTGGGCTCGTCGGCGAGGATGAGCGCGGGTTCCCGGCTCAGCGCGCGCGCCAGCGCCACACGCTGCTGCTCACCGCCGGAGAGCTGGTGCGGCTGCGAGTGCAGCCGGTGGCCCAGACCCACGGTCTCCAGCAGTGCGCGGGCGCGGGTCCGCCGGCTCAGCAGCGGCACACCGGCCAGCACCATGGGCACGCACACGTTCGCCAGCGCCGTGCGCCGCTCCAACAGGTGGAACTGCTGGAACACGAAGCCGACGCCCTCGCCCCGGAGGTGGGAGCGGCGCCCCTCGCCCAGCCGGGTGGTGTCCACGCCGTCGAACACGTAGGTCCCGCCGCTGGGCCGGTCGAGCAGCCCGAGCAGGTTGAGCAGGGTGGACTTGCCGGAACCGGACTGGCCGACGATCGCCACGACCTCGCCGCGCGTCACCTGGAACGTGCAGTCGTGCAGGACGTCGATCCGCGTCCCGGACACCATGAAGTGCCGGGTGAGGTGTTCCACCCGCAGCAGCGGCTCGCGTCCGGGCGGCGCGGAGGCGGGCGCGGGGACCCCGGCGGGGGCGGCCACTACTCCACCACCTCACCCTCGTACTCCATGAACTCCTCCTCCGTCAGCTCGTCCCCGGGTACCACGGCCCCGGGCACGTCGAAGCGGGGGTCTAGCGGGATGGGGTCGAGCACCTGGTCGCCGACGCTCAGCCCGGAGACGACCTCGACCGAACTGCCGTCGGAGACGCCCAGTTCGACCTCGCGGACCTCCTCGGTGCCGTCGGAGGCGATGACGATCACCTCGCCGCTCTCGCTCGTGCCGCGCACCGCGGTCACCGGGATGACCATGACGTTCTCCGCGCCGCCGGTGGCGATGGACATCTTGCCGGTGACGCCCTCGAAGACCCGAAGGTCCGAGGGGACGCGGCAGGACAGCTCGGCGGAGCCGCCGGAACCGCCGCCGACCTCGCCCGGGAACTCCTCGCCGGGGAACTCCCCGCCCTCGCCCGCGGTGTCGCCGTCGTCGCCGGCGGCACCGCCCTCGGCGGCGCCCAGCGACAGGAACTCGCACTCCGCGGCGGGCGGTCCCTCGGTGATCTCCAGGAGGATGTCGTGCGGGTCCTCGTAGAACCGGTAGAGGTCGTTGGCGGGGACGGAGGCCACGGCCCGGAACTCGTCCGGGGCGACGTTGGCCACCACCGCGCCGGGTTCCAGGACGTCGCCGACCCGAAGGTCCTCCAGCCCGGACACACGTCCCTCCACCGGTGAGTGGAGGCTGACCTCGCGGGTCCCGCCCCCCTCGCCGTCCTCGCCGTCTCCGGCGGCCGCGTCCGGCACCGCCACGTTGACGACGGGGGCGCCGTTGTCCACGAGGGAGCCGTCGCTCACCCACACGCGGGTGACCGTTCCCCCGTTGCGGGCCTCGACGTCCTCGCCCGGCTCGGCGCGCACGGTGGCGTCCAGCACCATGAGGGAGTCGACGGAGCCCATCTGCACCTCGACGGGCGCGCCGCCCATGTCGAGGGCGCCCTGGCCGGCGTCCATGTCCTCGCCCCCCGCGCCGCCGAGCAGGCGCGGCAACAGGAGGAGTCCGGCGGCGACGATTCCGGCGAGGGCGACCAGCGCCACCCCGGTGATGATCCACTTCTTCAAGAGTTCTCCTATTCCCGCAGCCCGGCGACGACGGAGGCGCGCAGCGCCCGCATCGCGGGGATGATCCCGGCCAGCATTCCGACGAACGCCGCGCTGCCGAGCCCGACGAGGACGGCCGACGCGGGCATGCCCAGCGTGACCCCGGCCGGCAGAGTCACCAGGCCGTCGATGATCCGACCGGCCAGCAGGACCACGGCCCAGCAGCCCAGGACCGCGATGACGCCGGCCACCAGCGACACCACGACCGACTCCATGACCACGGCCACGAACAGCGTGAGGCGGCTCGCGCCCAGGGCCCGGTAGGTGGCGAGTTCGCGGCGGCGTTCGCGCACGGTGACGAGCCCGACGTTGAGCACGCCGAGCAGGCCGGTGGTGAGGGTGATGACGGCGATGCCCGCCAGCCCCCAGGACAGGTAGCGCACGGCGCTCTGCAGCATCTCCGTCTCGTCCATGCGCCAGGAGTCCAGGGACCCGGCGTCCTCGACGCCCCAGCGCCAGGAGGCCGAGGCCAGGCGCTCGGTGAACTCCGTGCCCATGGGGTCCTGGGCGGCGGGGTCCTCGGGGTCGATGCGGACCTGGTACATCGTCTCGGTGTCCGATTCGCTGAACAGCAGCTCCTCGGTGGCGGGGGAGCGCAGCAGGTACGCGCTCTGCCACGAGAAGTCCAGCGCGGTGCTCTCCACGACACCGACCACGCGCGCGTCCAGCCACTGCCCCGTGCCGATCTGGACCCGGGTGACGTCGCCCAGGGCGTCGGCCAGCTCCTCGTTGACCACGAGGACCGGCGCGAGGGACTCGGTGTCGGCGTCGGTGAACCAGCGGCCCTCCGCCATGGTCATCCGCCGGATGTCGCCCATCGCGACGTCCACGCCGACGAACTCCACGTCGGGCAGGACGGTGTCTCCGGAGCGGATGACCGGCGGCTGGGAGGGCCGCTGGTAGACGGAGATGTCCTGGCCGCCCGCGCGGCGCAGGTCCTCCTCGAAGGCGTCCCGGTCGCTGATCTGCGACCACACGCTCACCTGGAGCGTGGCGGGGAGTCCGACGTTGGCCTCCCCGTAGGCGACCGCGAACCGTTGGCCGAAGTCTCCGGCGGTGACCACCAGGACCAGTGCGCCGACACCGACGACGATGCCGGCGCAGGAGAGGATGGTACGGGCGACGTTGGCCCGTGTTCCGGCGAAGGCCAGCACGATCCCGGCTGTGAGGGAGCGCAGCATTCGGCCCCTTCCGTGATGTCTGGGAACCGGCGCCGGGATGCGGCGCCGGAGGCCCCGCCCGGGGCGGGGGTTCATCACGTCCATCGTCGGGGGGAGCGGTTCCGGTTCACCTCGCGAACGGGTTTTCCCGCGCCGCTATCCCCGTGCTCACTCCAGGGCGAAGCCGTCGCAGGCCAGCGGCGTGCCGGTGTCGGCGTCGGTCCACACGACCGTGTGGACGCCCGGGGCCGGGTCGGTGCCGAAGTCGTCCGGATAGACGAGGCGGGTCCACTCCTCGGCGGTGAGGTCGGCCTCGGCGGTGGCGGCGCCGCCGTCCGGCCCGACGACGGTGGCGGCCACGGCGGCGGTCCCGTGGTCGGTCCCGGCACCGTCGGCGGGCAGCAGGCCGAGTTCGACCGCCTCGTCCGGGGCGGACGGTTCGCGCGGGGCCTCGGTCCGCCAGCTCCCGGACCCGGGGGAGTCCACGGCGGGCTCGCACAGGAACCTCGCCGGGTCGAAGGCCGTGTCGGGCACCCCCAGCCCGGGGGCGCCGCTGGTGGTGCGTACGGTGTCGGCGATCATCTCGCTGAGCTCCTCGGGCGTGTGCCCGTGGCCGGTGGCGCAGCCGCCGGCCAGCAGCACGAGGGCGCCGCAGAGCACGGCTCGAAGGGGAGTCGGGTTCAGCACGGAACTCACGTTACTACGTTGCGTAATGATGTGGGTGCGCAAGGTGGTGATTCGTCGCGGGGTCCCGTTGTCCACAGGCGCCGCCCCTCCGCCTGTGCGGGGGTGTCGGATTCCGGTACGTTGGCGCCGGATGTCCGTCGACGAGGGGTCTTTCGTGAACGCACGCCCGGCCTGGTGGGTCGCTCCGGTCAACGCGCTGTTGACGCCCGTGACGAGGTCCCGGTTCCGGGACCCCGCGCGCGCGTTCGAGGCGGCCGAGCGGGCGGCGTCCGACCGCAGCGGGCTTCCCTGGCCGAAGGACCGGGAGTTCCGGTCCGAGCTGCGCTTCCTCAGCGACGCCTGGCTGAGCGCGCCCGGGATCACCCCCCTCGGCCGCCTGTCCGTCCAGAACGAGGTGGAGCGCCGGCTGGAGACGCGGCTGCGCCTGCTGCACCTGTTCGACGCCCGCCCCGAGACCGCCGACCAGGTGGTGGACCGCCCGGTGTTCATCACCGGGCTGCCCAGGACCGGCACGACCTTCGCGCACGGACTGCTCGCCCAGCACACCCGCACGCGGGCGCCCGCGCTGTGGGAGCTGCTCAACCCCGTCCCGCCCAGCGGCCGGGAGGGCGAGCGCGCGCTCGCCAGGCGGGAGCGCCTCGCCTCGGCGCGGTCGTCGATCCGCTTCCTCGACGCCATGGCGCCGCGCTGGCAGTCGATCCACCCCATGCACCCGCTCGAACCCGAGGAGTGCGTGTTCGTGCTCCCGCACAGCCTGGCCCACCACGTGCGGATCCCCGTCCCGGAGTACCGCGCCTGGATGGAGGAGCGCGACGCCACGCCGGACTACGAGTTCCTCAAGGCCGTCCTGCAGGCGATGCAGTCCACCCGCGGCGGCCCCCGCCGATGGGTGCTCAAGTCGCCCCTGCACCTGGGCGGCCTGGACGCGCTGCTCAAGGTCTTCCCCGACGCCACCGTCGTGCTCACCGAGCGCGACCCGGTCCGGGCGACGGCGTCGTGGGGCAGCCTGGTGGAGGCGGGGATGTCCCTGCACCTGGACCGGGTGGACCCGCACTGGATCGGTGAGGAGTGGCTCGGGATCTGGACGCGCGCCATGGCGCGGGCCGCACGGGTCCGGGCCGAGAGCGCGCCCGGCACCTTCGTCGACCTGCCCTATGACGAGCTGACCGCGGACCCCGTGGGGGTCGCCGAACGCGTGTGGACGGGGCTGGGGGAGGAGTTCGACGACCTCAGCCGCCGGCGGACCACCGACTACACCCGGCGGGACCGCCGCCCCTCACCGCACAGATACACCATCGACCACTACGGCCTCACGCCCGAGCGCGTGCTCACCGCCTTCGGCGGCTGAGGGCTCAGGCCCGGCGTAGGGGCGTCGGGCCGCCGTTGAGCCAGGTCAGCGCCTGGTCGTGCAGCGAACCGTTGCTGCACACCAGCGGGCCGCCGTCCTCGAAGCCCTCGCCGCGCAGGTTGGTGGCCCGGCCGCCGGCCTCCTCCAGGATGATCGGCAGCGGCGCGGCGTCCCACAGGGACAGCTCCGGCTCCGCGGAGATGTCCACGACCCCCTCCGCGACCATCACGTGCGACCAGAAGTCCCCGTAGGCCCGGGTGCGCCACACCGAACGGGTCAGGCCCAGGAACGAGTCCAGTCGGCCCTGGTCCTCCCAGCCGGTCAGAGACGAGTAGCTCAGCGAGGCGTCCGAGAGCGTGGACACCTTCGACACCTGGCAGCGCGACGCCTTGGACAGGCTGCGGCCCTGCCAGGCCCCACCGCCCTGGGACGCCCACCAGCGGCGGTGCAGCGCGGGCGCGGACACCACGCCCACGACCGGGCGGTCGCCCTCCAGCAGGGCGATCAGCGTGGCCCACACGGGGACCCCGCGCACGTAGTTCTTGGTGCCGTCGATGGGATCGATGACCCACACCCGGTTGCTGTTGCCGGTGCGGCCGTACTCCTCGCCGACGACCGCGTCCCGCGGACGGGCGCGGGAGAGCACGCCCCGCAGCGTCTCCTCGACCAGCCGGTCGGCCTCGGTCACCGGAGTCAGGTCGGGCTTGGTGTCGACCACCAGATCCAGCGCCCGGAAGCGCTTGATCGCGATGTCGTCGGCAGCGTCGGCGAGCACGTGTGCCAGCCGCAGATCATCGTCAAAGGAGGCCATGGCCGGTAACGGTACCTTCCCGGGCACGAACATGGCCAAAGCGGCGCCCCCCGTAACCAGAATGTGAGTTGCCGGGGACGCTGCGCACACGAATTCGGACATCGTCCAGGATGCGAGGATGGAGACATGGAGACGGTGAGCGCGAACCGCGGGACGGCCAGGGAACGGCTGATGGACGCCGCCTACGCCGAGGTCGTCGCCGGCGCGTGGGCCGAGCGGCGGATGGCCGACATCGCCGCGGCCGCCCAGGTGTCCAGACAGACCCTCTACAACGTGTTCGGCAGCAAGGAGGGCCTCCTCCAGGCGATCGTGGTGCGCGAGGTCAACGCGCTCCTGGACGACGTCGTCGGGCTGCTCGCCGCCGAGGAGGCCGATCCGGCGCACGCCGTGAGCCGGTCGACCCGCCTCATCCTGCTGGCCGCCCGCGACAACCCGCTCCTGCACGCGGTCGTCACCGGTGACCGCGACCTGCTGCCCGTGCTCACCACCAGGTCCGCGCCGCTGATCGACGTGGTCGGCGAGCGCATCGCCGCGATGCTGGAGGACCGCTGCCCCGGGGTCGGCGCCCAGGTGGCCGACTCGGTCGCCGACGTCTCCGTGCGCCTGACCGTCTCCTACGCGCTGCAGCCCATCGACCCCGACCAGGCGGCGCACCGGGTCGAGACCGTGGTGCACGGGATGCTGCGCTCCGGCTGACGAGAGGAGGAGGCGGTGGACGAACACGAACGCGTGGTGCGCGCGTACCTGCCGCGGGGGCGGATCACCCAGATCCCGGTCCGGCGCTCCGACCGCCTGCTCGTCCTGGACCACGTCGCCCGCGCCCTGGACCCCGGCGTCCGCTACACCGAGCCGGAACTGAACCGCGTGCTGTCGCGGTTCAGCTCCGACCTGGCGGTCCTGCGCCGCGGTCTGCTCGACGAGGGCTTCCTCGAACACGACCGCACCCGCTACTGGCGCTGCGGCGGCACCGTCGACCTGTGAGCCTCAGCGCGCCGCGAGGAGGTCGACCACACCGGTCGGCCCGTCCTCGTCCCCGTGGCCCTGGGCCAGGCGCCGCTCCATGAGATCCATGTACGGGTCCAGCAGCGAGGAGCCGACGCCCTGCTCCTCGGCCGTCCGGCGCAGCGTGGCGTTCCCGGCGACCATCATCGCCAGGTTGGAGACCACGCCGCTGGTGTAGTCGCCGGTCGTCAGCCGCTCGGCGGTGGCCGTCGCGTTCCCGGACATCGCCACGAGCCACTCGGCGAGCAGCCCGGCGAAGTCCTCCAACGGCACGTCCTCCCGGCGCACCAGCGCGAACGCCTGGGCGATCCCGCCCAACATGCCGGTCATGGCGCTGAGCAGGGCCACGTCGTACAGGGCCGCGAACCCCGCGTCCTCGCCCACGTAGCGGGTGCCCAGCGGCACGGACAGGACCGCCTCGGCCGCCTCGAAGGCCGCCCGCGAACCGCCGTAGAACGCGTAGCCGCCCGCCTCGGGCACGCCCACCATCGGCGGGACCGCCATGATCCCGCCGCTGACGAACCGCGCGCCGCGCTCCCGCGCCCACGCGGCCCGCTCCCGGGCCTGGGCGGGGGTCCCCGTGGTGAGGTCGACCAGGTCCCGGCCCCGCAGGTCGACGCCGGCCAGTGACGCGCCGACCGAGGCGTCGTCCCACAGGCAGGTCACCACCACTCCGCCCGCGGCGACCGCCTCCGCCGCCGTGGCGGCCACGTCCGCGCCCTCCGGGGCCAGCGCCTCGGCGCGCGCCGCCGTCCTGTTCCACACGGTCACCGGATGTCCGGCGGCCAGCCATGTCCGTGCCAGAGCCGTTCCCATCGCGCCGAGGCCGAGCACGGTCACGCGGGGCTTGTCGAGAGTGTCGTCGATCATGAGGACTAGGCTGGCCGCAGGCTCTGGGGCCGGACAAGTACGCACTTCGAAGTGGGTGGGTACTTCCCGGTAAGCGTGCTGGTGGGAAGGACGGGGACATGGCCCTCACACGGAGGCCGGGCGCGTACCACTGCGGTACCGAGGCGGCGATGGACGTGATCGGCGGTCGGTGGAAGGTGTCGGTCCTGTGGGCACTGGAGGACGGCGACGGCGGCCCCCTCCGCTTCGGGCAGCTCCGCCGGATCCTCGGTGGCATCACCGAGAAGGTCCTGGCGTCACACCTGCGCGAGCTGGTGGAGGACGGGATCGTCCACCGACAGGACTTCGCCGAGGTGCCGCCGCGGGTGGAGTACTCGCTCACCCCGCGCGGGAAGTCCCTCTACGACGCCCTCGAAACCCTGGGGGACTGGGGGCAGGCCAACATCATCGACGCGGCGTCCGCCCCCTCGCCGACTTAGGGCTGCTCGTCCGGGTCGCCCTCGCGGCTGGCGAGCAGCCGGCGCAGGGACGCCACGCGGTCGGCGTCCAGGCGGCCCTGTTCCAGCGCCGCCCCGATGGCGCAGTCGGGCTCGTCCTCCTGGTGGGAACAGCCCGGCGGGCAGTCCGCGGCGACGTCGGCGATGTCGGGGAAGCCCGCGACGAAGTCCTCCGGGTCGATGTGCGCCAGACCGAAGCTGCGCACGCCCGGGGTGTCGATGAGCCAGCCGCCCTCGAAGGGCAGCGCCACGGCCGAGGTCGAGGTGTGGCGCCCGCGCCCGGTGACCGCGTTGACGTGCCCGACGGCGCGGTCGGTGCCCGGGATCAGCCGGTTCACCAGCGTGGACTTGCCCACGCCCGAGGAGCCGACGAACACCGACGTGCGGCCCGCCAGACGGGCGCGCAGCCCGTCGGGCTCACCGTCCGGACTGAGGACCTCGAAGGGCACGCCCAGGGGCTCGTAGACGCGCACGAGCTCGTCCGGCGCGGCCAGGTCGGCCTTGGTGAGGCACAGCAGCGGGTCCAGGCCCGCGTCGTAGGCGGCGACCAGGCAGCGGTCCACGAACCGCGGCTGGGGCTCGGGGTCGGCCAGCGCGCACACGATCGCCATCTGGTCGGCGTTGGCGACGATGACGCGCTCGACGGGGTCGGTGTCGTCGGCGGTGCGGCGCAGCACCGAACGCCGCTCGCGCACCCGCACCACGCGGGCCAGGGTGTCGGGACGGCCGGACAGGTCGCCGACCAGGTCCACGCGGTCGCCCACCACGATGGAGCCGCGGCCGAGCTCACGGGCCTTCATCGCGACCACGGCCACGCCGTCGACCAGGCACCGGTACCGCCCGCGGTCCACGTTCGTCACCAGGCCGGCCACCGCGTTCTCGTGCTTGGGCCGGTTCCGGGTGCGGGGCCGGGAACCGCCCCGGGCGCGCACCCGGATGTCGTCCTCGTCCAGGTGGCGGCCCCCGCCCCGCGTGCGGCTCATGCCAGGGCCTCCGCCCACAGGCCCGGGAAGTCGGGCAGGGTCTTGCGCGTGGTCGCGATGTTCTCCACCTCCACTCCGGGCACCGCGAGCCCGATCACCGCGCCCGAGGTGGCCATCCGATGGTCGTCGTAGGAGTGGAACACCCCGCCGCGCAGCGGACGCGGGCGGATCACCAGCCCGTCCGGCAGCTCCTCCGCGTCACCGCCCAGCCGGTTGATCTCCGCGGCCAGGGCGGCGATGCGGTCGGTCTCGTGCCGGCGCAGATGGGCGATGCCGGTCAGCCGCGAGGGGGTGGTGGCCAGGGCGGCCACCGCCGCGATGGTGGGCGTGAGCTCGCCGACCTCGCGCAGGTCGGCGGTCAGCCCGAGCACCGTCCCGGTGCCGCGCAGGGTCACGTCGTCGCCCGAACGCGTGACCTCGCCGCCCATGCGCGTGAACAGCGAAGGGAGTGCGTCGCCCGGCTGGGTGGTGTGCTCCGGCCAGCCCTGCACGGTCACGTCGCCACCCGTGACCAGGGCGGCGGCCAGGAACGGGGCCGCGTTGGACAGGTCCGGCTCCACCGTGATGGCCGACGCCCGGACCGGCCCCGGCTCGACCCGCCACCAGTCGTTCCCGGCGCTGACCGCCACACCGGCGGCGCGCAGCATCTCCACGGTCATGTCCAGGTGCGGCCGCGAGGGCACCGGCGGACCCTCGTGCCGCACGTGCACGCCCTTGGTGAACCGGGCGCCGCTGAGCAGCAGCGCGGACACGAACTGGGACGATCCCGAGGCGTCCAGGACGACGTCGCCGCCGGGGACCGCGCCCGTGCCGTGGATCGTCAGCGGCAGCGCGCCGCGCCCGTCGTCGTCGATGTCGGCGCCCAGCGCGCGCAGGGCGTTGAGCAGTTCGTCCACCGGCCGTTCCCGGGCGCGCGGGTCGCCGTCGAAGTGCACGTCCCCGGAGGCCAGGGCGGCCAGCGGGGGCACGAAGCGCATGACCGTCCCCGCGTTGCCGACGTCCACCGACGCCGGTCCGCGCAGCGGCGCGGGCGTGACGGACAGGTCCTCCCCGGTCGGCCCCGCCGCCGCGATGCCCACGCCCAGGGCGCGCAGGGCGCCCACCATCAGCTCGCTGTCCCGGCTGGCCAGGGGGCGGCGGACCAGGCACGGCGTGTCGGAGAGGGCCGCCAGGATCAGTGCGCGGTTGGTCACCGACTTGGAGCCGGGCAGGGTCAGGCGGGCGCGCACCGGGCCGTCCGCGGTGGGCGCGGGCCAGTGCCCCGTGGCGGGGGCGGTGGAAGCGGCGGGCTGCGAGGACGAGGACTCAGGCATGATCTCAGGTTATCGGTGGCGGGCGCCCGCGCGGTGGCAGGCGGGCGCGGTCCGTGGACGACGCGCGGCGGACGTATCCTGGGGACGCCATGGTGTATCTGGATCACGCAGCCACGACCGAGGTCCGCCCCGAGGTCGTCGCCGACGTCGCGGCCGAACTCGGCGCTCTCGGCAACCCGTCCTCCCTCCACGCCCACGGGCGCGGCGCCCGGCGCACGGTCGAGGAGGCGCGTGAGCGCGTCGCCGACGCGCTCGGCTCGACCCCGCACGAGGTCGTCTTCACCGGTGGGGGCACCGAGTCGGACAACATCGCGATCAAGGGGCTGTACTGGGCGCGCAACGCCGAGGACCCCCGGCGGCGGCGCATCCTGGTGAGCGCCGTCGAACACCACGCGGCCCTGGACCCGGCCCGGTGGATGGCCGACCACCAAGGGGCACGGTTCGAGACCCTGCCGGTGGACGAGCTCGGCCGGGTGAGCCCGCGGACGCTGCGCGAGGCCCTGGCCGCCGCCCCCGAGACCGTCGCGCTCGTGTCCGTCATGTGGGCCAACAACGAGGTGGGCACGGTCCAGCCGGTCGCCGAACTCGCCGCGGTCGCGGCCGAGTACGGGGTGCCCTTCCACACCGACGCCGTCCAGGCGGTCGGCGTCGAGCCCGTCGACTTCGCCGCGAGCGGGGTGAGCGCGCTCACGGTCAGCGGGCACAAGCTCGGCGGCCCGGTGGGCGCCGGCGCCCTGCTGGTCGCGCGCGGGCTCGGGCCGGTGCCCGTCCTGCACGGCGGCGGCCAGGAGCGCGACATCCGCTCCGGGACGCTGTCCCCGCCCCTGTTGCGGGGGCTGGCCACCGCGGTCGGCCTGGCCGTCGGCGAACGCGAGGAGCACGCCAAGCACCTGGCGGACCTGCGCGACGCACTGGAGGAGGGCGTCCGCGACGCGGTCTCGGACGTGGTCGTCAACGGCGACCGCGACCGGCGCCTGCCGGGGATCTCGCACCTGTCGTTCCCCGGCTGCGAGGGCGACGCCCTGCTGATGCTGCTGGACGCGCGCGGGATCTCCTGCTCGACCGGTTCGGCCTGCTCCGCGGGGGTGGCCCAGCCGAGCCACGTGCTGCTGGCGATGGGGGCCGACGCCGACACCGCGCTGAGCAGCCTGCGGCTGTCGCTCGGCCGCACGTCCACGCCGGAGGACGTCGCCGCTCTGGTCGCGGCGATCGGCCCGGCCGTCGAACGGGCCCGAGCCGCCCGCGCCAAACGCCGCACCCCCCGCTAGCACCGGTCCCCACCACACGGGGCCGCGGGGAAGCCGCTTGGCGCGTGCCCGCAGGGAAGTTGAAGCCGGCCTACCTCGACCCGAGGGGGTCGGAGGCAGGCCGTGCAGCTAGTACTCCAGTGTGACTTCGCGATCTTGTCGCGGACCCGGCTGGGAACGGGTACGGCCACCGCGTGATCATCAAGGGTTGTGTGGACTCATGACGATCGCCCGATGACGGGCGATGTTCGAGCAGGCCATGGGCCGGATCGCGGGCCGGTTCAGCCGGGTTGAACCGCGGAGGACGGCCCGTGCCCATCTGCTCGGGCTGCTGTCGCGTACCGAGCGGAAGAACTGCTGGCAGCTGGCCGAACAGTCCTGGTGCACCGATCCCGAACGCCGCCGGGTGGCCGGGATACCCGACGAAGTCCGGTTCGCGACCAAGCCCCGACTGGCCTGGGAGATGATCGCTGCCGCGCTGGACTCCGGGGTGTCGCCGCCGTCCTCACGGCACCGGCCGTGACCGCGGGCAGACTGCTGCACTGGTCCCACCGGCGCAGAAGCCACCAGGCAAAAGCCCGCCGCAGCCACTAGCGACGACGATCCTGCTGGATAGATCACGAAACCGTACGGGAGTACTAGGTCCGAGTCGTGATCGACGCCCATGAGATGGGCCGCGAGAGCAGTACGCCCGAGGTCGTGCGCGTGCGCGGACGTGGTGACTTCCCTGGACACAGCCGTCATCCGAACGGTGCCGTTCCTGCGCTGCACCGCCCAAACCAGAGCCGGACGACCGACGTCTGTCCTGGCTGGGCCGTGACGGCCCTCACCCTGGCTCCTCGGAGGTCTCCCTGTTACGTTTGTTATTGTTCAACCACTAACAGAGGAGCCTTCATGAGCGTCAACCCGACCCGCGAGCTCACCCCCGCACAGCACGCCCTGGCAGAGCACCTTCGGCTGGTGTCGTCCGGCCGGATCGACGAGTGGATCGAGCTGTACGCCGCGGACGGCACGGTCGAGTTCCCCTTCGCCCCCGCCGGTGTGCCTGCCCTGGTGCAGGGACGCGAGGCGCTGATCGCCCACATGCGCGGCTTCCCGCAGACCTTCGACGTGAAGTTCGTCGACGTGAAGTTCATCGAGACGGCCAACCCCCGGACCGCGGTCGCCGAATACCGCTCGGAGGGAATCGCCCTCAGCACCGGCAAGCCGTACGAGCAGACAGTCATCACGGTGATCCGCCTCGACGAGGCGGGCCTGGTCGAGCAGTTCGTCGACTACTGGAATCCTCTCGTCGTCATCGAGGCCATGACCCCCGACGAGGCGGCCGGCGGCCAAGACGTGTCGTGGCCCTCGGAGCGTTGATCCCGGTTCGACTGGGTGAGACGGGTTACCCGCCCGTCTTGCCCCGTCGCACCCTGTCCCACTCCGCAGTGAGAGACTGGGAGACATGCCCGCCCCTGGATCCAGAGTGAAGAGCGATCAACGCCGTCGAGTCGTGCTGGACGCTGCCGTGGCCTGCTTTGCGCGCAAGGGGTACTACGGCACGACCACTGGTGAGATCGCCGAACGGGCCGAAATCTCTCAGCCCTACGTCTACCGCCTGTTCGCCAGCAAGGAGGCGTTGTTCGCCGGTGCCATCCTCCACGTGTCCGAGCTGATCTCGGATGCTCTGACCGGCGCCGAAGCCGGCGCCGATGAGGCCGGGCCGCACCGGCAGCCGGAGGCGGTGATGCGTGCGATCCGGTCCGCCTACAGCACCCTGATCGAGGACCGGGACGTCATGCGGTTCCTCATGCAGGCCAGTTGCGCAGCCGATGAGCCGCTCGTGGCTGAGGCGTTGCGCACGTGCTATGCCAGGCAGGTCGAACTCGTCAGTGAGCTCCTGAACCACGACGACGCTGCGGTCCGGCACTGGTTCGGCGCCGGGATGCTCGAAAATGTCACGCTGACCCTCGGCCTGGCCGACGTCGACGAGCCCTGGGCACGGACCCTCAGCGGACCACGGTCTCGTTCGGACGGCGGTAGCTCCGCCCACCGGGAGTCGCCGTAGCTTCCGCCGAAAAGCAGGCGGCTATGTAGGCGGCCGGCCAGGCGATCTTGTCGCGGACCCGGCTGGGAACGGGTACGGCCGCCGCGTGATCATCGGGGGTTGTGTGGACTCCTGAAGATCGTGCGGTGGCCGCGGGCCACGGCCCGTGCCCACCGGGATCACCGCGTCCTGGGTGACCGGCGATGAAGGCATCGGCACCGACTGCCACCTGCTCATCCGACTTAACCGGACTACCGGTGAGACGATCCGCCGACAAATCCGCTGGGTAGATCACGAGACCGCACTGGAGTACTAGGCGGTGTGCAGGGGTGTGAAGCCGCGCGAAAGCGGCCTACCTCGACCCCAGGGGGTGAGAGGTAGGCCGTTCAGCTATGCGGTGTGCAGGGGGGGTTCGCGAGGGGCGCGCCAGTGTTCTGCAGGAGGAGACGGGGCCACAGCGAGCTTGCGAGCAAGGCAAGTCGACGACGAAGAACACTGGCTACTCGGCGCCCCGAGCACGGGCCAAAGCGAAGCGGAGGCCCCAAAAAACACAGCAGCTATCCCCGCTGCACCGACACCGACTCGATGACGACGTCGTCGAGCGGCCGGGCGGTGGACGGGTCGGTCTCCACCTGGGCGATCGCGTCCACGACCTCCTGCGACTCGTCGTTCGCGACGTGGCCGAAGATCGTGTGGTCGCCGTTGAGGTGCTCGGTGGGCGCCACCGTGATGAAGAACTGCGAGCCGTTGGTGTCGGGGCCCGAGTTGGCCATCGCCAGCATGCCCGGCTCGGCGAAGGTCTGCTCGGGGTCGATCTCGTCCTCGAACGTGTAGCCGGGCCCGCCCCGGCCGGTGCCGAGGGGGTCGCCGCCCTGGATCATGAAGTCGTCGATGACGCGGTGGAAGATGAGGCCGTCGTAGAACGCCTCGTTGCCCGTCTCCGGGTTGGGGACGCCCGCGCCCTCGGCGAGGCCGACGAAGTTGGCCACCGTCAGCGGGGCCTCCTCGGTCAGGAGGACGAGCTCGATGTCGCCTTCGCTGGTGTGCAGCGTGGCGCCCTCCACGTCGGACACGTCGATGTCGGCGGGGCCGCCGGCGCCGTCCGTGGCCTCGGCGGTCTGCTCCGGGGCGTCCTCCGCGTTGTCGGCGGCGTCCTGGTTCGGGCCCGCCTCGGCCTGGCCTCCGCACGCGGTGGTGGCGAACAGGGCCGTACAGGCGACAAGGGCCGACGCCGTCAGGGTCAAGCGGTTCATCGGTTCACTTCCGAGGTGAGGTTCGCGGCTGGGCGGCTCACAGCGTACTGCGCTCCGTCGACCGGGGCGGACGGGACCCTGGGGGTACTCCACGGGAGGGCATTGTCAGACCTTGTGCTGACTTATCACGGATCGCCGCACCCGCCGGGTCGCTTGACCCGTCCGCCCGGGCCAGGAGAGGGTCCTACCAAGGGGTTGGGGTGTCGCACCGAGGGTACGACACGGCTCCCCGACACAGGCGACCGGAGAGGATACGGGAGTGAACACTGCGTTGCCGTCTGCGATGTGGCTCCCCTTCGGTGCGCGGATCCTGCGCGCCCGGTCCGACAAGGGGCTCTCACGCGCCGAACTCGCCGCCAACGTCGGCGTCACCGACGACAAGCTCCGCGACGTGGAGGACGCCTACTGCCGTCCCGCGCGCTCGCTGGTCGAACGGGTGGACACGGTCCTGGGCACGGAACACCGGCTCGTCGACGCCTGGGCGATCACCCTCCAGGCCGAGGCCTTTCCCAACGAGTTCGGGGACATGCGCGAACTGGGCGTGCACGCCGCCCGGCTCTGGGAGCACCAACCCATGGCCGTCCCGGTCTTCCTGCGCACCCGCGAGTACTCCAGCGCGGTCCTGAGGCCGCGCCACGCCGACCTCTCCCACGAGGAGATCGAGGCGATGGTGGAGGAGGAGATGGCCCACCGCGCCGCGATGACCGGTCCGGACGGCCCCACGCTGCGGGTCGTGCTCAACGAGTCCGCGCTCCAGCGCCCGCAGGGCGGGGCCGAGGTGCTCAACGCCCAGCGCGACTTCCTCGCCGACCTCATCGAGGCGGGCATCGTCACGCTGGCCGTCATCCCGGAGGAGACCGCGCACCACCCCGGCCTGGGCGGTGCGTTCCGGATGATGGAGTTCGCCGACCGGCCCAGCATGGTCTACGCCTTCGCCGCCCAGGGCGGCGAGCTCACCGGCGACCCGGAGCAGGTCGGACGCTGCGCCATGGTGCGCGAGGCCATCGAGGACGTCAGCGTGGAGCTGACCCCGCGCTCGGAGCTGCTGACCGCGCGCTGGCCCGCGGGCTGAGCCGCGGGCTGGGCCGGCCGCGGGCGGGCGCCGAAGTGCCGTCCGCTCGCCCGTGGGCCCTGCGCCCGCCCTTGGGCGGTCACCCGGTCATGGGCTAGGTTGCCCGCCATGGATATCGCGATCAGATCCGGATACGTCGTTCCCGTCGACGCCGACCCCATCGACGGCGGGACCGTGCTCATCTCCGACGGACGGATTCAGGCCGTCGGCCGGGACGGCGACGTCACCGTCCCCGAGGGAGCCGAGGTCGTCGACGCCGCGGGCAGGTGGGTCCTGCCCGGCTTCGTCGAGGCGCACGGGCACATCGGCATCGACGAGGAGGGCGTCGGCTGGGCCGGCGACGACACCAACGAGATGACCGACCCCAACGGCGCCCGCATGCGTGCGCTGGACGCCATCAACCCCGCCGACCGCGGGTTCGTCGACGCCCTGTCCGGCGGCGTCACCAGCTCCGTGGTCAAGCCCGGCTCGGGCAACCCCATCGGCGGGCAGACGGTGGCGATCAAGTGCTGGGGCCGGAGCATGGAGGACCGGCTCATCCGGCACCCGGCGAGCGTCAAGAGCGCGCTCGGCGAGAACCCCAAGCGCGTGTACGGCAACAAGGACCAGATCCCGTCCACCCGCCAGGGCGTGGCGGCGGTCATCCGCGACGCCTTCACCAAGGCCCAGGACTACAAGGCCAAGCGGGACCACGCCGTCGCCGAGGGCAACCCCTTCGACCGGGACAACACTCTGGAGGTGCTGGTCCGCGTCCTGGACGGCGAGCTGCCGTGGTGCCAGCACACGCACCGCGCCGACGACATCCACACGGCCATGCGCCTGGCGGACGAGTTCGGCTACCGGCTGATCATCAACCACTGCACCGAGGGGCACCTGCTCGCGGACGAGATCGCCGCCCGCGGCATCCCGGTCATCACCGGGCCCCTGATGGTCGGCCGCTCGAAGGTGGAGGTCAAGAACAAGACCCTCGCCAACCCCGGCATCCTGGACCGCGCGGGCGTCAAGGTCGCGCTGACCACCGACCACCCCGTCGTCCCCATCGAGTTCCTCATCCACCAGGCCACCCTGTGCGTCAAGGAGGGCATGGCGCCGGCGTCGGCGATCCGCGCGCTCACGGTCAACCCGGCGGAGATCATGGGCATCGGCGACCGGGTGGGCGCCCTGCGGCCCGGGCTGGACGGCGACGTCGTCATCTGGTCCGGCGACCCGCTGGACGTGATGAGCCGCGCCCTGCGCGTGTTCGTCGAGGGCCGCGAGGTCTACACCTACGACGAGGACGCGCGTGAGGGCCGGGCGCTGGACGCCTACTACCGCGAGTCCTGAGGCCCGCCCTGGCGTCTGAGGGGCCTCTCAGGGCCTCACGGAGTCGTCCGAGGGGCCTTCGGGGCGGTTCTCCCGTTGGCGGGGGCGCCCGGGTCCCAGAACCAGCCTGGGGTCCCCTCGGATTCCGGGGAGAGACCCGTGCACCCGGACCACAGCGCCGCGCCGCCGACCCCGACCGCGCCGGGACGGAGGAGCGGGCCGCCCGCGCCCCCGGGCCGTTCCCTCAGAGGCGGCGGACGCCCGGGAGGTCCGGTGCCTCGCCCTCGGGGGCGGTCAGGGCGGTGGCCTTCTCCATGCGCAGCCGCCCGGCCAGGTCGTCCGCCTCCGGCGGGGTGAGGATGAGCGGCGCTCCCGAGGCGAGGGCGGCCAGCAGCAGGTCCAGGGACGCGCCGAGCGCGGACAGCGGCGCGTCCGGCTCCAGGAGCACGGCGAGCCGGTCCTCGCCCGTCAGGCCCCACTCCGCGGCGCGGTCGCGGCCCACGGCGGCCAGTTCCGCGCCGGTGTGCACGCTGTCGCCCTTCAACGCGGGCTCGGCGGCGTCGATCGGGTAGGCCGCGAAGTGGTCGCCGTGGCCGCGCACCTCGACGGAGTAGTCGACCACCCACTCCGGGACGTGCTTCAGCGGCAGGCCCAGGGGGTGCAGGGAGGTGCCGAACACCTCGTCGGCGCCGGCGTCCACGGCCTCCTCCAGCCGGTCGGCACCGGCCACCGCGAAGGCCGTGCCCCGCGCGACGGAGCCCCGCGGCGAGGGCACCACCACGGCGCCCACCGACCAGCACGAGACCGCCCACACCAGGGACTGCCAGTGCACGGGCAGGGCGAGGGCCGCGCCGTCGCCGGGCTGCGCGCCGAACCCGTCCACGAGCATGTTGGCGGTCTTGGAGACCCAGTTGTCGAAGGTCGCGCGGGAGAGCTCGACCCGGGCACCGGAGGCGTCGTAGGACGTGACGAACGGCCGCGCCGGGTCGGCGGAGACGAGGGCGCGCCACAGCTGCGCTGGAGTTTCGGACATACCGTCACCCTAGGGCGTGTTCCGTGGAGGCTCACCCCCCTGCGCGGCGCCACGCCACGGTGTCCGGCACGGCTCCCGCCACGGCTCCCTTCGTGGTCGGGCCGGGGTGTGCACTGCGGTGCCGGAGCTGCCAGAGTTGCCCCATGCGCATGCCCCCCGGCCGACTCCTCCTCGCCCGTGTCACGGCGCTGCCGGCGATCGCCGTCTCCGCGTGGCTCCTGGTCACCTTCCCGCTGCTGGCCCTGGGCGCGTTCACGCCGGTCGCCGCGGGGATCGTCGGCGTGCCCGCGGTGGTCGCCGCCTGCGCGCTGGTCCCGCGGCTGATCCCCGAGCCCGCCCCCCGGCGCCCCGGGGCGGCGGGCACGGACGACGACGTGTGGTCCGTGGTCGCGCTCGTGCTCGTCCTCGCGATCGCCGTGGCCTTCGCCGTCGTCCAGATCGCCTACCACGCCGAGGCGCTGGTGATCCGCCGCGACCCCGCCTCCTACGCCATGTACACGGCCTGGATCGCGGAGAACGGGTACCTGCCGATCCCGCAGCAGCGCGACCTCATCGCCGGGGACGACGCCGCGCTGAGCTACCAGAGCCTGGCCCAGTACCAGCGCGACGACGTCATCTGGCCCCAGTTCATGGCCGGCGCCCCGCTGCTGACCTCCATCGGCTACTGGCTCGGCGGGCTCACCGGGATGCTCGTCACCACCCCGGTCCTGGGCGCGCTGGGCGTGCTCACCTTCGGCGGGCTCGCCGCCCGCCTCGTCGGCCCCCGCTGGGCCCCGCTCGCCGCGCTGGTCCTGGCGGTGTGCCTGCCCCAGCAGTGGGTCAGCCGCTTCACCTACAGCGAGCCCGTCACCCAGATCCTCCTGCTCGGCGGCCTGGTCCTGGCCTACGACGCGCTGGCCCGGCGCACCGCGCTGACCGACCGCTGGTCCGGCGCCCACACCCTGGCCGCGGCGGCCGGGCTCTCCTTCGGCCTGGGCCTGGTGGTCCGGATCGACGTGCTGCGCGACCTGCTGCCCGTCGTCGGCTTCGTCGGCCTGCTGCTGCTCGCCCGGCGCGGCCAGGCCCTGCCGCTGCTGGGCGGGCTCGCCGTCGGAGTCGGCCTGGGCCTGTACGCGGGCTTCGGACTGTCCCGGCCCTACCTGGAGTACCTGGAGGACTCCCTCGACCCGCTGCTCCTCATCTCCGGTGCCGTCGTCGCCGTCACGGTCGTGGCCACGGCGGCCCTGTGGCGGTCCGGGGTCCCGCGGGTGGAGCGCGTGCGATGGCTGCCGACGGCCGTCGCGGTACTGGCCCTGCTGGTCATGGTCGGCTTCGCGATCCGCCCCCTGCTGTGGCCCGACTACGGCCACGGCAGCGACTTCACCGACCACTGGGTCGCCTACGTGCAGGAGCGCGAGGGGCTGCCGGTGGAGGGCAGCCGGACCTACTACGACATGAGCCTGTACTGGGTGGGCTGGTACGTCGGGCTGGGCACCGTCCTGTTCGCCTCCCTGGGCGTGGCGCTGCTGCTGCGCCGGGTGGTACAGCGGCGCGACCCGCAGTGGGTGCTGCCCCTGATGGTGCTGCTGTGGACGGTCGCCACGACCCTGCTCCGGCCCGCCATCACCCCCGACCACCCCTGGGCGAGCCGGCGGCTGATCGTCCTGGTCATCCCCGCGTTCGTGCTGCTCGCCGTCTGGTTCGCCGCCTGGCTGACGCGCTACTGCGCGGCCATCGACGACGTCCGGGACCGGCCCGCCCCCGTCCACGCGATACCGGTCGTGGTGGCCGTGCTCGCCGTGGGGGTCATGGTCGTCCCCACCGCGGTCACCGCGAACGGAGTCATGGGCTACCGCCAGGACGTGGGGACCGTCGAGGCCACCCACCGATTGTGCGACGCGCTACCGCCGGACTCCTCGGTCGTCGTGGTCGACTCCGACATGGCCGGCGGCTACATGCCGCTGCTGCGCAACGTGTGCGGCGTGCCGACCGCGCAGCTGACCGATCCCACCCCTGCGGACGCCCAGCGGGTGGTCGCGCAGATCCACTCCCGCGGCCGTGACGCCGTGCTCGCCGCCTCCCGGGCCGAAGCGCTCCAGGCGGTCGCCGGGGAGGGCGCTCCGCTCGAACGCCCCTTCGACGTGACCGCCGCCATGGATCCGAGTACCCTCATGGAGCCCCCGACCGGCCACTGGACCTTCCGTGGCAGTGTGTGGGTCGTCGTGATCCCCGTCGAGTGAGATATGGACAGCGCATGAGCGAGGCCGGCGGCGACGCCTCAGCCCAGGAACAGGACGCCCCCGTGCGCGTCACCATCGTCCTTCCGTGCTTCAACGAGGAGGAGCACGTCATCGACGAGGTCAAGCGCATCTGCGCGGCCATGGACGCCTCGGACCACACCTACGAGCTGCTCGCGGTGGACGACGCCTCCACCGACGACACCCTCGCCCGCCTGCGCGACGCCGAGGCGCACTACCCGCACATGCGGATCATCGCCTTCGGCCACAACGGCGGCTCGGGCACGGTCCGGCGGATCGGCAGCCAGCGGGCGCGCGGCGAGTACGTCGTGTGGACCGACGCGGACATGAGCTACCCCAACGAGCGCATCCCCGAACTCGTCTCGATCCTGGACGACGAACCCGGCGTCGACCAGGTCGTGGGCGCGCGCACCCAGGAGATGGGCACGCACAAGGCGCTGCGCGTGCCGGCCAAGTGGGCCATCCGCAAGATCGCCGAGAGCCTCACCAACACCCGCATCCCCGACCTCAACTCCGGCCTGCGCGTGTTCCGGCGCGACGTGGCCCGCCCGTACCTGCGGCTGCTGCCGCCCGGGTTCTCCTGCGTCACCACCATCACGCTGGCGTTCCTGTCCAACCAGCACCCGGTCAAGTACGTGCCCATCGAGTACGCCAAGCGCGCGGGGACCTCCAAGTTCCACTTCGTCCGGGACGCCTACCGGTACATCCTCCAGGTGCTGCGCATGGTCATGTACTTCAACCCGCTCAAGGTGCTCATGCCGCCGTCGCTGGCGCTGCTGGGGCTGGGCGCGGCCAAGTTCGTCTTCGACCAGGTGCGCCACCCGCTCTACATCCCCAACAACACGGTCATGATCCTCATGACGGGGCTGATCATCGCCGCCATCGCGCTGCTGGCCGACCTCATCGTGCGGTCCCGGGAGAGCGCGTGACGGGGACGGACCGGCCCCGGCTCGCCCGTATCGCCCTCGTGGGCCCCGCCCACCCGTACAAGGGCGGCGGCGCGCGGCACACGACCGAGCTCGCCCACCGGCTCAGCGCGCTGGGCCACGAGGTGGCGGTCGAGTCCTGGCGCGCCCAGTACCCGGCGGCGCTCTACCCGGGCACGCAGACCGTCGACGAGCAGGAGGGCACGCCCCACCCCGGGACGCGGCACGGCCTGGCCTGGTACCGCCCGGACGGCTGGTGGCGGACCGGCCGCCGGCTGGCCCGCGAGGCCGACCTGGTGGTGCTCACCCTCTTCTCCCCGGTCCAGGTGCCCGCCTACCTCGCCATCCTCGCCGGCGCACGCTCCCTCGACACGGGGACGCAGATCACCGCCCTGTGCCACAACGTGCTGCCGCACGAGCGCCGCGCCGTGGACGTCTCGCTGACCCGCGCGCTGCTGCGCCGCGTGGACGGCGTCCTCACGCACTCGCCCGAGCAGGCGCACCTGGCCGAGGGGCTGATGGGCCCCGAGCGTCCGCGCCCCGCCATGGCCCCGCTGCCCCCGCACCTGCCCGACACCGGCGGATCCGTCCAGGGTCCCCCGGGCGAGCGGCGGCACCTGCTCTTCCTCGGCATCGTCCGGCCGTACAAGGGCGTCGACCTGCTGCTGCGGGCCCTGGCCGACGGCGCGCCCGACGACGTCACGCTCACGGTGGCGGGCGAGTTCTGGGGCGGCACCGACGACCTGGCGGCCCTGGCGCGCGAACTCGGCGTGGCCGACCGCGTGCGGCTGCGCGACGGCTACGTGCCGGCCTCGGAGCTGCCCGGGCTGTTCGCCTCCGCCGACGCCGTCGTCCTGCCCTACCGGACGGCCACCGCCACTCAGAACGTGTGGCTGGCCCACGAGCACGGCGTCCCCGTCGTGGCCACGCGCGCCGGCACCCTCGCCGACCACGTGCGCGAGGGCGTCGACGGGCTGCTGTGCGAGCCCGGCGACGCGGCGGACCTGGCCCGCGCGCTCACCGCCCTGTACACCCCGGGAGAGGCCGAACGGCTGCGCGCCGGCGTGCGGCCGGTGGACCCGGACCCGTACTGGCGGGACTACGCCGACCGCCTCCTCAAGGCCTGAGCGGGCCGATGGACGTGCCGCCCCGGGAGATCCGCGTGCCCCTCGACGAGGCCGTCGCCGTTCTGCGGGACCTGAACGAGTTCGTGGTCTCCCTCGACCGGCTCGGATCGCGCCTGGCCTCCGGGACCGCCGACGAGCACACTGTCGGTACCTTCGTCGCCGACTGGGACGTGGCCCGGCGCCTGTCCCGCGCCCGGGGCCTGCTCAGCGCGGCGATGGACCGACAGCTGAGCGAGGAGGACAACGCCCGGATCGACGCCCTGTGCGAGCGGGGCCGCTTCTACGGCGACGACGGCTCCCGGACCGGCCGGACCGGCGGGACCTAGTCGGGACGGCCGGGCAGGTCCGGTGCGCTCTCGGGCGCGGTGCCGGCCCCCGCCGGCGCGGGGGAGAGCAGCACCGACAGGCCGGCCCAGGCGATGTCCGCCACGGTCATCACCAGGCGCGAGAGCACCGCGACCACGAGCGCGGCGCCCGCGTCCACCACCGGGGCCAGGGCCACCACCAGCACCGCCTCGCGCACGCCCAGCCCGGCGGGGGCGAACACCACCAGCAGTCCGAGCGTCCAGGCCAGCGCGTACCCGCCCACGGCCGGGCCGACCGAGGCGAGCGGAGCCCCGCCCACCGCCCAGGTCAGCAGCCACGCGTGCGCGCCCAGCGGGGCCCACGCCAGCACGGTCCAGCCCACCGCGGCGGCCACCGCGCGCCCGCGCACGTCGATCCGGCCCGCCTCGGCCACCTCCCGGAAGCGCCGGAAGGGCCGCGCCGCCGTACGGACGCCGAACCCCAGCACCCGCGGATGCAGGCACGCCAGCAGGACCGGGGCCGCGGCCAGGACCCACCACCAGCGCCGCGCGGCACCGTCGGAGGCCAGGGGCAGGGCGACCGCGGCCACGGCCAGACCCACCGCGACCGTGACGGCCACGGCCAGCAGGGTGGCGACGGCACCGCGCGTGCGCGGGACCTCGCGGTCGCGCGCCAGTTCGACCTGGGCGACGAACGCCCACACCGACCCGGGAAGGTACTTGCCGAGCTGGCCGACGAACATGATCCGCGCCGCGACCGGGACCGGCAGCGGGGACCCGAGCCCGCCCAGCAGCGACCGCCAGGCGAGCATCTGGGCGGTCAGCCCCGCCATCCCGGCCAGGACCGCGGCGGGCAGCGCCCACAGGGGCAGGTCGACCACTGCCTCGCGCGCCTGCGCCCAGTGCGCGCGCAGCGCCCACCCGGCGCACGCGAACACCACCACGAGCAGCGCCAGGCGCACCCACCGGTTACCGCGCAGCCGACTCAGCACCCGGCCACACTAGTCCACCGCCCCGCGCGGGGGACGGTCGTGGGGCCATCGGACACATCACCGCATGCCGTCGTCGGTCCGAGAACCGGGACGCGTAGGGTGGGCCGTTATGAGTGGTGCGAACGACCCGGCCCCCGGCTCCTCCCCGACAGCGTCCGCGATGCGCAGGGCCCTCGCCCGCGCCCGGGACGGCAAGACCCTGGACGTCTCCGAGGCGGAAGTGCTCCTGCACGCCCGGGGCGAGGACCTGGAGACACTCCTGGACCACGCCGGCCGCGTGCGCGACGCCGGGCTGGAGGCCGCCGGTCGCCCCGGCGTCATCACCTACAGCCGCAAGGTGTTCGTCCCGTTGACCCGGCTGTGCCGTGACCGCTGCCACTACTGCACGTTCGCGACCGTGCCCGGGCGCCTGGACGCCCCCTACATGTCCCCGGACGAGGTCCTGGACATCGCGCGGCGGGGCGCCGAGATGGGCTGCAAGGAGGTCCTCATCACGCTCGGGGACCGCCCCGAGGACCGGTGGAGCCAGGCCGCCGAGTGGCTGGACGCGCACGGCTACGACGACACCCTGTCCTACGTGCGGGCCATGGCGATCATGGTCCTGGAGGAGACCGGCCTCCTGCCGCACCTCAACCCGGGGGTGCTGACCTGGTCGGACTTCCAGCGGCTCAAGCCGGTCTCCCCGTCGATGGGCATGATGCTGGAGACCACCTCCAAGCGGCTGTTCACGGAGAAGGGCCAGGCGCACTACGGCAGCCCCGACAAGGACCCGGCCGTACGGCTGCGCGCCCTGGAGGACGCCGGCCGCTCCAACGTCCCCTTCACCACCGGCATCCTGCTGGGGATCGGCGAGACCGTCGCCGACCGCGCCGAGTCGATCTTCGCGATCCGGGGCGTGGCCCGCCGCTACGGCGGTATCCAGGAGGTCATCGTGCAGAACTTCCGGGCCAAGCCCGGAACCGCGATGATGCACCGCCCCGACGCCGAGCGCGAGGGGATGGCCGCCGCCATCGCCGTCACCCGCCTGGTCATGGGGCCCAAGGCCCACATCCAGGCCCCGCCCAACCTCATCGGCGCCGAGTCCGGCGGCGTGGACGAGTACGCGCTGATGCTCCGCGCGGGCATCGACGACTGGGGCGGTGTCTCCCCGCTGACCGCCGACCACGTCAACCCCGAGCGCCCCTGGCCCCAGATCGACGACCTGGCCGAGCGCACCGCCGCCCAGGGCTTCACCCTGCGCGAGCGCCTCACCGCCTACCCCGAGTACGTGCGGGCGGGCGAGCCGTGGCTGGACCCGCGCGTGGCCGCGCACGTGGCGGCCCTGGCCGACCCCGAGACCGGACTCGCGGTGGAGGACGCGCCCCTGGTGGGGCGGCCCTGGCAGGAGCCCGAGGCGGTCCTGGTCGACTCCGGCCGCACCGACCTGCACACCGGGATCGACACCGAGGGGCGCACCGGCGACCGGCGCGGCGACTTCGACGCCGTCTACGGCGACTGGGACGAGCTGCGGGCCGGCGTGGACCGCGAGGGCGCCGTGCCGCGCCGCTTCGACCCCGACATCGCGGCGGCCCTGCGCAGCGCCGAGGCCGACCCGGCGGGCCTGAGCGACGACGAGGCCCTCGCCCTGCTGCACGCCGACGGCCCCGAGCTGGAGGCCCTCACCGGACTGGCCGACCGGGTGCGCGCCGACGTGGTCGGCGACGACGTCACCTTCGTGGTCACCAGGAACATCAACTTCACCAACGTCTGCTACACCGGCTGCCGGTTCTGCGCGTTCGCCCAGCGCCGCACGGACGCCGACGCCTACACCCTCTCGCTGGACCAGGTCGCCGACCGCGCCGAGGAGGCGTGGAAGGCCGGCGCCACCGAGGTGTGCATGCAGGGCGGCATCCACCCGGACCTGCCCGGGACGGCCTACTTCGACATCGCCGGGGCGGTCCGCGACCGCGTGCCGGACATGCACGTCCACGCGTTCAGCCCGATGGAGGTCGTCAACGGCGCCTCCCGGACGAACCTGCCGATCCGCGAGTGGCTGACCCGCGCCCGCGAGGCCGGACTCGGCTCGATCCCGGGCACGGCCGCGGAGATCCTCGACGACGAGGTCCGGTGGGTGCTCACCAAGGGCAAGCTGCCCGCGCGCGAGTGGATCGACGTCATCACGGCCGCCCACGACCTGGGCATCCCGACGACGTCGACCATGATGTACGGGCACGTCGACTCGCCGCGGCACTGGGTGTCGCACATCAAGCTGCTGCGCTCCCTCCAGGAGCGCTCGGTGCAGCGCAACGGCCGCCGGGGCTTCACCGAGTTCGTGCCGCTGCCGTTCGTGCACACCAACGCGCCCATCTACCTCGCCGGGCTGGCCCGCACGGGCCCGACGGTCCGGGAGAACCGGGCGGTGCACGCCCTGGCCCGGCTGCTGCTGCACGGGCACATCGACAACATCCAGTGCTCCTGGGTGAAGCTGGCCGAGGACACCTGCCGGCAGCTCCTGGGCGGCGGGGTCAACGACGTGGGCGGCACCCTGATGGAGGAGACCATCAGCCGGATGGCGGGCTCGGGGCAGGGGTCGTTCAAGACCATCACCGACATCCGCGCCCTGGTCGAGCCGACGGGTCGCCCTCTGCGCCAGCGCACGACGCTCTACGGAGAGGTCTCCGAGGAGCGGCGCCGCGTGGCCGAGGACAGCGACGGCGTCGCCGCGAGCGTGCTGCGGCCGTCCCTGCCCCTGGTCTGAGGACGACGCGGGGGCGCGGCGCCGGATCGCGGCGCCGCGCCCCCTCAGCACGTGCGGGATCAGCAGGCTCCCAGGTGCTCCCAGGCGCCCCACTCCCCGGTGGTGCCGGGTTCGTCGCGCGTCCACCACTTGGCCCGGTAGGCCGCGCCGCCGTGCGTCACGGTGTCCCCCTGGGTGTAGGCGGTGCCCGTGGTCCACGCGGGGGCGTCGCAGTCCGCCGGGTCGCCGCCACCGCCGCCGTCCCCGGGGTCGGGTGCGTCGACCAGCGTGCCCTCGCGCGGGTGGTCGTAGGTGATGGCGTACTCCGTGCCGCCGATCCCGATCCGGAAGTTCGAGGGCTGTGCGATCGGCAGGCGGTAGCTGAGGGTGAAGTCCAGCGACCCTCCTGCCGGGATGCTCTGCCAGCTCGGGACGGTCAGCTCCACGCGGTGGAAGTCGCCGTCCAGGCCGCCGACGTTGTCGCCCCGGTCGTGTCCCACCTGCACGTGCGTCAGCCCCATGCCGGACTGGTCGCTCATGTTGCCGGGGGCCGAGGTGCCGTAGTCGAAGGTGATCGTCGAACCCCCGGGGATGTCCCCGGACGAGTTGTTGGTGATCGTCACGTCCGGGGTGATCGGGTAGTTGTTGTCGCCCAGGGCGAATCCGCCGAAGTCCACGTCCACGTCCAGGACCTGCGCGGGCGCGGCGGTCTCGGCCTTGGCCGCCCCGTAGGGACCCGCGTCGCTCAGCCTCTCGTGCAGGCCGGTGATGAGGGTGTCGCCCATCTCGTACTGCCCGGCGGCCTCGTCGTAGGAGTAGTCGCCGGCCATCTCCCAGATCATGACGCCGCCGAGTCCGGTCTCGGCCACGTAGTCCGCCTTGGCGCTGGTGGCCCGGTCCGCGTCACCCGAGAGGAACGTGTCGGTCGTGGGGTTCCACCACCACTCGTTCCGCGTGGTCTCGTCCCAGTGGCGCGTGTAGGTGCCCTCCAGGCCGTCGGTGACCCCGTAGTCGTCCGTGTAGTCGCCGACGACGCCGTTCTCCAGGTTGAGCACGTGCCAGATCGGGTTGGCCCCGGCCGCGATGGCGCCGCCGGTCACGGGGTCGCTGTCGTGCCAGAGGTTGTCGATCCCGTCCGCCCCGTCGCCGCAGGGCACGGTGACGCCGGTGCCCGGTTGGCACTGGTTCTGGTCGGGCAGGGCGGCGGTGCCCCACAGGCCGTTCTCGCCGCCCTCGACGTCCTTCCACCCCCGGGTGTAGAAGGGCAGCCCGAGGTTGATCCGGCCCGCCTGCATCGCGCCGCGGAAGTAGTGGTGGGCCCAGTCGGCGTTCAGGTAGCCGATGCCGTTGTAGGCGCCGTAGACGTCCGACAGCTCGGGGTCGAGACCGCTGTCGTAGAGCGCCCCGTTGTGCCCCACGAAGTGGTTCCACGTGCCGTGCAGGTCGTAGGTCATCATGTTGACGAAGTCCAGGTACCGCACGACCTGGTGGACCTCCTGGCCGCGCAGCAGCCAGCCGGAGGAGGGGACCGCGGCGGTCAGCTGGTAGTAGGTGCCGTCCTCGGCGGAGGCCGCGTCGAGCTTCTCGCGCAGCACGCGCATCAGCTCCTCGTAGCCCTCCCAGAGCAGACCGCGGCGCTGGTCGGAGATCCAGTAGTCGTCCGGGCTCCCGGCGCCGTCGTTGGACGTGGCGTACTCGTAGTCGATGTCGAGGCCGTCGAACCCGTACTCGCGCACGAACTCCACGGCCGAGTCGGCGAAGGTCTCGATCCCCGCGTGGTTCACCCCGGTGGAGGTCGTGGTCATCGAGTAGAAGCCGCCGGAGTCCACCCGCTCGCCGTTCGGGTCGAAGTAGCCGCCGGTCTCGGCCCAGCCGCCCACGGCCACCAGCGTCCGGACCCCGGGGTGGTCCTTCTTGAACTTGTTGAGCTGGTTGAAGTGGCCGCCGTAGGGGAATTCGGGGTCCGGCTCCAGACCGGGGCGGTCCCAGGTCATCCCGGTGGCCGGGTTGTCGGGGCCGTCGGGGCCGACGGAGAGCCGGTTGTCGCCGTCCACGTGCCCGAAGGCGTAGTTGATGTGCGAGATCCGGTCCCAGGGGATGTCGTCGACGAGGTAGGACGGCTGGCCGTTGGAGCCGTTGCGCCAGCTCGTGAAGTAGCCGATCACCCGCCGGTCGAGGCCGTTGGGCAGCCGCTCCCGTCCGTCGGCGTCGTAGACGTCGCAGTAGGGGACGTCCACACCCGGTGTCCGGTACAGGCCGTCGGGACGGCAGTCGCTCTCGGCCGCCGCCTCGGTGGGCTGGGCCGGTGGTGCCTGCGGGGCGGCGTGGGCGGTCGGCGCGGTGAAGAGCACGCTCGCGGCCACGCACAGTCCGGCGGCGGCGGAACCGAGGGCACGGGCCCACCGGGCCGTGCCGGCCCTGGGTCCGGGGGGATGGTGGGAGAAGGGCATGGGGGAGCCTTTCGCGGGGCTCGGCGGGCCGTTGCGGGCACGCCGGGGGGCCGTCCGGGGCGGGACGGGTGGAGGGGATCCGGTCCTCCTCGCACGCGGGGCCGGGCGGGACGTGCCGGGGCGTCCGCCGACGAGGAGGGGAGAGGGGAGCGGGGGAGGCGGGGCGGAGCGCCCGGGTCGCGGCGCTCCGCCCCGGCAGCGGCGGCCCGTCACGGTCGGGAGTGCGGTGACGGGCCGCCGGGAGGGGGCGCGGTCGGGGCGTCAGCAGGCGCCGACGGTCTCCCAGACACCCCACTGGCCGGTGGTGCCGGGCTCCTCGCCCCGCGTCCACCACTTGGCGCGGTACACGGTGCCCTCGTGGGAGACCGTGTCACCGGCGGTGTAGACGGATCCGGCGGCCCAGGCGGGGGCGTCGCAGTCCGCGGGCGGGTCGGTCGGCTCCTGCGTGGGCGGGTCGGTCGGCTCGTCCGTGGGCTCGCCGGGGCCGCTGCCCAGGCGGGCGGAGATCGTCTCGGCGAACGCGTAGCCGTTGGTGGAGTCCCAGTTCACGGACCACGTCATCACGCCGCCGATGGGGCCGTAGGGGGTCGTGGGCGAGAAGGACCCGCAGTTGGTGCCGGCCTCCAGGCAGTCGAGCGCCCTGACGATCTCGGTCGGCGCCATGTACCCGCCGCCGGCGGCGGAGGGGGTCGCGGGCAGGCCCAGGCCGACCTGGTCCGGGCTCAGGCCCATCTCCAGCTGGATGCAGGCCAGAGCGGCGACGAAGTCGGCGGTGCCCTGGCTGTAGACCTGGTCGTCGCAGCCCAGCATCGTGCCGGAGTTGTAGTACTGCATGTTGACGATGGTCAGGATGTCGGAGATCTCCGAGGCGAGCTTGGGGTACTCGCGGTCCGGGCTCTGGAAGTCGATGGTCTGCGGCGCCATCGTCAGGATGAGGTCCGAGCCCGCCCGGGAGCTCAGGTCGCGCAGCGCGCTGCTCATGTACTGGGCGTTGATGCCGTGTTCGAGGTCGATGTCGATGCCGTCGAAGCCGTAGTCCTGCATCAGCGCGAACGCGGTGTCGGCGAAGTTGCGGGCCTGCGTGGCGTTGGTGACGGACACGTGTCCGCGTTCGCCGCCGACCGAGAGGATGACCTTGCGCCCCTCGGCCTGCACGGCCGCGATGTCGTCGCGGAACGCCTGGTCGGTGTAGCCGCCCAGCTCGGCACTGGCGAGGTTGAAGGTGATGCCGCCGTCGAGCGAGGGGTGGTTGTCGGCGAAGGAGACCGCGACCAGGTTGTAGGCGCTGGGGACCTCGCCGAGGGTCAGGACGTTGGAGCCGTTGTCGAAGTTGTGCCAGTAGCCGGTCAGCCAGGGGGCGGACTGCTGGGCGGTCTCGGTGTCGGCCACGGGCTCGATCTCGGTGGGGGCGAACTGCCCGGCGCCGGCGACCAGCGCGGAGGCCAGGAGGGCTCCCGCGCCGAGCAGGGCGGCGATGGTGCCGCGTCGGCGGGGGGTACGACGATGTTCGTGCATGGGGGGCGTGCTCCTGTCATCGAGCGGGGAGACGATGCGTCGTTGTGGGGGAGGCGCGGAGGCCACGCTAATTGTTAGGAAACCTTAGAGTTGTGTTCCGGCTGCGTCAACGGAAATGGTAAAGAAAGTTGCCCGTTGCCTTTTGGGGCCTCCGCTCGTTCCTCGCATTGGCCCGTGCTCGTGCGCCCGGAAGACGCGTCCTTCGGTCCTTCCGGTGCGCTCCCTCGTTCCTCGGGAGTGCACCTCCAGGCCCTCCAGGACGCGTCGGCGCCCTCCTGTGTTTTCTTGGGGCCGCCGCTCGTTCCTCGCTGCGGCCCCGTCTCCTCCTGCAGAACACGGGCGCGCCCCGAGCCAACCCCCCAGCGGTCCCCTCACCTGTAGAGGCTTCAACCCCCCAGGGGTCCCCAACACTGAACGGCCTACCTTTACCCCCCTCGGGTGGACGTAGGCCGCTCTCGTTCAGCTTCAACCGGCTGGCCCTCAGGCACAGCGGGTTGGGCTTGCGCGTTCGCGCCTTCGGAGCCGTGGGGGTTGAGCGTGACCGGTTCCGCTCGCGGCAACCACTCAGGGTTGACCGTGCGCGTGTGTGCCTTCGGAGGCGCTGGGGAGTGGGTGTGCACGTGCGGGTCTGCGTGAACCCCTGGGGGGTTGACGTGAGCGACGTGCTCGTGGGGACCACAGGGGGTCTGTCCGGGCCGAAGCGAGGAACGAGCGGAGGCCCAATGAAAGCACAGGGGTGAGGGGCGCGCCGGTGCCTGCAGGAGGAGCCAAGCCGGAGCGAGGAACGAGCGCAGGCGCAGGCGACGACGAAGGACCCGGCATAGGGCACCCGAGCCCTCGCCCCGAACCCAACCCGAACCCTCCCCAACCCCAACCCCTCCCTTACCTGACGGCGATGAAGTCCTCCGGGTCGCGCGGCGGCCGGTCCCGGGGCGGTTCGGCCGCGTGCCCGACCGCCACCGAACCCATGGGCCGCCACTCGGCCGGGACGTCGAGCACCTCGCGCACCACGTCGGCGCAGAACATCGTCGAGGAGATCCAGGCCGAACCCAGGCCCTCCATGGCCAGTCCGACCAGCAGGTTCTGCACCCCGGCGCCCATTGCCACGAGGAACATCGACTGCTCGGCCGCGGCTCGGCGCTCATCGGGGTAGGGGTGGGCGCCGTCCGCGACGAGGAACGGCACCACCAGGTAGGGCGCCTCCCGGAGCACGTCGCCGCGCCGGGTGCGGCGGGCGATGGCCTCCTCGGAGAACCCGTCGGCCCGCAGGTCGGCCACCCACGCCTGGAGCATCGCGTCCAGCAGGCGCTTGCGCGTGTGCGCCGACTCCACGAGCACGAACCGCCACGGCGTGGTGTGGTGCGGCGCGGGCGCCGTGACCGCCGTGGCCACCGCGCGGCGCACGGCGGCCGGGTCGACCGGCCGGTCCGAGAACGAGCGCACGGTGCGGCGGGCCGGGACCACGTCCCGCGAGCCGTACCGGAACAGGTCCGCGTCGGCCGGGCGCACGATGGCCGCCGCACCCGGGCCGTCCTCCTCGGTGACCAGGTCGCCGAGCCCGCCGACCACCGCGACCGGGACCGCGCTCGTCTTGCCCTTGACCAGTTCCCCCGCGCCGGCGATCTCGTCGGCGACCGCGTTGACCGTGGCCTCCATCACGTTCCCGTGCGCGTCGGCGGTGCCGCGCAGGTCCTGGACGGGGACGACACCGGCGGCCCCGATGGCCACGTCGGTCTGTCCCACCCGCCAGGGGCGGCCGAAGGTGTCGGACACGATGACCCCCACCCGCACGCCCAGGCGCTCGCGCAGTCCCGCGCGCAGGGCGCGGGCGGAGGCGTCGGAGTCCTCCGGCAGCAGCAGCACCGTGCCCGGCTCGACGTTGGAGGCGTCGACGCCGGCCGCGGCCATCACCAGGCCCTGGCGGGTCTGCACGATCCGGGTCCGGCCCGCGCGGGCCACGACGCGCACGGTCTCCGCGTCGATGGCCTCCTCGCGGTCCATCCGGCGGGAGCGGCCCTCGGCCTTGCTGACGATCTTGGAGGTGACCACGAGCACGTCGCCGTCGGCCAGCGGCGTCCCGGAGGCCGCGACGGCCTCGGCGACCAGCGCCACCAGGTCGTCGCCCTCGCGGACCTCGGGGATGCCGTCCAGTCCGCGGACGCTGACGCGGGCGCTCACCGGTCCGTCCCCGCGAGCTCGACGGCCAGGTCGACGGCGGCCCGGGCGATCGCCTCGGTCTCCTCCGGCCCGGTCATGTACAGCGGCCGCGAGCGGACCTCGATCCCCTCGACGGCGGTACCGGCGTCCGCTTCGTCGACCAGCCAGCCGTCGAGCAGGTCCGCGCCCAGGTGCTCGGCGACCGCGCCCGCGGAGGTCTCCACGCCGATCGCGCTCAGGCAGGCGTCGGCCATGCCGCGGACGGGGGCTCCGCCGATGATGGGCGAGACGCCCACCACGGTCTTGTCGGCCATGGCCTCGCGCATCCCGGGGACGTTGAGGACGGAACCGACGCTGACGACGGGGTTGGACGGCGGCAGGATGACCGCGTCCGCCTCGGCGATCGCGGCCAGGACCCCGGGCGCGGGCTTGGCCGACTCGGCGCCCACGCTGACGATCTGCTCCGCGGGCAGGGCGGCGCGGTGCCGGATCCACCACTCCTGGAAGTGGATGGCCCGGCGGCCCTGGCCGCCGTCGACGACCACGTGCGTCTCGACCTGGTCGTCGGTCATGGGCAGGAGGCGCACACCGGGCCGCCAGCGGTCGCACAGGGCCTCGGTCACCGCGGAGAGCGGGTAGCCCGCCGCGAGCATCTGCGCGCGCACGATGTGGGTGGCGGTGTCCCGGTCGCCGAGCCCGAACCAGGTGGGCTGCATCCCGTAGGCCGCGAGCTCCTCCTTGACGGTGAAGGACTCGTCGGTGCGGCCCCACCCCTGTTCCTCGTTGATGCCGCCGCCGAGGGTGTACATCACCGTGTCCAGATCCGGACAGATCCTCAGTCCGAACAGGGTGATGTCGTCACCGGTGTTGCCGATGACGGTGATGCTGCTGCCTGTGGTCTGGTCTTCGGGGGCAGGTGCGTCCGTTCCCAGCGCCGCCTTGAGGCCGCGAAGGAAACGTGCGCCGCCGATACCGCCGGCCGGTACGACTATCCGCATGCGTCCAAGTCTGGCAGGCTGGTGGCGTGTATGGGTCGTCTGCCCCGCCGTGGGCGCGCGACACAGGTGTGACCGATCTGGCGCCGGGACTTCGTGAACCCGGCCGCCCCGGCCGCCATCTCATTCTGTCGACCGGTGCCCGGTGTCCCCAGGTTCTGTCCGGATCCGGTCGATTCATCTGACCGACCGACGATATGCCAAGCTTTCACCGACGCGACGGCGAAGCAGCAGAGGGGAACCTCTCTTGAACACCGAATCACTAGACCGCCTGCGCCCGCTGGGGGCCTGGATCCTCCTGGGAGCCGCGGGCGCTTCCATGCTGGCGAGTCTCATCCGCATGATCGCGGGGTCGAGCTACCCCGGGACGTTCGCGTCCGCGATGAGCGGTGCCGGTTCCGGTTTCTACGGAGTGTGGATCGTCCTCCTGGTCGCGGCCGCGGTCGCCGTGGTCGTCACCGACCAGCGCTCGCGCGCCGCCGCGGCCCCGGTCGTGGTGACCGCGATGATCATGGTCGGTGTCGGGCTGCTGTTCGCGCTGATCGGACTGATCACGGGATTCATCGGCGCCGAGAACGCCGGCTTCGGCTTCGCCTCCATGTTCTCCACGCTGAGCCACGGCGCCGTGCTCGGCCTGCTCGGCTTCGTCCTGCTCAAGGTCTTCAACAACCCCGAGCTGGTGCCGCGGCCCCAGCAGTCGCAGCAGCCGCAGTACAACCCGCAGGCCTACCCGCCCGCGACGGGGGCCCAGCAGTCCTTCGCCCAGCCCGGCTACCCCGTTCAGCCGGCCGCGGGCGACCCGACCCAGACCGGCGCCGACCCCATGCAGACCGGTCAGCAGCAGGCCGCCTACGGTCAGCAGTACGGGACCGGCGCCCAGCAGGCGTACGGCCAGCAGCAGGGCTACGACGCGGCGGCGCAGCAGCAGGCGGCGTACGGCCAGCAGTACGGCGCGGACGCTTCCGGTCAGCAGCAGGGCTACGACGCGGCGGCGCAGCAGCAGGCGGCGTACGGCCAGCAGTTCGGTACGGACGCTTCCGGTCAGCAGCAGGCCTATGACGCGGCGGCCCAGCAGCAGGCCGCGTACGGCCAGCAGTACGGGACCGGTGCCCAGCAGGCCTACGGCCAGCAGTTCGGTACGGACGCCTCGGGTCAGCAGCAGGCCTATGACGCGGCGGCGCAGCAGCAGGCGGCGTACGGTCAGCAGTACGGGACCGACGCCTCGGGTCAGCAGCAGGCCTATGACGCGGCGGCCCAGCAGCAGGCCGCGTACGGTCAGCAGTACGGGACCGGTGCCCAGCAGGCCTACGGCCAGCAGTACGGCACCGACGCCGCGGCCCAGCAGCAGGGCGAGTACGCGGCCTACGACCCCTCCCAGTACGCGCCGCAGTCCTACGACGGCGGTCAGCCGGGCACCGACGCGGCCCAGAACTCCGGTGAGCAGGCCGCCCAGGACGCGATCCAGTACGGCTGGTACCAGGGCGCGGACCAGGCCGGTCAGACGCAGGACACTCCGGCCGACGGCGGAGTTGAACCTTTCTTTAACTCCGGTGAGAACAACGGAACCGACGCGGCCGGCCAGGCGGGCGGGTCCTACGGAGGCCAGTACGGCTCCGGTTCCGGCTACGGCTCTGACCAGCAGGGACAGAGCGGTACCGGGGGCCAGCAGAGTTGGTACGGCGGAGAAGAGCGGCGCTGACCCCGTACGGGGCTCCACGCTCCCGCCGCCTTGGAAGGCCGTGAATTGCGTGGTAATCCGCAGAACGGACATCGCGGAGCCGCCGTTGGCGGTTCGTTACATGATATTCAGTGGATTACCACGCAGGGCGCTTGACTATCGGTCACGCGGCCACGTGTAATTTCAAGGTGGGATTCCACCCGGCCTGGGGGACGAAAAGGGCCGGGGACATCTATGGGGGGCAACAGGAGGTGCGCATGAGCGAGGTCATCCCGCTGGCGCACGGCTCGGATGAAGATCTGGGCTGGCAGGAACGTGCCCTGTGCGCGCAGACCGACCCGGAGGCGTTCTTCCCCGAGAAGGGCGGCTCGACCCGGGAAGCGAAGAAGGTCTGCCAGTCGTGCGAGGTACGTGCGGAGTGCCTGGAATACGCACTGGAGCACGATGAGCGCTTCGGTATCTGGGGGGGACTCTCCGAGCGTGAGCGCCGAAGGCTGAAGAAAGCCGCCGGAGGGGATTTCGATTTCCTGGCGGACATGCTGTAGGAGCTGACGCGAAGACGCGCGTTCGGGCCATGAGCCCGGGCGCGCGTTCTTCATGTTCGGGGTGTTCGTGGAGAACGATCGCATTGCGCAGAACGCACCACTGGTGCGAAATGCCCCCTATGGTCGGGCCGGGGGCGGCTGCGCCGAATAGGTCCCGAATGGTGCCGGGTGGCGTATCGTGATGTCCCGGCTCGCCCCCGGCGGGCCGCCTCCGGCGCGCTCACGCGCCCGCCGACCGCCGGCCTCCGCGGCCGGTACCCGCACGGGCCCGGACACCGGTGCCCACCCCTTCTCCCGGAGAGAACCCACCACAGCCGTGCTTGACCAGGATTCCGCCCGACACGTCGTCACCGTGGTCGTCGTCAACCACGACGGTGCCCGCTGGCTTCCGGAGACCTTGGCGGCGGTCCGCGCACAGACCCGGCCCGTCCAACGCGTCGTGGCGGCGGACACCGGCAGTACCGACGACAGCCCTGACACGCTCGCCGAGTACCTGCCCTCCGACGCTGTCCTCGACCTGCCCGCCGACACCGGCTTCGGCGACGCCGTGCGTGCCGCCCTGGAGCTGCCACGCTCCACCACGCCCGTGCGCGGCTTCGACGACGACGCCACCGAGTGGATCTGGCTCGTCCACGACGACCTCACCCCGGAGCACGACGCCCTCGAACACCTCCTGGCCGCCGCCGACCAGGACCCGCGCGCCGCCGTCCTGGGGCCCAAGCTCCGCGACTGGTTCGACCGCCGCCTGCTGGTCGAGGCCGGCGTCACCATCGACGGCGCGGGCCGCCGCGAGACCGGACTGGAACAGCGCGAGTTCGACCACGGGCAGCACGACGGCAACCGCCAGGTCCTCGCCGTCTCCAGCGCCGGCATGCTCATCCGCCGCGACGTGTGGGACCGGCTCGGCGGCTTCGACCCCGCCCTCCCGCTCTTCCGCGACGACATCGACTTCTGCTGGCGCGTGGGCGGCGCCGGCCTGCGCGCGGTCCTGGTCACCGACGCGGTCGCCTACCACGCCGAGGCCTCGGCACGCCGCCGGCGGCCCATCACTGCCACCCGCAACCACCCGCGCCGGGCCGACCGGCGCCACGCCGTGTTCGTACTGCTGGCCAACCTGCCCTTCGGCGGAATGGTCGCGGCCCTGCTGCGCAACTCCGTCGGCTCGCTGCTGCGCGTGCTGATGTACCTGCTCATCAAGCAGCCCGCCAACGCACTGGACGAGGCTGCGGCGATCACGCTCGTGTACCTGCGGCCCTTCCGGCTGGCCCGCGCGCGCTTCCGGCGCCGCCGCGACCGCCGCCGCACCTACAGCGCCATCCGGCCGTTCCTGGCGCGCGGCGTGGCCGTGCGCCAGTTCCACGACGCGGTCACCGGCGTGCTGTCCGGGGACCCGGTGCGCAACACCCCCGGCCGGCACCAGGCCGTGACCGCCGAACCCGGCACCGACGGGGACGACGAGACCCCCGACGACCGCAACGGCTTCGTCCGCCGCGTCCTGCTGCGGCCCGGTCCGCTCCTGGTCGGGGGCCTGGTCGTGGTCGCCCTGGTCGCCGGGCGCTCCCTGCTGTTCGGCGACATGCTCGCCGGCGGGGCCCTGCCGCCGGTCGCGGGCACGGCGGGCGACCTGTGGTCGCTGTACCTGTCCGGGTACCCCGACAGCGGTCTGGGCTCGGACGGGCCCGTCCCGCCCTACGTCGGGCTGCTCGCGCTGCTGTCCACGCTGACCCTGGGCAAGCCGTGGCTGGCGGTGACCATCATCCTGCTGGGCTGCGTGCCGCTGGCGGGACTGACCGCCTACCTCCTGGCCCGCGAGGTGCTGCGCTACCGGCCGGCCCGCCTGTGGATGGCCGGTGCCTACGCACTGCTGCCCGTGGCGATCGGCGCGGTCGCCCAGGGCCGCCTGGGCACCGCGCTCGTGCACGCGCTGCTGCCGGTGCTCGGGCTCCTGCTGGTACGGGTGGTCTCGATGCCGCCCCGGCACTCGCGGCGGGCCGCCTGGGGGCTGGGACTGACCCTGGCCGTGGCCACCGCCTTCGTGCCGATGGTGTGGCTGCTGTGCGCGGCCACCGGTGTTCTCGTCGCGGTCGCCTTCGCCCACCTGGGGCGCCGCATCCACGTGAGCATCCTGCTGAGCCTGGCCCTGCCGATCGTGCTGCTGATGCCGTGGTCGCTGGAGCTGCTGCTACACCCGTCGCTGTGGCTGCTGGAGGCCGGCCTGCACCGGCCCGAGCTCTCGGATCCGGGCGCGGCCCCCTACGAACCGCTCATGCTCTCCCCGGGCGGCCCCGGCGCCCCGCCGTTCTGGGTGACCTCCGGGTTCCTGGCCGCGGCCCTGTGCTCACTCCTGCTGCTCCGCAACCGGATGCTCGTCGCGGCGGGATGGACGCTGGCCCTGTTCGGCATCCTCGTCGCGGTCCTCACCAGCCGGATCGTCATCGAGCCGTACTTCGGCGGACCGCCGGCGGCGGTCTGGCCGGGGGTGGCCCTGGCCTTCGCCGCCACCGCGGTCCTGCTGGCCTCGGCCAGTGCCGCCCGCGCGTTCGGCGAGATGGCCAGGGGCGACGGCACGGACGCCGGCGGTCTCCGGCGCTGGTTCGGGCGCGGCGGCCGACGCGTGTTCGCCCTCGGTGTGGCCGCGCTCGCCATGGCCACTCCCGTCACAGCCGCCGCGCTGTGGATGTGGGAGGGCGTGGACGGGCCGGTCACCGCGGACTTCGTCCCCGTCGTCCCGGGTGCCCTGGAGACGCTCAGCGAGGACGGCACCCGGCCGCGCACCCTGGTGGTGACCCCGGACGGGGACGGGGCAGTGGACTACGTGATCGTGCGCGGGAGCGAACCGCGGCTGGGCGAGGAGCGCGTCACGCCCTCGCCGGAGGCGCGCGCGGTCATGGAGCGGGCCGTCGCCGAACTGGCCGTGGGTCACGGCGGCGACCAGCTCTTCACCCTCGCCGACTACGGCGTTCAGTACGTGCTCTACCCGCGCCCCGACATCGCCGGGCCCTCCGACACCACCATGGTCGACACCCTCGACGGGACGCCCGGACTGGAACGCCAGTCGCTGTCCGACCAGTACGCGCTCTGGCGGCTGAGCGATTCCGGCGGCGCGCTGCGCGTGGTGGCCGAGGACGGCATCGCGGCCGAGGCGCTGACCGTGCGGGGCGAGGCGGGCGACCTCACCGCGCGGGCGGCCCCCGGCGGCGCAGGGCGGGTGCTCTCCCTGGGCGAGCCCGCCGACGGCGGATGGCGCGCCACCCTCGACGGCACCGAACTGGCCCCGGTGTCCACCGAACACGGCAACCAGGCCTGGGAACTGCCCGTGGACGGCGGTGAGGTGCGCGTGTGGCACACCGACTACGTCCACACCGCGTGGCTGGTCACCCAGGCCGTCCTGGTCGTCGTGGTGGCGGTCCTGGCCGCACCGGGCGTGCGGACCGAGGAGGACGTGCGGCTCATCGAGTCCACGCCCACGCCCCGGCCCCGCCGCCCCGAGGGGCTGCGGCGGTCGCGCCGCCGGTCCAGGTCGGGCCGGTCCAGGGGCGCCCGCGCCGGGACCGAGGCGTCCGAACGGGCGGTGCCGGACCGCCCGGAGGAGAAGGTGTCGACCGGCGCGCTGCCCGTCGCCCGCGAGGGCGGCCGGCGGCGCGGAACCCGGGGCACCCGGCGGCGGACCCGCGGCAGGGACGGGCGTGGCCGCTCCGGCGGCGGTACGAGCACCACCGCGAACGAGGGGCAGGAGTAACCCGTGCGACTGATCGTGGAGAACCGCTTCGCCCTGTTCGGGCTGGTCGCGTTGGCGATGGTGACGATGCTGGGCATCGCCTACGTCATCCGGCCGGTCAACGCCGTCCTGGGCGCGAGCGAGCCCGGCACGGTCCGCCCGGACCACTCCATTCGCGTGTGCCCGGCCCCGCACGAGTCCGCCGACGACGCCGACAGCTCGATCCGCGCGTTCGCGCCCCGGGTGGACCGCGACGACGTGGGCTCCCTGCGGGCCGCCCCGGTCCCCGCGGTGGGCGAGCCCGACGAGGACGCGGAGGAGTCGGCGGAACCCACCGACGAGGCCGTGGACGCGTCGGCGGCCGACCGCACCCTCGGCGACGAGCTCACCGAGCCTGGCCTGCTCTGGGACACCGACACGGGCACGGAGACCGACCCCGTCGCGCTGCACGCCGATGGCGCCCTGGCCTCCGGGCTCGACGCCGCGCAGGTCACCGTGTCCGACGACGAGGTCACCGAGGTCCGCTGCCTGGAGCCCTCCATCGGCACCTGGTTCGCCCTGCCCGGCGGAAACGACCCCGACGACGTGGCGGTGGACTCCCTCACCGCCCACCTCGCCAATCCCGAGGACTCGCGCGCCACCGTGAGCGTGGACGTGTTCACCCTCGAGGGACCCTCCTACTCCTCCGAGAGCCGCGGCATCGCCCTGGCTGCGGGGGAGTCCACCGAACTCGACCTGACCGAACTCGTCCAGAACACCGGCGCCATCGGCGTCCACGTGCGCACCAGCACGGGCCGGGTGGGCGCCGCGCTGCTGGCCGAGCACTCCTCCGGCGCCACCGACTGGGTCCCGCCCACGACGGACCCGGGCGTGGAGCACGTCATTCCCGGAGCGCTCGGCGGCGAGGGCACACGCCGGCTGTACGTGGCCGCGCCGGGTGACGCGCCCGCCGAGGTCCGGGTCCACGTGGTCCGCCCCGAGGACGCGGACGAGGAGGAGGCCACCGGCACGGCGGAGGAACCGCTCGTGCTCGACGTCGCCCCCGCCGCGTCCGCGTGGCTGACGCTGGAGACGGCGCTGGACGGCGAGCCCGGAACCGTGGTCGTGGAGTCGGACGTGCCCGTCGTCGCGGGAGTCCTCGCCGAGATCCAGGACTCCGGCGGCGACGTCGTCGAGACGGCCTACTCCGCCGCCGTCGAGCCGCTGGCCTTCCCCCACGACACGACCGCCGTCCTGGCCAACGTCCCCGAGGACGTCGAGACACAGCTGGTCCTGGGCGCGGTGGACGCGGACGTGTCGATGATCGCCACCCCGATCGGGGCCGACGGCACCCAGGGCGACGCCGTGAAGATCACGGTCGGCGCGGGCACCACACGCGTGTTCGGCACCGAGGACGACGCCTGGGAACGCCCGCCGGGGACCGACCCGGAAGACGCCTACGCGGTCCGCCTGGAGCTGCTGGAGGAGTCCGCGGGCTCGGTGCACGCCGCCCGCGTGCTGCGCTCGGGGGAGGCGCTCAGCGTCGCTCCGGTCCATCCGGCACCCGTTCGGGTGGAGCTGCCGGTGGTCCGCGACAGCATGGTCGGAGTTGTGTGAGGGTTGGGTTGGGGTTGGGTTGGGTTCGGGGCGAGGGTTCGGGGCGCTTGACGCCGGGTCCTTCGTCGTCGCTTGCGCCTGCGCTCGTTCCTCGCTCCGGCTTGGCTCCTCCTGTAGGCACCGGCGCGCCCCTCACCCCTGTGTTTTCTTTGGGCCGCCGCTCGTTCCTCGCTTTGGCCCGTGCGGGGGCCGCACGGGGTTCCTCGTCGTCGCCTGCGCTCGTTCCTCGCTCCGGCTCCTCCCACGCAACCCCGCACACCCCCCGCAACCCCCCTGTGGTCCCCACACCTGTAGAGGCTTCAAACCCCCACGGGCACACCGAGCAGGGACGCCCCACGCCCACCCCCCGGAAGGCACCGAAGGCACATACGCAGACCCCATGTGCCCCAGGCCCAGGGGGTCGACGCCGCACGACACGGCCTACCTCAACCCCAAGGGGTGACAGGTAGGCCATCGCGCATCGGAGGCCACAAGGGGTTGAAGCAGCACGAAAACGGCCTACGTTCACCCGAGGGGGGGTAAAGGTAGGCCGTTCAGTGTTGGGGACCCCTGGGGGGATGAAGCCTCTACAGGTGAGGGGACCGCTGGGGGGTTCGCGAGGGGCGCGCCAGTGTTCTGCAGGAGGAGACGGGGCCGCAGCGAGCCTGCGAGCAAGGCAAGTCGACGACGAAGAACACTGGCTACTCGGCGCCCCGAGCACGGGCCGAAGCGAGGAACGAGCGGCGGCCCCAGAAAAGCACGAGGAGGGCGCCGACGCGTCCTGGAGGGCCTGGAGGTGCACTCCCGAGGAACGAGGGAGTGCACCGGAAGGACCGAAGGGCGCGTCTTCCGGGCGCACGAGCACGGGCCGAAGCGAGGAACGAGCGGAGGCCCCAGAAAAGCACAGCAGCTAGCTCTCCGGGTCCACCGACTCCGGCTCCACCCCCAGGAGGTTGGCGACCTCCTCGACCACGGTCTCGTGGACGAGCAGGGCCATCTCCTCGGGATCCTTGGTGCGGATCTCCACCGGGCGCCGGTAGACCACGATGCGGGCGCGGCCCGCGGGGTCGGTGTCCAGGCGGGAGAAGGGGATCGCCTCGGTCGGACGCTCGCCGGGCGGGATCGGGGGGACGTCCTCGACGAGGAAGTCCACGTTGGCCAGCTCCCGGGCCCACAGGCGCTCCAGGCGTTCGACCGCGTCCAGGACAAGGTCGTCGAAGGCCTGCGCTCGGCTACGGAATACCGGCAGGTCAGAGGGCACGAGAGGACCGCGGATGCCTCGGCCGCGGCGGTCCCGGCGCCGCACTCGGTCTGGTTGGCCACTGGAAAGGCGCACTCGTCGCACACTTCGAGACTAAGCCATCCCGGGCCCCGCGCGTAGTCCCATGCGTCTCGAACGTGGACTCGTGCCAGAGGCGGATGCACGGGGCACCCCGGACACGGTGCGGGATCGGGAACGCGGACGTGGTGCGGACATGACCCGAAACGGCCCGGTTCATGGCACGAAGCTGGCGTGTCCCTCGGTAAGGGCATACAGTCAGTGGCTGTGAGCCCAGTTCGACGCTGCTCCCGTACCGCGTGCAGACAACCAGCCGTATTCACGCTCACGTACGTCTACGCGGACTCGACGGCCGTCCTCGGACCGCTCGCCGCCTACGTGGAGCCGCACTGCTACGACCTGTGCGCCATGCACGCGGAGCGGTTGACCGCCCCGCGCGGGTGGGAGGTCGTACGCCTGCCGGTGGAGACCTCGGGCGGAGGCCCCGGGAGCGACGACCTGGAGGCGCTCGCCGACGCCGTGCGTGAGGCCGCCCGCCCGCCGGCGCGCCGCGAGCCCGACGAGGCCGTCGGCGAGGGCGCCGAGACCCTGCGCCGCGGACACCTGCGCGTGGTCCGCTCCGACCCCGGCCGGGGCGAGCCCGGCCCGCCCCGCAGGCCCCGCGACTGACCGGACGCGCACCGTCGCCGTCGGTGGTGCCCCTGGGGGGCCGCGGGGACCGCTTGCTAGTTTTGTAGCGCGCGCGGACCCGTCCGTGCGCGGGACCGAATCTGGAGCAGAACCGACTGGGCCGGAGCAGACGTGGCTGATCTCGGAAGCATCTTCAAGGCGTACGACGTGCGCGGGGTGATCCCGGACACCTTCGACGCGGGTATCGCCCGCGCCATCGGAGCGGCCTTCGCGCACGTGGTCGGCGGCCCCGCGGTCGTCGTCGCACACGACATGCGCCCCTCATCGCCGGAGCTGGCCACCGCCTTCGGGGAGGGTGTCACCTCCCAGGGCGTGGACGTGGTCTTCACCGGCCTCGGCTCCACCGACCTCCTGTACTACGGCTCGGGGCAGCTGGACCTGCCCGGCGCCATGTTCACCGCCAGCCACAACCCCGCCGAGTACAATGGCATCAAGATGTGCCGGGCCGGCGCGGCGCCCATCAGCTCCGACACCGGACTCGACGAGATCCGCCGGCTCGCGGAGAAGGGAGTGCCGGCCCACGACGGCCCGCGGGGCTCCGTGACGGAGAAGGACCTGCTGCCCGGCTACGCCGCCTACCTGCGCGACCTGGTCGATCTGTCCGGGATCCGCCCGCTCAAGGTCGCCGTGGACGCGGGCAACGGCATGGGCGGCCACACGGTGCCGGCCGTCCTGCAGGACGGCGGCCTGCCGCTGGAGATCCTGCCCCTGTTCTTCGAGCTGGACGGCACCTTCCCCAACCACCCCGCCAACCCCCTCGACCCCGACAACCTGGTCGACCTCCAGGCCAAGGTGCGTGAGTCCGGGGCCGACATCGGCCTGGCCTTCGACGGCGACGCCGACCGCTGCTTCGTCATCGACGAGCGGGGCGAGGCCGTGCCGCCCTCGGCCATCACCGCCCTCGTGGCGGCCCAGGAGCTGGAGCGCGAGCCCGGCGCGACGATCATCCACAACCTCATCACCTCGGCCGCGGTCGCCGACATCGTGCGCGAGCGCGGCGGCGTGCCGTTGCGCACCCGTGTCGGCCACTCCTTCATCAAGGCGACCATGGCCGAGACGGGCGCGATCTTCGGCGGCGAGCACTCCGCCCACTATTACTTCCGGGACTTCTGGAAGGCCGACACCGGTATGCTCGCCGCGATGCACGTCCTGCGGGTCCTGGGGACGGACGACCGTCCGCTCTCCGAGATCACCCGGGAGTACACGCGCTACGCGGCCTCCGGCGAGGTCAACTCCAGGGTCGACGACGCCCCCGGCCGCATGGCCGCGGTGCGCGCGGCCTTCGAGGGCCGCGAGGGCGTCACGATCGACGAGCTCGACGGCATGACGGTCGCCCTGCCCGGCGGCGCGTGGTTCAACCTGCGCGCCTCCAACACCGAGCCGCTGCTGCGGCTCAACGTGGAGGCGGCCGACGATGCCCAGGTGGCCGCGCTGCGCGACGAGGTCCTGTCCATCGTCCGAGCCTGACCGGGCATCATGGAGGGATGGGCGCGGGCCGCAGGGTTCCGCGCCCGTCCGGCTCCGCCGGCACCACGGCTCCGGCTTCGACGGCCGGGGCACCATACGAGGAACGAGAACGATGAGCACGAAGATCGACGACTGGCTCCTGGAGATCCTGGCCTGCCCGCAGAGCCAGGCCCCGCTGCGCCACGACCCCGAGACCGACGAACTCGTCTGTGACGAGAGCGGCCTCGCCTATCCCATCAGGGACGGCATTCCGGTCCTGCTGGTCGATGAGGCCCGAAAAATCGGTTGAGGTCGGAGGGAACGTTACGGACGTTTCGGCAGTCATATCGGGAGCGACAGGGGACGAGGTGTCCCTTTCGGACGTGAGGGACCGCGCCGCGGTATTCCCCACAACCCGTACCCTGGTGCTGCGCCCCGCCAAGACGACCTCCCTGGAGGACACAGATGCCCGGTCCCGAATCGCTACGGCCGAGCGACCCCGCATCGTTCGGTGAATACAGCGTGACCGGACGCCTGGGAAAGGGCGGCCAGGGCATCGTCTACCTCGCGGAGGACCCGGACGGCGAGGAAGTCGCGGTCAAGGTCCTCAACGACCAGTGGTCCCAGGACACCGACCTGCGCAAGCGGTTCGAGAAGGAGGTCCGCGCAGCGCAGAAGGTCGCGTCCTTCTGCACCGCCGCGATCATCGACGCCCAGCTCGACAGCGACCCGCCCTACGTGGTCAGCGAGTTCGTGCCCGGCAAGGACCTGCAGGAGACCATCGCCAAGGGCGCCACCCAGAAGGGCTCGCGCCTGCAGCGCCTGGCGGTCTCCACCGCGACGGCGCTGGTGGCCATCCACAAGGCCGGGATCGTCCACCGCGACTTCAAGCCCGGCAACGTCCTCCTGGGCCCGGACGGCCCGCGCGTGATCGACTTCGGCATCGCCCGGGTCGACGACGGCACGGCCACCATGACCAACTCGATCGTCGGTACGCCCTCCTACATGGCGCCCGAGCAGATCGAGGGCCGCGGGATCACCGACAAGTGCGACATCTTCGCCTGGGGCTGCGTCATCGCGTTCGCCTCCACCGGCAAGGCGCCCTTCGGCGCCGACACCGTGCCGGCGGTGGTGCACCGGGTCGTGAGCGCGCCGCCCGAGCTGGACGGCATGGACGAGGCCCTGCGCCCGATCGTCGAGTCCTGCCTGGACAAGAACCCCGACAACCGCCCCAACGCGCAGACCCTGCTCATGCGCCTGCTGGGCCACGACGGCCCGGCGGACGACTCCGCCGCCGACGACGCCCTCAAGCAGGGTGAGCAGATCGCCCAGACGGGGCTGATCACCGGCGGCCAGATGCCGCCCATGCGGCCCCAGGGACCCCCGCAGCCGCAGCCGCCCCACCCCCAGCAGCACGCCACCGGCGGGCACCCCCCGATGACCTCGGACCCCCGCATGGGCCAGCACCCGGGGATGTCCAACCCGCGGCCGGGCCAGATGGGCCACCCCGTGAGCTCCGACCCGCGCCACGGGTTCGGCGGCCACCCTGGGGTCTCCAACCCCCGGCCCGGCACCCCGGGGATGCCCGGAGTTCCCGGAGCCCCCGCCGGCTACCCCCAGCCGCGGCCCGCGCCGCACGTGGCACCGCACGCGGGCAACCCGCTCGCGACCGGGATGAACCCCAACCAGACCTTCGCGCGTCCCGGGATGCAGCACCCCCGGCCGCCCGTGGAGCAGAACTCCGTCCTCCAGCAGAGCTGGGTCATCCCGGCGGTGCTGATCACGATCGTGATCCTGGTCCTGCTGATCGTGATCCTCTCGATCGCCTAGGACGGGCGCCCGCGTCCCGGCCATGGCCGGGGTTTCGCAGGGCGATCGCCGCGCTGGGGGTCCGTCACGCCGGCGACGGACCGGGAGTCCGTCACGCCGGAAGGCCGTCTCAGACGCGGGTGAGCGCCTGCATGGAGCGGGAGAGTGCCTCGTCGACGAGGTCGCGCACCTGGGGCCAGCGGTCGTCCGCGCAGTCGGTGGGGATCACCGTGACGCTGTCCTCCCCGGTCATGTCCAGCGCGTCGCGTACTCCCTCGGCGGTGGCCAGGCGGGCGTTGGCGGTCACCGCGAGCACACCGGTCCGCGGGTGCCCGATCTCCTGGACCACCACGGCCAGGGTCAGCGAGGCGTCGCCGACCGCCAGCTCCAGCACCGTCCACCAGTGCGCGGCCCCCGGGGTGAGCACGGTGGGCGCCGCGGCGGCGGCGCCGGCGGCGTCGGCGGACGGGGCGTCCGCGCCCCCCGAGCGCACCGACGCGCGGGCTTCGGGATCCATGGAGCGCAGGATCAGGGACACCGACTCCGCGCGTGAGTGGAGGTAGTCCTGCAGGCGTCTGCGCAGCACGGCGGCCAGCGGCGGGATCGCGGACCGGGGCTGGGGCACGGCATCGGAGGTCCAGCTCAGCTCGTCGCGCAGGGCACCGGTCACCAGGCGGGCGAACCGGCCCACCAGGGTGACGAAGGCGTCGTCCGGCCGGGCCGGCTCCGACGCCGGGTCCGGCAGCAGCGGCGGGAAGTCCGCGCGGCGCAGCACCAGGGACGCCAGGACCCACGGCAGCACGTACGGGGACCGGTCGCGGGGCGCGTCCGACTCGTCCAGCTCGGTCAGCACGGCCACGCACTCGGCGTAGGTGTGGGCGGCCCGCACCACCGGGTGCGCCGGGAGCGCGGCGGCCGCGGCCAGGCGGCGGGCCCGGTCGGCGCCGAGCTCGCGCCGGGGCGAGCGGGAGGCGCAGCCGTCGGGCAGGGCGGCGGCGTCGTGGTTGAGCTCCTCGACGACCTCGGGGGTCACGGGGCGACCGGACATCCGGTCGCCGGAGGCGGACTCCAGCAGCGACTCCAGGGCGGGGCCGCCGCCCATCTGCCGGACGCGGTGGTGCACGGACGCTCGCCGCGCGGCTCCGCGGGCGTCGCGGGACTGGCCCTGGCGGTGCTGGGCCCAGATCGCCCGGAGCCGGTCAACGTCCATGAGGTCATCGCGCACGCGCTCCGGGAGACGGTCCGGGGCCGCGCTGCCGCTAAGGGTATCCACGTCAGACTCCGTAGCCCGTGCGCTCCACGCCAAAACCTGTCCGGGGGACCCATCTGTGGCCGTGACCGGACGCGCACGGGTGTGAACCCCGCGTCGTGTCCGGCGTCGGGGTCGCGGAACCCGTGCTGGTGGGTCCGGTGGGGCCGGGGTTGCGAGGTCCCGGGGCCGGTGGGCCCCGTGGGGCCGGGGTCCGGCTCAGCGGCGCCGGTCCTGGAGGAGCCGCATCGCCTTCTGCTTGTCGAAGTCCAGCGCACGGGTGGGCGCGGCCGCCAGGCGTCCGAGGCGCTCGCCGTGCTCGCGCACGCGCGCCAGCACGTCCGGTTCGGCGAGCACGCGCAGGGCGAACGCCAGCGCGGCCGGGGGGATGTCGAACTCGCGTTCCAGTTCCAGGCCCGTGGCGATCGTCCGGAGGTCCTCCTCGGTGAACCTGCGGTGCCGGTGGCCGCGCCCGGTCGGCTGCTCCTGCGTGCGGGGCAGCAGCCCGAGACCCTCGCGGTAGCGCAGCATGCGGGCACTGGTGCCGACCTGTTCGGCGGCCGTCGAGATCGGGACGGGCCCGGCCGTCCAGGCGGAGCGGTCGGGTGAGCGCGGGGCGTCGTCTCGGGCGGCCATGAAGGCGACACTAATCGAAACCCGAGACCAAGGTGGGCAAAGCTGACACTTGATTGTCAGCTTTGTGCCGTGGCGCTGTGTGCGGCTCTAGAATCATGGCGCAACCACGATGACGAGTGAGGAACGCATGGCTTTCGACTTCAAGGTCGCCGATCTGTCCCTGGCCGAGTTCGGCCGCGACGAGATCCGGCTCGCCGAGCACGAGATGCCCGGACTCATGGCCACCCGCGCCGAGTACGGGGACAGCAAGCCGCTCAGCGGCGCGCGCATCATGGGCTCGCTGCACATGACCGTGCAGACCGCCGTCCTCATCGAGACACTGGTCGCCCTGGGCGCCGAGGTGCGCTGGGTCAGCTGCAACATCTTCTCCACCCAGGACCACGCCGCGGCCGCCGTCGTGGTGGGCCCCGACGGCACTCCCGACGACCCCAAGGGCGTCCCCGTCTTCGCCTGGAAGGGGGAGACGCTGGAGGAGTACTGGTGGTGCACCGAGCAGGCGCTCACCTGGCCCGGCGCCGAGGGCCCCAACATGATCCTGGACGACGGCGGCGACGCCACCATGCTCGTCGTCAAGGGCGCCGCCTACGAGAAGGCCGGCGCGGTGCCGGACCCGTCCACGGCCGACAGCGAGGAGTTCGCGGTCGTCCTCGGCCTGCTCCAGAAGAGCCTGGCGGCCGACTCCGGCAAGTGGACGAAGATCGCCGCCGGCATCCGCGGCGTCACCGAGGAGACCACCACCGGCGTGCTCCGCCTCTACGAGATGCAGCGCGACGGCACCCTGCCGTTCCCGGCGATCAACGTCAACGACTCCGTCACCAAGAGCAAGTTCGACAACAAGTACGGCATCCGCCACTCGCTGCCCGACGGCATCATGCGCGCCACCGACGTCCTCATCGGCGGCAAGGTCGCCGTGGTCTGCGGTTACGGCGACGTCGGCAAGGGCGCGGCCGAGGCGCTGCGCGGCCAGGGCGCCCGCGTGATCGTCACCGAGATCGACCCGATCAACGCCCTCCAGGCGGCGATGGACGGCTTCCAGGTCACCACCCTGGAGGACGTGATCGACACCGGTGACATCTTCATCACCACCACCGGCAACTTCAACGTCATCATGGCCGAGCAGATCACCCGGATGAAGCACCAGGCGATCGTCGGCAACGTCGGCCACTTCGACAACGAGATCGACATGGCCGGCCTGGCGAAGGTGCCCGGCGTCACGAAGAAGGAGATCAAGCCGCAGGTCCACGAGTGGACCTTCGAGGACGGCACGTCCGTCCTGGTGCTCTCCGAGGGCCGACTGCTCAACCTGGGCAACGCCACCGGCCACCCCAGCTTCGTGATGTCCAACAGCTTCACCAACCAGGTCATCGCGCAGATCGAGCTGTTCACCAAGCAGGACGAGTACCCGGTGGCCGTGTACACGCTGCCCAAGATCCTCGACGAGAAGGTCGCGCGGCTGCACCTGGACGCCCTGGGCGTCAAGCTGACCACGCTCACCAAGGAGCAGGCCGACTACATCGGCGTCGACGTCGCGGGCCCCTACAAGGCCGACCACTACCGCTACTAGGGCGTGTTCCGTGGGTGCCGCCCGTCGCGAGCGGCGGTCCAGTGCGGGTATCGCAAGGCCGAAGAAGGAGTCAGGGTGGTTCCCCTGTTGACTGATGAGAACGCAGCGAGAGCCGTGCGGGGGCGTCGCGCAGTAGGGCGAGTACCCGCGGTACACGCCCTGGCAGTCGGGTGCACATGACCGAGCCCTCACACGAGGTGGCGGACCTCGGCCTCGCCGAGGCCGGGGTCCGCCGGGTGGACTGGGCCGAGCGCTCCATGCCGGTGCTGCGCAGCGTGCGCGAGCGCTTCGCCGTCGAGCGGCCGCTGGAGGGCCTGCGGATCGCGGCGTGCCTGCACGTGACCGCCGAGACCGCGAACCTGCTGCGCGCGCTGCGGGCGGGGGGCGCGGAGCTCGCCCTGGCCGCGTCCAACCCGGTGTCGACCCAGGACGACACCGCCGCCGCGCTGGTGTCCGAGTACGGGGTGTCGGTCCACGCGTGGGCGGGCATGGACCCCGTCGCCTACGACCGCAACCTCGTCACCGTGCTGGAGACGCGTCCGCACCTGTTGCTGGACGACGGGTGCGACCTGGTCAACACGGTCCACTCCGACCGCCCCGACCTGCTGGAGGGCATCGTCGGCGGCTGCGAGCAGACCACCACGGGGGTCATCCGGCTGCGCAGGATGAGCGCCGAGGGCGAACTGCGGCTGCCGATGGTCGCCGTGAACGACACCGCGACCAAGCGCATGTTCGACAACCGGTACGGCACCGGGCAGTCGACCATCGACGGCATCCTGCGGGCCACCAACGCGATGCTGGCCGGGCGCACGGTCGTGGTCGCGGGCTTCGGGTACTGCGGCCGGGGACTGGCCGAGCGGGCCCGCGGGATGGGCGCGCGCGTCGTGGTCACCGAGGTCGACCCGGTCAAGGCCCTGGACGCGGTGATGCAGGGCTACACCGTCACGACGATGGCACAGGCGGCCCCGGTCGGGGACGTGTTCGTCACCGTCACGGGCAACAGGGACGTGATCGGCGCCGAGCACCTGGAGCGGATGAAGGACGGCGCGATCCTGGCCAACTCCGGCCACTTCGACCTGGAGATCGACCTGGCCGCACTCGACGCCCTCGCCGTCACGGTGAACCGGGGCGTACGGGAGCAGGCGGACGAGTACGTGTTCGCCGACGGCCGCCGCGTCCTGCTGCTGTCGGAGGGGCGCCTGGTCAACCTGGGCGCCGCCGAGGGGCACCCGGCCGCGGTGATGGACCTGTCCTTCGCGGTGCAGGCCCTGACCACGGAGTGGCTGGCCCGCTCGCACGCCGGCCTCGCTCCGGGCGTGGTGGACGTTCCGGCCGAGACGGACACCGAGGTGGCCCGGCTCGAACTGGCCGAACTGGGCGTGGGCATCGACGCCCTCACCCCGGGCCAGGAGGCCTACCTCAGCTCCTGGCGCCCCTGACGGCCCGCGGGCCGGTACGGCCGTCGGACGCCCGGCTACTCCGAGGAGCGGCGGGCGGATTCGGCCCCGATCGGCCGGCGGCCCCGGGTGTCAGTACCGGGGCCGCTGCGCGGTGTCCATGTGGCGCCGGCGGCGCTCGGCCAGGACGGCGGCCAGGAAGTAGGGCGGCGTGGTGCCGGGCGGCGGTGGCGGGCTGATTTGAGCCGCCACCTGGTCGGCCAGGCGGGCGCCCATCTCGTGCCGGGTGTGCTCGGCCAGTTCCTGGTAGCGCAGCACGTACTGGCGGGCGGCCGCGGCGGTCTCGTCGGCCAGGCCGGACAGCTCCGCGTGGGCCGCCCACCCTGCGAGCTGCTGCGGCATCGGGATGTGCTCGCTCCTGCGGCGCCCGGTGCGCTCCTCCACGACCATGGTTCCGGCCACGAAGTCGCCCACACGGCGCCCGTCCCGGTTGATCATCGACGTGATCAGGGCGATGACCCCGGTGAACATCCAGATCTCCACGAACCCGGCCAGAGCGCGCCCGAGCGCCTGGCGGAACCGTTCGGGGGAGCCGTCGGTGCCGACCACGCGCAGGCCCATGGCCATCTTGCCGAGGGAGCGGCCGCGGGAGATGGTCTCGAACGCCGTCGGGTACCCGACCAGGATCAGGATCACACCGGCGAGGGAGACAGCGCTGGTCGCGGCCACGTCCACGCCGAAGCTCATCCAGGCCACCAGCACGATCAGCACGGCCAGGCCGATCAACTGGACCAGGGCGTCGATGGCGATGGCCGCGGCCCTCGTGGCGAAGCCGGCGGGCCTCAGATCGAGGACCACCGCGTCACCCGTGACCAGCGGGGTGACGCCGTAGACGTCGCCACCGGTCTCACCGCCTCCGGGGTAGGACACCAGCACACGCTCCCTTGAGGGCCGACTGCAATCGTCCTCTCGACATTACCCGGCACTCATCAGGCACGTTCGCACCGGCGGTCACGGGCGGAGACCGATCCAGTAGGGTCCAATGCGTGGATATCGACGTCTTCGCCGCGGCGCACGCCCGGGAGTGGAAACGACTGGACGACCTGGTGCGCAGACGCCGGTCGCTGCGGGGGGAGGAGATCGACGAACTCGTCGACCTCTACCAGCGGGTGTCCACGCACCTGTCGGTCGTGCGCTCCTCCGGCCAGGACCCGGCCCTGGTGGGCCGGCTGTCCACGCAGGTCGCCCGTGCCCGGTCCGCGGTGACGGGCGCGCACGCGCCCGCCTGGCGCGACGCGGCGGGCTTCTTCACACGGGTCTTCCCCGCGGTGCTCTACCGGCTGCGGTGGTGGTGGATCGGTGTGTCCGCGGGCACGGTGCTGCTCTCGACGGCCGTGGCCGTGTGGATGGTGACCAACCCGGACGTGATGCACGCGGTGGGCACGCCCGAGGAGATGGCCCGCTACGTCGAGCACGACTTCGCGAACTACTACGTGGAGAACCCGGCCGGGTCCTTCGCCGCCCAGGTGTGGACCAACAACGCGTGGGTGTCGGCGCAGGCGATCATCTTCGGCGTGGCCTTCGGGCTGCCGACCCTCTACGTGCTGGCGATGAACGGGGTCAACCTCGGTTTCGCGGCGGGGATGATGATCGGCCACGGGCGGGGAGAGCAGTTCTTCGGACTGATCCTGCCGCACGGCCTGCTGGAGATGACGGCGGTGTTCGTGGCGGGCGGTGTCGGCCTCAAGCTGGGGTGGACGATCATCGCGCCGGGCGACCGCACCCGGATGCGCGCCCTGGGGGAGGAGGCCCGGGCGGCCCTCGCGGTGGTGCTGGGGCTCGTGGTGGTGCTGTTCGTCTCGGGGCTCATCGAGGGCTTCGTCACGGGCTGGGTGCACACCACGTGGCTGCGCATCGGCATCGGCGTGCTCGCCGAGGCGCTGTTCCTCGCCTACGTGTTCACGGTCGGCCGCCGGGCCCACCAGGAGGGCGAGACCGGCGACATCGAGGACGCCCCGGCCGCCGTCCCGGTCGGCTGAACCCCCGCACCGCAGGGGCCTCCCGTGCCATCATCGGCCGTCTGGACGGCAGCCCCCAATGGTTCAAGAGTTCGTACAGCGGTTTCGCGGAGAACTGTGTCGAGGTGGGCTTCACCCGACTCCCGGGAACGGTGGTACGGGACAGCCGGGATCGGGACGGTGTGACCCTGGGATTCGGATCACGTGAGTGGTCCGGCCTGGTGAACCTCCTCGTGCCCTGGCGGGGAGAGCGGACACAGTGACTCGTCAGCCCTCCCGGAGCCGCCGCTGGGCCTTCTCCCACCACTCGCGCGCGGCCTGTGTCGTGGGGTGGTCCTCGCCCAGGATCCGCACCCGTTCCCTGAACGCTCGCCCGAACCCCTTCTCGGCCCTGGTGTGGTCCCCTCGTTCGAATGCGTTCCTGGCCACGTAGAACTCGCTCGACACCGTCACCGGATGCCTGGAACCCAAGACCTCCCTGCGTACCCGCAGCACGTGTCGGAACCCCTCCTCGGCCGCTTCCAGGTCACCCCTGAGCATGCGGACGTAGGCGAGGTTCTCCAGCGCCTGCAACGAGGTCGTGTGATCTTCCGGTGCCGCTTCCGCCAGTGCCTCCCACACAGCACGGAATCCCTCCTCGGCCGTATCCAGATCCCCCCGCAGCCCCGCCATGAGGGCGAGTTGGTGGCGCGTGGTCAGAGTCTCGGGGTGAGTGGGTCCGAGCGATTCCTCGCGGACACGGTGCACCGCCCGGTAGACCGCTTCGGCCTCTTCGATTTGCTCCTGAGCCCGGAAGACGTCGCCGACCGCGTGCTGCGCCCGGAGTGTGGCGGGGTGTGATGCCCCCAAGGCCCCCACGGCCTCCTCCACGGCTGGTTCGAGCACGCTGAGGGCCTCGTCGGTGAAGTTGAGCAGCATCAGACTGCGGGCACCGGACACGATGCTGTCGATCACGGCGGGATCGGCCCGGAACCGCAACCGGAGATAGAGGTCGGTGACCGTGGATTGGGCACGCAGCTCGAAGCCGAGGTCATGATCGCGCTGGAGGGCCAGTAGCCGCTCGGCCTCCTCCACCAGGGGCAGGTCCGACTCCCCGAACCTGGCGCGTACGGTCTCCGAGACCAACGGATGCAGGCGCAGAGCCGTTTCGCCCTGGGGAGAGACGACGCTGATCAGCCCGTGCACGACCAGCGCGTTGACGAGGCGGGCGAGCTCTGCTTCGCTCAGGCGCCCGAGAACACCGGCGCCCAGTTCCGTGATCGGCAACCTGCGCAGGGGGATCTCACTGGCGAAGGGGCCGAGTACGGACAGCAGCCGTAGAAGGACGGCGGCTTTCGGCTCGTTCTCCGATACCAACCGCAGGGACAGCTCCCACACCCCGGACAGCAGCGTTCGCTCGGTGTCGCCGCCACTGACGAGAGGCGCGGCCAACTCGTCCAGTTTCGACACGCCCTGGTCCAGGCCGTGTAGGAGCGCCCGCGCGTCGGGGAACAGCACCTGATGCGTCGCCAGGATGCGTCCGGCCAGGAAGAGCGCCAACGGGACTCCGCCCAGACGCTCAGCGAGTGCGCGGGCTCCGGGGAGGCCGACCAGACCCGCATGGTCGGAGAGTGCCCCGGTCGCCGCGTCGCCGTCCAGCTGGCCGATCCGATGGACCCGCGCCGGCGCCCACTGTGCGGGATCGTCCACACGGCTCGTGACCAGCACGAACCCGCCGGGACTCGCCCGCATCCAGCCCAGCTGGTCGCCGGGGCGGTTCTCCGGATCCAGTTCCTCGGGACGGTCCGCGTTGTCGATGACAAGCAGCCACGGCCGGGGCGCATTGTCCAGGTGTCGCCACACCCACCGGGCCGCCTGGCGCCGAGTGGGCCGTACCCGATCGGCCTCCGCCCGGGACCCGCCCACCTCGACCGCGGCCTCCAGCATGCTCGCCGCGACACTGCCCGGCCGCACCCAGAACACCGTCCAACCGTCCGCGCGCGCCTGCTCGGCCAGAGCGGCGGCCACGGTCGTCTTGCCGAACCCGCCGGGTCCGGTGAGCACGTGGGGGACGGGCGCGCCCACCTCCATGGCCGCACCGAGCTCCGCGAGGAGTTCATCCCGGCCGCGCACGGCCGTGGCGAGACGGGGCGGGTCCAAAGACACGTCGGAGAGCGGCGCCGGGGGTGCGGGCGGGACGTTGATCGTCACACCGCCGTGGATGTTCCTGGCCTGAACCAGTTGGCCGGACACGGCACCATGGACGGCGTTGTCATGAGCGTCGGGGGGAGAGACCATGCCCACATCCTGCCTTGCCGGGCACAGACCTTCGAGTCTCTTCGTGGTGCGCATGTGATACTCGTCCGAATGGTGACGATTGGCACTGGAAAGAGACAAAAGTCGGCATTATCGTCGCTCCTGGCCGACTGGACCGTAGGAGTGCCATGACTCACAGACGAAGTCGATCCGCGTCGACAGGACTGCGTTGGCGCAAGTCGTCCTACAGCCGGGTCGAGTCCACCTGCGTGGAGATCGCCCAGAGCGACGGCTGCTTCTGCGTCAGGGACTCAACGCATACGGAACTCGAGATACTGAGCTTCCCCACCGGTGAGTGGCACTCGTTCGTGAAGCCGTTGTCGGGAATGCCGGGCACGACTGGGTGAACCGCTATGAGCGGCGCTGCCTGGCGGTACTCCACAGCGCCCGCCAGGAGGACGGCGGAGACGTACTGAACCACATGCTGTTGACCGGACTCGCTCACGAAATGCGGGTAACCCTACTGACGGTGGGGGCGTTCGGCGACTTCGGTCAGGTGGACGTGGTCACACTGCCCAGGAGCGGGGGGCCGGTGGGAGCCACGCAGGCGCGTATCGCCCTGAGAGAGGCGATAAGTCATGCCGGACCGGCCGGCATCGGTCTACCCTCGGATCCCCGGCACTTCGAAGTCGTACTCGGATCCGGGTGGATCTCAGGGGAAGCAGCAAACCTCGTCCGCAGGGCCTACTACCCGTCCGCGATCACGGTCAACGGGCTCCACATCGATCCCGTAGGGGTCGGTCGTGCACAAGGTGACGCTGTGAGCGGTCGCGTCATGGCGCGAACCCATAGGGAGGTCTTCAAGGCGTCCGACATGGTATTCGCGCCCGGACCCAAGGCCGCGCGTGATGCTCGATGGCTGCTGGGGGAGGAGCATCCTCTCTCCCGGACCCTCGTCCATGAGCTGATCCCTGGCGTCACACCCGCAACTCCCGCCTCGAAGAGGAGGGGGGATTCGTTCGAGATCCTCATGCTCGGTCGGGTCGAGGACAGGAACAAGGGCGCACTGGACGTGGCTCGGGCGGTGGGCGACCTGCTCCGTTGGAGCGACCAGCGGGTGCGGCTGACCCTCAGGGGCGTGCCGCCCGCGCAGGTGCCCTCGTTCCAGGCGTTCATGGAAGGCGTGGTCGGGGAGGCCGGAGCGGCCCGCGTTCTCCCCTTCACCACGCAGCGGGCGCGGATCGGCGCTGACATCGACGCGGCCGACGCACTGATCACCGCCTCCGAGACGGGGGCTTACGGACTGGTGGCCGGAGAGTGCGCCGCACGGGGCAAGCCGTTCCTCGTGGCCCGTGGGAACGGCAACGGGTTCGTGGAGCTCCTGACCTGCCGCAGAGAGATGACTGCCGGGAGCGCGTTCGTGGTCGAGGACAGCGGCACTGTCTCCTCCTACGGGCGGATCATGGGGCCGGCACGTCCGTACGCCGGCCCGCGCCATCGAGTGCTGGCCCACGCGATCGCCCGCCTCGTGGACGACTACGACCGCATGGCCGGGCACGCCCGGAACCTGCGGAGTGCGCTCGCCGCCTACACCCCCGCGAACATGGCCCAGGCGTTCGCCGAGGCCGTTCAGAGAGCGGTGGTTGGGGACCGCCGCCGACCAGACAGGCGCCCGGCGGCCGACTCGTCAGCGCGCCGAGCCTCCCTGCGGTCAGCGTGTCGGGGGGAGAAGCCGTGCCCTCAGCATGACTGTCGGAGCAGCCAGGTCCGAGGTACCGCGTGGAGCTCTAGGGGCCCTTCAACCTGTCCACCGTGGTCGTGGCGCCCACCTCGACGAGCGTCGGCCTCGCGCTGTTCCGGCCCGAGGCCAAGTGGCCGACGGCACGGCCACCTGAGTGCTCGTCGACCAGAGGCGCTCTGTCGACCGTGAGATCCGGCTGGGGGGCTTCGCCGGGCGACTGGAGCCCCAGGAAATTGACGAGGTGGACCACGCCTGCCGTCTCATGCTCGGTCTCCTGTGAGCGGACAGGCCCGCCGATGCGATCGTGCGCCCGGCGGGCGCGCCCCTACAACCGCCCCTGGGCCTTGAGGTTGATGTAGGCGTCGGCCAGGGCCGGCGCGATGTGCTCCGGGTCGGCGTCGACCACCTCCACGCCCAGCCGCCGCAGCTCGGCCGTCACCCGGCGGCGCTCGTCGAGCGTGCGCTCGGCGGACGCGGCCCGGTACACGGCATCGGCGCTGCCCCGCTCCTCGGCCATCGCGTCCACCGCCGGGTCGCGAACCGCCGCCACCATGAGCAGGTGGCGCGAGGTCAGCGCGGGCAGCCGGGGCAGCAGCCCCTCCTCCAGCGCCGCGGCGTTGAGGTCGGTCAGCAGCACCACCAGCTTCCGGGCCCGGCCCTGGGTCCCCAGGATCGTGCCCACCATCCCCGCCGGGTCCGACTCGACCAGCTCCGCCTCCAGCGGCGCCATCGCCTCCACGATCCGCCCGACCTGGCTGCCCTTGCCCGACGAGCGCACCTGCGCCCGCGTGCGCCGGTCGTAGGCCAGGAAGTCCACCCGGTCGCCCGCCTTGCCCGCCAACGCGGCCAGCAGCAGCGCGGCGTCCATGGCGTGGTCCAGACGCGGGGTGTCGCCCACGCGCCCCGCCGACGTCCGGCCCGTGTCCAGCACGATGAGGATGCGCCGGTCGCGCTCGGGCCGCCAGGTGCGCACCACGACCCCGTCGCCCCGGGCGGTCGCGCGCCAGTCGATCGACCGGACGTCGTCACCGGGCACGTAGTCGCGCAGCGAGTCGAACTCACTGCCCTGTCCGCGCACCATCGCCGTGTGCTGGCCCTCCAGCTCCCGCAGCCGGGACAGCTTCCCCGGCAGGTGCCGACGGCTGTGGAACGGCGGCAGCGTCCGCACCGTCCACGGCGCCGACAGCGTCCTCTGCCGCCCCGCCAGTCCCAGCGGACCCACACTGCGCACGGTCAGGCCTGCCGCCCGGGCGTCGCCCCGGCGCGTGGGCGTCAGCGTCGTGGTCACGCGGCGCCGCTCGCCCGCGTCCACCGCCAGGGCCCGCGAGCGCGGCGACGCGTGGGCGCTCGGCGGCCAGGCGTCGCGCACCGACCCCCGCAGCCGCCGCCGCGACGGGTTGGTCAGCGTCACGGACACGGTCGCGGAGTCGCCCAACCGCAGAGAGGTGTCGCCCTCCCGCGACAGCCGCAGAGCCCTGGGGCTCGCGGCCAGCAGCACGTCCAGCACGATCAGGGCCACCAGCAGCCCCATCGCCACCGCCGTCACGACCGCCCCGAGGTCGCCCGAGATCGCCACCGCCGCCACGCACACGAGGGCCAGGAGCGCGGTGCGGCCGGTGACCACCATCAGCGGGGCACCGGGACGGAGGCGAGCACACCGTCCAGGATTCCGTCGCTGGTCGCGCCCTCCAGCTCGGCCTCGGGCCGCAGCGCGATCCGGTGCCGCAGCGTCCCCTTCGCCAGCGCCTTGACGTCGTCCGGCGTCACGTAGTCGCGCCCGGTCAGCCACGCCCACGCCCGACTCGTGCGCAGCAGCGCCGTGGCACCGCGGGGGGACGCGCCGAGCTGCAACGACGGCGACAGGCGGGTCGCCCGGCACAGGTCCACGATGTACCCGAGCACCTCGGGGGCCACCCGCACCCGCTCCACCGCCAGGCGGGCCGCCTGCAGCTCCGCGGCCCCGGCCACGGCACGCACACCGGCACCGGCCAGGTCGCCCGGGTCGAACCCCGCCGCGTGGCGGCCCAGCATGTCCACCTCGGCGGCGCGCTCGGGCAGCGGAATGGTCACCTTGAGCAGGAACCGGTCCAGCTGCGCCTCCGGCAGCGGGTACGTGCCCTCGTACTCGACCGGGTTCTGTGTGGCGGCGACCATGAACGGCTCCGGCAGCGCCACCGGGCGCCCCTCCACCGTCACCTGGTGCTCCTCCATGGCCTCCAGCAGCGAGGCCTGCGTCTTGGGCGGGGTCCGGTTGATCTCGTCGGCCAGCAGCAGGTTCGTGAAGACCGGCCCCTTGAGGAACTCGAACTTCGCCGTGTTCTGGTCGTAGACGAGCGAGCCCGTCACGTCGCCCGGCATCAGGTCGGGGGTGAACTGCACCCGCTTGTTGTCGAGGGACAGGGCCGCGGCGACCGTGCGCACCAGCAGTGTCTTGGCGACACCGGGCACACCCTCCAGCAGCACGTGGCCGCGGCACAGCAGTGCCACGACCAGGCCGGTCACCGTCTCGTCCTGACCCACGACCGCCTTGGCCACCTCGCGGCGCAGGTCGGTCAACGCCGACCGCGCCGCCTCGGCGGATGGCAGTGCCTCGGGTGTGAAGGCGCTCACGTGCGGTCTACCTCTCTCGTGGAACGGATTGCGTGCGGGACCGGGTCACCGCAGCCGCCGGGATCGGGCGTCCAACTCGTCGGCCAGGCGCACGAGCGCGCCGTCGTCGGCGGTGAACGGGTCGGGGTCGGCGGGGTGGAGCAGCGCGGACAGCACCGCGGGATCGTCGCCGGTACGGGCGGCCAGCGCCGAGACGACGGCGTGCTCGCCCGCGTCGGCGGCCAGGCCGAGCTTGGGCACCGTGCGGTCCAGGAAGCCCGTGCGCATCGCCAGCGCGGCGCGATCGCGGGCCTTGCGCGAGCGGTACAGCGCGGCACGGCCCCGGGTGGTCTCCGCGGCCTGCACCGCGACCGGCAGCGACTCCGGGACCAGCGGGCCCATCCGCCGCCCCCGCCACAGGGCCAGCAGGCCCAGCGCGGCCACGAGCGGAACCAGCGACCAGCGCAGCCCCGCCGGGACGAGTTCGGTCAGTGTCGCCGAACCCTCCTGCTGCGGCGGGTCGGGGCGCAGCCACACCACGTTCTCCGCCGCCATGAGGTTCAGCGCCAGGGCGGCGTTGCCCTCCACGTCGAGCTCGGTGTTGGTGAGCGGTGCGCCCGTGCCCAGCACGGTGGTCGTGGACGTGCCGTCGTCGACCCGGATCAGGGCCTCGCCCGAGCCCGCCGGGTAGCAGCCCACCGCACCGGACTCCTCGGGCGCGCCGTAGAGCTCGCCACCGACCTCGGCGTCGCCCGCGGCCACGGCCTCGGTCATGGTGCACAGCGGCGCCAGGGTCTCGTCCGGATCGGCGCGCCCGGTGACGTCGACGCCCGGCGCGAACGCCTCCAGGGACCGCAGCGTGGGCTGCACCAGGACCGTGTCGGTCTCCAGCGCCGCCAGGGAGTCCAGCTCCCCGGGCAGGAGCCGGTGGTCGAGGAACACGACCAGGACACTGTCCTCGCCGGCCTCGGCCAGAGCGTCCTCGGCGTCCTCCGAGGAGCGCACCACGTCGACCTCGCGGTCCTGTTCGAGGACGCGGACCAGCGCACGCGCGCCGTCGGGGGAGACGCTCTCCGGCTCCAGGTAGCCCTCGGGGTACTGCTCCGTGCCCAGCGACAGCAGCACCGCCACCACCACCAGAGCCGTCATCAGCACGAGCGGTACGCGGACGGAGCGCCACAGGCGCGCGATCGCCGAGCCCGACGGCGGGCGGCCTGCGCCCGCGGCGGTGGCGGGGGGCGGCGGGACGGTCGCGGTCACGGGTGCGCCTCCTCGGCCTGTGCGGGCCGGGCGGCACGCAGCCGCCCGTCCAGCTCACGCAGGACGCGCGCGGAGTCCGCGGTCGCCTCGCGGTCGCCGTAGGCCACGTCGTTGAAGATCGAGGCGCCGTCGTGCAGCGCCGACGCCTCCTCCGGCAGCACCGCGGCGGCCTCCGCGGCCAGCTCGGTGGCGGTGCGGCCCACGCGGGGCGTGATGACGGCCCGGTCCTCCAGGTCCACGCTGATCGCGCGGAGGCGTTCACTGACGGCCTCCGCGTACGCGCCCCGGGCCTCGTGGGCGTCCGCGGCGGCGCGGTGGTCGGCCGCCGACAGCGGACGGCCCTCGTGCACGGGGACGCGCCGCGCACGGCTGCGCGACGGCCGCAGATAGACGATCAGCCAGACCACCAGGGCCGCGACGACCACCAGCAGGGCGACCAGGTACCACTGGCCGGACAGGACGCCGCCGCCCATGTCGGCCAGGCTCGCCAGCAGCTCCGAGAACCAGGTCCGGAGGCGGTCGAGGAGGGAGGGCTCCCGGGCTCCGTAGAGCGGGTCGCTGAGCTCTTCCAGCGCGCGCCGGCGCCCCTCGTCGCGGGTGACCTCCAGGTCGGCTGCGAGGTGTGGTGTCACGCCCGCGGCTCCGGGAGGTAGATCTCCGGGCCCACCTCGTGGCCCGCCTGGGAGGCGGTGTGCAGCTTCAGGTCCAGGCCCTCGCGGCGCATCCGCAGGTCGATGTAGAGCAGCGTGGTCACACCCACGGTGAAGGGCGTGGTGAACGAGGAGATCAGGACGGAGCCCACGTAGATCACGGCGCCCGCGGCGACGGGGACCCAGGCCGCACCGGGGAAGATGAACGAGGGCAGGATCGACAGCAGCGTGAACGGGGTGGTCAGCAGCTGGCCGACCACGCCGACCAGCAGCATGGTCAGGAGGAGGATCCCGAGCACGCGCCACCAGCTGCCCTGCGTCAGGCGCCAGGACCGCGCCAGCGCCTGCCCCGGGCTCAGGCGCTCCAGGACGACGACCGGCATGGCGAAGTAGATGCGCACGGAGATCCAGGCGGCCAGTACGAGCCCGCCGAGCAGGCCGATCACCACCGTCAGGACCATGACCACGGCTCCGGCCGCCTCCGCTCCCGAGGACAGGAGCGCGAAGCCGGCGACGAAGCCGACCGCGATGAGGCCGAACACGACGACCGACAGGCCGAAGAAGATCGCCAGCTGGAGCAGGGCCAGCCCGGCCACCGCGCCCAGCCGGGGCTTGGCGGCGGCCCACGCCTCGGACGGGCTGAGTTTGCGGCCCAGGACGGCCAGGCCGATCGCGCAGGTCAGCAGGCCGGTCAGCACGATGGTGCCGGCGTAGCTGATCAGCGAGCCCCCGTAGAGGGCGACGATCGACCACGTCGAGAAGGGCAGGGGGTCGTCGGGATCGATCGAGTTCGGGTCGGTGAGCGCCTGGTCCATGAAGCGGCCGTAGTCGGACATGTATCCGCCGAAGCCGATGGAGCTGACGATGCTGGCGACCGCCATGACGATGATGGACACCCCGACGAAGGTCTTCGGGTTGTGCCGGATGAGGCTGAAGGCGCCGTTGAGCAGGTCGCCGACGGTCATCGGCCGCAGCGGGACGACACCGGGCCTGGGCGCCATGGCGGGCCGACCCGGCCCGCCGCCGTAGCCGGGGCCCGGGGGGTGGCCCTGGCCGGGGTGCCCGTAGCCGCCGGGGGCCGCGTACCCGGGCGCGCCCCACTGGCCCTGGGCCTGGTGTCCGGCCGCCGCGTAGGACCCGCCGCCGGGCGGGGCGAAGCCCTGGTGGGCGTTCTCCGGGGTGCCCGAACCGGGTGCGGCGAAGCCGGGCTGCGCACTGTCGGCCGCGTACCCGCCGGGTGCGGTGAAGCCGTGCTGCCCGCTCTCCGGCGAGTCGCCACCCGGAGCCGCGAAGCCGGACTGCGCGCCCTCCGGCGCCTCGAAACGGGGTGCCCCGGACACGGTGCCCCCGTCCCCGGGGGAGGACGGCTCCGGCGCGGGGCCGGCCTCGGAGTCCGCGGCCCCAGGCGTGTCCGTCCGCTCCTCGTCCGAGCGCTCGGTAGCCGCCTCGGGTTCGTCCCGACGGCCGTCCTCCTGGGTCATCTGGCCCCGCCCTCCGTGAGGTTCGGTTACGCTGCGCGAGCGTCTTCGCGCGATTCCGGTCGTGCTGGAATCCAACCTACCGGCCGGTTCCCTCGGCTATTGGCGGGTTCGGGGCCCACACCGGTACAACCGACGCACTTCATTCCTTTTGTATGCTTTCTGTTACCAACAGGCTGAATCCATGAACGGGTCGGAACCGCACACGGCCAGCGCCGACGTCGCGGTTGGCCGACATCGGCCTCCACGGGGCCGAACACCTTCGACCACTCTCCCAACGGCGCCGAAAGGTGGCAAGGTTGGGGGAACGCGTTCGGTTTCCCTGCCTCGGGGAGCAGGATCCGGACCACCAAGACGCTCGACAGTTCCAGGAGAGAGGAGTAGGCACCGCGGGGCCCGCCCACGAAGCGGTCGCGCTGCGTGCCGGATACGCCGATGAAGGGACGTGTACTGGTTGTCGACGATGACCTCGCCCTCGCCGAGATGCTGGGCATCGTTCTGCGGGGCGAGGGGTTCGAGCCCTCGTTCGTGCATGACGGCGACAAGGCGCTGGAGGCCTTCCGAGAGACCAAGCCCGACCTGGTGCTCCTGGACCTGATGCTGCCCGGTGCCGACGGTATCGACGTGTGCCGACAGATCCGCGCCGAGTCCGGCGTGCCCGTCGTCATGCTGACCGCCAAGACCGACACCATCGATGTCGTCCTGGGCCTGGAGTCCGGTGCCGACGACTACATCGTCAAGCCGTTCAAGCCCAAGGAGCTCGTGGCCCGCGTCCGCGTGCGCCTGCGCCGGACCGAGGAGCCCGCTCCCGAGGTGCTGCAGATCGGCGACATCACCATCGACGTCGCCGGGCACGCCGTGCGCCGCGACGGCGAACAGATCAGCCTCACCCCGCTGGAGTTCGACCTCCTCGTCGCGCTGGCCCGCAAGCCGCGCCAGGTGTTCACGCGCGAGGTCCTGCTGGAGCAGGTCTGGGGCTACCGGCACGCCGCCGACACCCGCCTGGTCAACGTCCACGTGCAGCGGCTGCGTGCCAAGATCGAGAAGGACCCGGAACACCCCGAGGTCGTCGTGACCGTCCGCGGTGTCGGCTACAAGGCCGGTACCGCCTGATCCAGCATTCAGGCCAATGACAGCAGCCGCACCCGAGGAGGACCGGGGGGCCGACTCCGAAGGGGAGCGGACCGGCCCGTCCTCACCCGTGCCCGGCTCCGGAGACGACAGCCGTGACGCCGGTTCGGGGCTGACCCGGGCGTACCTGTTCGCGCAGCGCGCCGCCCGGGCCCTGGTCCGCGGTGTGCAGACCAACTGGCGCCGGTCGCTGCACCTGAGGGTCATCTCCACGACCCTCGTGCTGTCCATGCTGGTCATCGCGGGTCTCGGGTACGTGCTCATCTCCCAGGTGCGGGGCGGGCTGCTCGACGCCAAGATCGACTCGGCCGTCAACGACCACCGCGCCGGGCTCAACTACGCCCTCACCGAACTCCAGGAGAACGAGAGCGGGGACCGCGACCGGCTCCTGAACAACATCGCGAGCGAGCTGACCAGCCGCAGCGGTGAGACGGGCCTGTACGGCGTCGTCATCCTGCCGTGGGGGAGCGACGAACGGGGCTGGGCGACCGTCGACGCCGAGAGCGTCGAGGAGAGCATCCCCGAACGCCTCATCGAGCAGATCCGCCAGTCCGAGGAGCCGGACCAGCAGTACCACACCTACACCCGGATCGAGGCGGACGGTTCGGCCGAGCCCGCGCTGGTGGTGGGGGCCGAGCTCACGCACGCGTACGAGCTCTACTACATCTTCCCGCTCCAGCACGAGCAGGAGATCCTCGACCTCGTGCAGCGCACGGTCGGCCTCGTCGGCGTGCTGCTGGTCATCCTCCTGGGCCTGATCGCGTTCGTCATCACCCGGCAGGTGGTGAGCCCGGTGCGCTCGGCCGCGCGCTCGGCCGAGCGGCTCGCCGCGGGCGACCTCACCGAGCGCATGACCGTGCAGGGCGAGGACGACCTCGCCCGGCTGGCGGTCTCGTTCAACGACATGGCGGGCAACCTCCAGGAGAAGATCCAGGAGCTGGAGGAGCTGTCCAAGCTCCAGCGCCAGTTCGTCTCCGACGTCTCCCACGAGCTGCGGACCCCGCTGACCACGATCAAGATGGCCAGCGACCTGCTCTACGACGACCGCGACGACCTCGACCCGACCCAGCGCCGCCCGGTGGAGCTGCTGCAGAGCCAGGTGGACCGGTTCGAGGAACTGCTCGCCGACCTGCTGGAGATCAGCCGCCACGACGCGGGAGCGGCGACCCTGGGCATCGACTCGGTGGACGTGCGCGACTCGGTCATGAAGGCGGTGGGCGACGCCGAGCAGATCGCCGAGCGCCGGGGCATCAAGGTCGTCCTCCGGCTTCCCGCCGAGCCGTGCGTGGCCGAGTTCGACGCGCGCCGGATCAACCGGATCCTGCGCAACCTGGTCGTCAACGCCATCGAGCACAGCGAGGGGCGCGACGTCGTGGTGGCGGCGGCCGGGGACCGGGACTCGGTCGCGGTGGCCGTGCGCGACTACGGTGTGGGGTTGAAGGAGGGGGAGGAGCACCTGTGCTTCGACCGCTTCTGGCGGGCCGACCCGGCGCGCGTGCGCACCACCGGCGGTACGGGCCTGGGCCTGTCCATCGCCAAGGAGGACGCGCAGCTGCACGGCGGCTGGCTCCAGGCGTGGGGGCAGCCCGGCCAGGGATCGCAGTTCCGGCTGTCGTTGCCGCGCAAGGCCGGGACCGAGCTGCGGGGGTCCCCGCTGCCGCTGGTTCCGCCGGAGATCGCCCTCGGCCGCAACTACGCCTTCGGTGACAAGGGCGACAAGCCCGACAGGGCCGACAGGGCCGACAAGGGCGCCAACGGGGGGCCTGCGGCGCCGAACGGGAACGGAACCGCCGAGCGACAGGAGGAGGACGCGTGAGCTCACCTCTGCCCCGCCCTGCCCGCGTGGGCTCCCCTGCCCGCGGGACCCGTGCCTCCCGCGTGGGCCGCGCCGTGCGCGCCCTCGCGGCCGCGTCCGTGGCCTGCGCGACCATGGTGGCCTGCGCGACCGTTCCGATGACCGGCCCGGTCGTCCCCGGCGACGGAGGCGATACCCCCAGCGACCCCTACGGCGGGTACGTGCGCCTGCTGCCGGCCGGACCCCAGGAAGGCGTCGGGCCGGAGGGCCTGGTCGGCGGCTTCCTCAAGGACATGGGCAGCTTCGAGGAGGACCACAAGGCCGCCCGGAGCTACATGTTCCCGGCGCTGAGCGACGAGTGGTCCCCCGACGGCTCGGTGCGGGTCTTCGGCGACCTCGACGCGGTCGGCCTCGAAACGGACGTCGCCGCCGACGGCCTCACCGCCACGGTGCGGATGCGCAGTTCGCTGGTGGCCACCATCGACGACAGCGGCAAGTACGTCCAGAGCGACCCCGGACACCTGCTCGAGGTGCCCTTCGAACTCGCCCGTGAGGGGGGCGACCCCGAGGGCGAGTGGCGCATCGAGAACATGCCCGACGAACTGATCCTCAGCCAGCTCGACGTGGAGCGCACCCACCGACCGTTCAACCTCTACTACTTCAACCCGGGGAGCACCGCGCTGGTCCCCGACCCGGTGTACCTGCCCGTGAGCAACGACGCGCTGGCCGAGCGGCTGCTGAACAAGCTCGTCGCGGGCCCCACGGACTGGCTGGCACCGGCGGTCGACTCGGCCTTCCCCGAGGGGATCGTGCCCGACGTCGAGATCGACGCCGAGACGGCGGTCATCCGGGTCGACGGGGTCGGGCAGATCGACGAGTTCGAGATGGCCGCCCAGGTCGCCTGGACGCTGCGCCAACTGCCGGAGGTCGAGGAGTTCACCCTGGTCGTCAACGGCGACGAGGTCTCCTTCCCCGACTCCGACGGCGAGAGCGACGAACGGCCGCGCCCGGCGAGCGACTACTGGTCGGGCGTGAGCCCGAGCGCGATCTCCGCCGGGATCCGCGCGTACTTCACGCACGAGGGCCAGTTGTGGTCGGCGGCCGACTGGGGAGCGGACACCATCGGCGACGCCGAGCGCGTGCCGGGCCCGCTGGGCGCGGGTGACGTGCAGCTGGAGAGGTTCGCCGTCTCGGTGGACGAGAGCACGATCGCCGGCATCACCGTGGGCGGCGGCGAGGTCGTCACGTCCCTGGCCAGCCCGGGCGCCGAGGTGAGCGAGGTCCTCTCGGACGGGACCTTCACGTCGGTCTCCTGGGACGTCAACGGCGACCTGTGGGTGACCGAGCAGACGAGCGACCCGGAGGAGGAGTCGGAGGAGGAGTCCGGCGAGGACGAGCCCGCCGAGGACGAGCCGGCGCAGGACGAACCCGCCACCGACACCGACCCCGCGCCGGAGCCGGGGACGACCGACCTGTGGCTGCTGCGCGACGGCGACGAGGTGGTGCGCGTGGACATCTCGGACCTGCGCGACCGGTCGCTGGTGGACTTCCAGATCTCGCGCGACGGCACCCGCGCCGCCGTGGTGACCGAGGTCGACGGTGAGACGTCGCTCCAGGTCGGCAGGGTGGTCTCGGACAGCGACGGCCGGGTGTCGGTCGGTTCGTTCATCACGCTCGGACGGGAACTGGACGAGGTCACCGACATCACGTGGCGCTCCAGCGACCAGCTGGCGGTGCTGGGCAACCGCGAGGGCGGGACCGGACAGGCGTTCCTGGTCTCCCTGGACGGCGGGACCCCCGCGTCGAGCGCGGGCACACCCGTCCCGGGCATGGTGAACATCTCCGGTGCCCCGGGACAGCCGCTGGTCGCCGGTTCCGACGACGGCAACATCTGGATCACCACGGACCGCCTCAACTGGCAGAAGGTCGTGGAGGGCGGCTCACCGACCTTCCCCGGCTGACTCCGGCCCTCGTCCGCGATGTCCGTCCCGCGGTCTCCCGGGCCACGGGACGCACGCCTTCGAGCCGCGGGCCGCGCGCCGTCGCACATGCGCGCCGGGTCGCCGCCGGGGGCCGCTCGCGTCCGGCCTTGTCGGGCGAGCGGTGGGCCTCCCTTCATGCGGGGCGGTGTGCCCGCTGGTCGCTCGTTCCCGGGCCGACCGATCGGCAGAGGCGCTCTCCCCTGTGCGCGCCGGACGACCTTCGGGGTAGCTGTCCACGTGCCGTGGTGTGCGCGTTGGTTCACCGCCTGGGGCTGCCCATCCGTGGCCGTGCCGGTTGCCGGTTGCCGGTTGCCGGGTGGCAGGTGTCGAGTGCCGGTTGCCCTGTGGCGGGTGCCGGGTCGAGTGCCGTGTGCCGTGTGCCGTGTGCCTTCGGGGGCCGGCGCGGGGCCGTGGGGAGCGTGATCGGTGCGGTTCTGTCGTCTCCCCGGGCGCCCCAGGACAGGTTGTCCACAGGCGTGGATCGGGGCTGGCGGGCGGCTTCGCCATCGCCGACTCTTGACGTATGCCCTTCGCGAACCTCCTGGTGCGGGCTCTGCGCACCCTGCTCGCCGCCGTGCTCGACCTCCTGCTCCCGCTCACCTGTGCCGGGTGCCGGGGCCCCTCCGGGCCGCTGTGCGGCGACTGCCTGGCCCGGCTGGACCGGCGTCCGGTGCGCTGCCGCGCCCGGCCGGGGTGCCCGCCGGTCTGGACGGCCGGGCCCTACGCCGGACTGGACCGCCGTGTCCTGCTGGCCTTCAAGGAACACGGGACGGACGACCTGGCCGCGCCGCTCGGCGCACGGGTGGCCGCCGCCTACACCGCCGCCGGCTGGGCCGGTCCGGACACGCTGCTCGTGCCCGTTCCCGGCCGCGGCCCGCCCAGAGGGCCGGTCGCCCGGTTGGCGCACGCCTGTGTCGCGGCGGCGGGCGGGGACTCCGCCGGCCGGGTGGCCGAACTCCTGCGCTACCGCCACCGGGTCCGTCGACAGGTGGGGCTGGGCCGGGCCGACCGGAGGGCGAACCGGCACGGAGTCCTCACCGCCGCCGGGGTGCCGGCCGGGCAGCGGGGGAGCCGGGCGGTGGTGGTCGACGACGTCCTCACCACCGGTGCCACGGTCGCGGAGGCGGCCCGCGCGCTGAGGGCCGAGGGAATCCGCGTCGTGGGCGCGGTGGTCCTCGCCGAACGCCTGCCTCCGCACTTGTCCGCGCAGGGCGAAGAGCGGTCATCAAGGTTTTACGAACCCTCGTGAACAGGTGAAAAGTCAGTGTTCGTGGGGGTTCGCGGGGGTTGTCGAGGGGTTGAGGGGGTGATCGCTACCTGACAGACGGGCCAGGACAGGTTACGGTCCAGGTATGGCACCCGTCCGGGTCCGTGGTTGCGCCGGAGTTTCATCGCCCCTGGGGATACCGGGGAGCGACTTCGGCAAGCCGATGCCAGGCGCAGGCGAAACGGCCCACGTAAGGCGACTTTTCGTCGACCGATCACGGTGCGCCTTAGAGGTAAGCCCTGCCCCGCGGAGGGTCCCGATGTCCCTCATGACAGGGAGAAGAGCAGTAGTCGCGTACAAGAGCGGCGACACTCTCAGCAGGCGGATGTGGGGACGAAGACCAGGTCGGCCGGACGGGTGGCATGCCATCGCTGGGGGACCCGTCGTCATCGGCGGGTCCCACGGGGCAGCACCTGGCCTGCGCCAGAGCTCCGGTCTCCCACCAGTGCCCTCCACATACGCGTCTCCGTCGTGCCGCATCCCATCCCCCGCCGTCGCGCTCCTCGGTCAGCGGCGCCCCACGGCCGAGTGGCGACTTGTCCTGTTGGCGGCAAAAGTCCGTCTTCCCATGTGGGAGGGCCCCACGAATCGCGCTGATGGTGCGCGTGAGGACCCTGCCTCTGATGGGTATACGCACATCCAAGCGAGTCGCGGGCCGGGCCGGACCGGACCGCCTGCGGAAGGGGGCTAGAGCGCGAAACTCCTTCCGTCCCCCATGGCGGGAGGTATGCAGAACCAGCCTGGCCGTCGCCTTCACGGCGGTCACGCGATGAAGGGGGTCCTATGGACATCATCGTCAAGGGTCGACGCACCGGTGTGAACGAGAAGTTCCGACAGCACGTCGAGAACAAGCTCGAGAGGCTCTCCAAGTGGGAGAAGAAGGGCATGACCATCGATGTGGAGGTGTCCTCGGAGCGCAACCCCAAGCTCGCCGACGTTCGCGAGCGGGTTGAGCTGACCATCCACTCCAACGGGCCCGTCATCCGGAGCGAGGCGGCGTCCTCCGACAGGCACGGCGCCCTCGACCTGGCGATCGACAAGATCGAGGCCCGACTTCGCAAGTCCGCGGACCGGCGCAAGGTCCACCGCGGCAACAGGACACCCGTCTCCGTCGCGGCCGCCACCGCGAGCCTCCCCGGAGAACTGCCCTCGACGAGTACCTCCACCGTCACTCCGGCGCCTCCCACGCAGCGATCTCAGGAGGACGAGATCGACGGCGCCGCAGTGGACGGACGCTTCTCCGACGAGTTCGTCGAGCTGGACACCCAGGGGGACGTCCCCGTCATCGTGCGGGAGAAGTTCCACCGGGCCAAGCCGATGAGCATCGACCAGGCGCTGATGGAGATGGAACTCGTCGGACACGACTTCTACCTCTTCCACGACGAAGTGAAGGACGCCCCGAGCGTGGTCTACCGCCGCAAGGGCTTCAACTACGGAGTCCTGCGACTCGTGGACTGAGGCCGGTGCGGGGGCCGTCCCCCGACAGCCACACGCGAGGGCCGCGCCCGCCGGTGACGCCGGCGGGCGCGGCCGTGCCGCGGAGGGCTCTAGGGCAAGTCCTTCTTGATCCGGTGCAGCGGCGTGTCGTGCCGCTCCTCCGGCTCCAGCCGCGGCGGGTCGAGCACCACGTCGCCCAGGATGTCGAAGGCGATGGCGACCACGACGGCCGCGAGCACCAGCACGGCGGCGATCACCAGGAGGACGGCGCTGCCGTTCATGACGATGGCCAGACCGCCCGCGGCGAACCCGGCGAAGGCCAGTCCCACCGCGACCCAGGAGGGCGCGCGCCCCCTGTGGGCGTTGGTCGGGGCCAGGTTGCCGCCCTGGCGCTGGAATCCGCGGATACGGCCGTACTTGGTCTCGTCGTCCGGCAGGTGCCGCTCCCAGGCCTGGCCGGGGTCGCCCTGCTCCATCGGGTGGCCGGGAGTGCGATGAACGCGCTCCACGACGTGTTCGATGGCTTCCAAGGGTGTGCGCGGCGCGTCCTTCTGGACTGCTTCCTTCGAGGACTCCTCGCGGTTCAGGCTCGTTCGCATGGTGATCCCTCCCGGGAACACGTCCACGTTGCGGTGTCGCGACGGCCGGTCACCGTCGTGACCTTCCGGGGCGTCGGCGGGGTCCTCCGGCGATGCGCCGGGTGCCCCGCGTCGCAGGCGCCCCTACGAGGGAACTACCCACTGACGTGCCGGATGCTCGCCCTGGCACGCAAATATCCCCAGGCGCCCCACGCGACACCCGATCCGGGCCCGGAGCGCCCCTTGCGAGGCCGGAGCCGAGGGTGGTAGCGGCATCTGCGCGGAGCGCCGTCCGCGCGATGGTGGGAGACGGGCGGGTGGTGCTGGGCGCGTAGCGTCTCGGTTGAGGGTGGTAGCGCGGCCCGCGCGGAGCGCCGTCCGCGCGATGGTGGGAGACGGGCGGGTGGTGCTGGGCGCGTAGCGTCTCGGTTGAGGGTGGTAGCGCGGCCCGCGCGGAGCGCCGTCCGCGCGATGGTGGGAGACGGGCGGGTGGTGCTGGGCGCGTAGCGTCTCGGTTGAGGGTGGTAGCGCGGCCCGCGCGGAGCGCCGTCCGCGCGATGGTGGGAGACGGGCGGGAACATCCGGGACCTTCCCGATCGTTCACTTGGTGGCGCGTGCCGTCAGTGACCAGGCGAGAGCACCCCGCTTCGCGAGCGGGGCGGGCTCGCGGTTCGGTTCCTCTAGGATGTAGGCCCGAGGGCCCAGGAACCCCCGCCGTCCTTCACGGCCACGGGAAGCGGTCCGCGGGCCTAGATCTGAACTCCACGTGCGTGGAGCCAACCGCGATCTGCGAGGAGCGCATAGGAAGTGCCAGGCATACTCAACAGGCTCCTGCGCGCGGGTGAAGGTAAGATCCTGCGCCGGCTCACCAAGCTGAAGGACCAGGTCAACTCGCTCGAGGACGACTACCTGGAGCTCACCGACGACGAACTGCGGCAGCTCACCCAGGAGTACAAGGACCGCTACCAGGACGGCGAGTCCCTGGACGACCTGCTCCCGGAGGCCTTCGCGACCGTCCGTGAGGCGGCCCGCCGCACCCTGGGCCAGCCCCACTTCGACGTCCAGATCATGGGCGGCGCCGCGCTGCACCTCGGCAACATCGCCGAGATGAAGACCGGTGAGGGCAAGACCCAGACCGGTGCGCTCGCCGTCTACCTCAACGCTCTCGCGGGCAAGGGCGCCCACGTCGTCACCACCAACGACTACCTGGCCCGCCGCGACGCCCAGAACATGGGCCGCATCTACCACTTCCTCGGTCTCGAGGTCGGTGTCCTGAGCCCGGGCATGCCCGCCGCCGAGCGGCGCAAGGCCTACCAGGCCGACATCACCTACGGAACCAACAACGAGTTCGGCTTCGACTACCTGCGCGACAACATGGCGCTCTCGCTCGACGCCACCGTGCAGCGCGAGCACTACTTCGCCCTGGTCGACGAGGTCGACTCCATCCTCATCGACGAGGCCCGTACCCCGCTGCTCATCAGCGGCCCCTCCGAGCAGAACTCCCGCTGGTACGCCGAGTTCGCCAAGATCGCCCCCCGGCTCAAGCGCGGCCGGGACACCCCTCCCGAGCCCGGTGAGGACCCCGACGTCGTCAGGGGCGACTACGAGGTCGACGAGAAGAAGCGCACCGTCGGCATCACCGAGGCCGGCGTGGCCAAGGTCGAGGACTGGCTGGGCATCGACAACCTCTACGAGGCCGTCAACACCCCGCTGATCAGCTTCCTCAACAACGCGCTCAAGGCCAAGGAGCTCTACCGGAAGGACAAGGAGTACATCGTCAAGGACGGTGAGGTCCTCATCGTCGACGAGTTCACCGGTCGCGTGCTGCCGGGCCGCCGCTACAACGAGGGCATGCACCAGGCCATCGAGGCCAAGGAGCGCGTCAAGATCAAGGACGAGAACCAGACTCTCGCCAAGGTCACGCTCCAGAACTACTTCCGCCTCTACGAGAAGCTCGCCGGTATGACCGGTACCGCCGAGACCGAGGCCGCGGAGTTCCACCAGACCTACAACGTCGGTGTGGTCCCCGTGCCCACGAACAAGCCGATGATCCGTGACGACGTCAAGGACGTGGTCTACAAGAGCGAGGACGCCAAGTTCCAGGCGGTCGCCGAGGACATCGCGGAGCGGCACGAGGCAGGCCAGCCCGTCCTGGTCGGTACGACCAGCGTCGAGAAGTCCGAGCGCCTCTCCAACATGCTCAAGCGCGAGGGCGTGCCGCACGAGGTCCTCAACGCGAAGAACCACGCGCGTGAGGCGTCGATCATCGCCCGCGCGGGCAAGCTCGGCGCGGTCACCGTCGCCACCAACATGGCCGGTCGCGGTACCGACATCATGCTGGGCGGCAACCCGGACTTCCTCGCCGACGAGGAGCTCCAGGCGCGCGGCCTGAGCCCGCTGGAGACCCCGGAGGAGTACGAGGAGGCCTGGCCCGAGGCCCTGGAGAAGGCCAAGGCCGAGTTCGAGGAGGAGCACGAGAAGGTCGTCGAGGCCGGCGGTCTGTACGTGCTCGGCACCGAGCGCCACGAGTCCCGGCGTATCGACAACCAGCTGCGCGGTCGTTCCGGCCGTCAGGGCGACCCGGGCATCTCCCGGTTCTACCTCTCGCTCCAGGACGATCTGCTGCGCCTGTTCAACAGCAGCCGTCTGGAGGTGTTCATGAACCAGATGAACATCCCCGACGACCAGCCGATCGAGTCCGGGATGGTCAGCAAGGCGATCGCCTCCGCCCAGGGCCAGGTCGAGACGCAGAACTTCGAGATCCGCAAGAACGTCCTCAAGTACGACGAGGTGCTCAACCGCCAGCGGCTGGTCATCTACGCCGAGCGCCGCAAGGTGCTGGAGGGCGAGGACCTGCGCGACCAGGTCGTCAGCATGCTGGAGGAGGTGCTCCGCGGCTACGTCTCCGAGGAGACCGCCGAGGGCGACCCGGCCGACTGGGACCTCGACAAGCTCTGGACGGCGTTCAAGCAGGTCTACCCGATCAGCTTCACCGTCGACGAGTTCATCGACGAGAACGGCGGCCTGGAGGCGATCACCGGCCGGCTGCTCGCCGACCGCGTCGTCGAGGACGCCAACGAGGCCTACGCCGCCCGTGAGTCCGAGCTGGGCGAGGCGACCATGCGCGAGGTCGAGCGCAAGGTCATCCTCCAGGTGATGGACCGCAAGTGGCGTGAGCACCTCTACGAGATGGACTACCTCCAGGAGGGCATCGGGCTGCGCGCCATGGCGCAGCGCAACCCGCTGATCGAGTTCCAGCGCGAGGGATTCGACATGTTCCAGCAGATGCTGGAAGCGATCAAGGAGGAGTCGGTCGGCTACCTCTTCAACGTCGAGGTGCGCGTGCCCAAGAAGGCCGAGCCCACCCTCACCGCCGCGGCCGCCGCGCAGACCGCGTCCACCGTGGGCGGGGAGGCCGGTGCCACGGCCGTCGCGACCGCCGTGGACGAGGACGAGGAGGCCGCCGAGGCCGAGGCGCCCGAGGAGGAGACCGGTGCTCCGGAGGACGTGGTGGTCCCCGGCTTCGGTGAGAACCAGCCGACCCGGCTGCAGTACTCCGCCCCGAGCGAGGACGGCACCGTCGAGCGGCACAGCGAGACGACCGACGAGTACGCCGGGACGGCGCGCAACGCGCCCTGCCCGTGCGGCTCCGGCAAGAAGTACAAGAAGTGCCACGGTGACCCGGCGAAGTAGCCGGCACCGGAACTGAGACGGGGGGCGACCCGCGCGGATGCGCGGGTCGCCCCCCGTCCGTTGCGCCTCGGGTGCCGGCGCCCACGGCCCCGAAACGCACGGTGCTACGACGATTCCGGCGGCTACAGCTCCACCGGCGCGGAGCCGAAGGCGACCGAGAAGCGCTCGCACCAGATGACCACGCTGGTCATCCCCTCCAGATCGGCGTCCGCGGGGATCTCGTAGTTGGCGTCCCCGTGGGTGCCCTTGAGCTCGCCGAGCGCGACGTGGCGCCCGTCGCCGTACTTGAACCAGTCACCGCCGGCCTCCTGGTCGGTGATCCACACCTTCAGGTCGGGGCCGTCGCTCGTGGCCAGGTCCGCCAACCGCACGTGGCGCGTGCCGTCGGGCAGCTCCAGAACGGTGGCGGAGCCGGACGTCTCGTGCTCCTGCGTGATGAACTCGCCCTCGCCCAGGACCACCGGCTCGTCGGCCGGCTCCTCCTCGGCCCCGCCGGAGCCCGCTCCGTCCTCGCCGTCAGCGCCGTCCTCGGCGTCCCCGCCGTCCGGTACGGGTGCCTCCTCCGAGGCGGCGACCGCGGCGGGCGGGGCCTCGTCCACGGTCCGCGTGGTGAACAGCCGCCAGGGCTGGAAGGCCCACAGGCCGGCGGCCACCAGGACCAGGACGAGCCCGGCCACCGGCCAGATCACCAGTGGCCGAAGCAGTGGTGGACGCTTCTCGGTACCCGCGTTCATCGTGTGCCTCTCTCGTGGAAGGATTCCTCGCGCTGGGTTCGGAGCCGGGGCCGCCCCGGCGACCCCGGCTCACGCGTCGAATCGGTCACGGAGCGGTCGCGGGGCTCAGCCGGAGCCGTCGGTCCTGCCCTCGCCGCTGTCGCCCGACGACCCCGGTTCAGGCGGCTCCAGCGAACCGTCGACCCGGGTCCCGGGCTTGTCCACGGCCGCGCTGGGCACGGTGTGCGCCGCCGTGTTCTCCTCGGGATCGGACTCCCGGCCCGGGGTCGGCAGGTTGAACCGGGTGATGAGGACGTAGAAGATCCCGAAGTAGAGCCCGAAGTACACCAGCCCCAACAGGAGGATCAGCCCCAGCCCCGAGGTGTTGTCCTTCGTGGCGTTCAGCAGCAGGTCGATCAGGCCGGCCGAGAAGCCGAAGCCCAACTGGGCGTCGAGCGCGTTGAGGATCGCCATGGACAGGCCGGTCAGCACCACGTGCACGGCGAACAGCACGGGCGCCACGAAGATGAACGCGAACTCCACCGGCTCGGTGATGCCCGTGGCGAACGCGGTCAGAGCCGCCGGGATCATGATCGACCCGATCTGCGCGCGCCGCGCCTTGGGCGCCGCCAGCCACATCGCCAGCGCCGCACCCGGCAGTCCGAACATCAGCACGGGGAAGAACCCGGACAGGAACGTCCCCGCCGAGGGGTCGCCCGCCAGGTAGCGGGTGATCTCGCCGTTGGACACGTTCCCGGCGTCGTCGGTGTAGGACCCGGAGACGAACCAGACGAACGAGTTCACGACGTGGTGCAGGCCCAACGGGAGCAGGATCCGGTTGACCACTCCGTAGAGGCCCGCGCCCACCGCTCCGGCGCCGATGATGCCCTCGCCGAGATCCTGGATCCACGATCCCACGACCGGCCACAGCATGCCCAGGGCGACACCGATCAGCAGGCCCGCCAGCGCGGTGACGATCGGGACGAACCGGCGTCCGCCGAAGAAGCCCAGCCAGGTCGGCAGCTTGATGCGGTGGTAGCGCTGCCACAGCAGGGCGGCCACCAGGCCCATCGCGATGCCGCCGAGCACGTCGGTGGGGTTCTTCACCGCGTTGTTGATGACCGCGCCGACCGCTTCGGCCGACGCCTGGTCCACCATCGGTTCACGTGTGACCGGGTCGACCGGCAGCGGGTAGGTCACGAGCCGTGACCCCAGGTCGCCCGTGGGGCCGTTGAAGGTGACCATCGTCCACGTGGCCACCCGGTCGAACACCAGGTATCCCACGACCGCGGCCAGGGCGGTGGACCCGTCGGCCCGCTTGGCGAAGCCGATCGCCACGCCCACCGCGAACAGCAGGGGCAGCGCCTGGAAGATGGAGTCTCCCGCGGCTCCCACGGCGCCGGCGACGGGGTCCATCCAGCCCATGCCGGACATCCCGGCCAGGCCGTCGGCGCCCAGCAGGTCGGGCTGGCCCAGGCGGAGCAGGATCGCGGCGGCCGGCAGCACCGCGATGGGCATCATGAGGCTGCGGCCCAGGCGCTGCAGGACGGCCAGCGTGGACGAGGGCCGCTTGGCCGGCCGCGTTGCCTTGGCGGATCCGGTGGCGGTACCGCCACCGGGTTCCGGAGCCGACGGGGTGGAGCTGTGGTCCGTACTCAAGGGGGGTCCTCCCTGGGAGGCGCGCCTCGTGGGCGCGGGGGGTGATCAGTCGCCGTGCCGCCGCGGGTCCAAACGGGAGTGGAGCTGGTAGCGGTCGGCACGGTAGGTGGACAGCGCGAGTTCCACGCACTGCCCCTTGAAGAAGCTGCGGCGCTGCATGATCAGCACCGGGCTTCCAGCGGGCAGACCGAGGAGCCGGGAGTCCGCGGAGTCGCAGATCCCGGCCTCGATCGTCTGTTCTCCGGAGTCCAGGAGGATGTCGAACTCGTTCTCCAGCACCTCGTACAGGGAGCGCTCGGCGAGGTCGAAGTCCTCCAGTCCCGGAACCATGGCGGCGGGGATGTTGGACCGCTCCACCGCCATCGGCTCGTCGTCGGCGGTCCGCATCCGCTCGATGTGGTGCACCAGCGTGCCCGGCCCGATGTCGAGCATGCGCGCCGTGTGCCCGCTGGCGGGGATGACCTGCCGGATCAGCTCCCGTGCGCCGGGCTCGTAGCCGCGGGCGCGCATGTCCTCGCTGAAGGACGCCAGGACCAGCGACATCTCGATCTTCGGCCGCGCGATGAAGGTCCCCTTGCCCGGCACGCGGTACAGCCGCCCCTCCGAGACCATCAGGTCGATCGTTTGCCGGACCGTCATGCGGGACAGGCCGTAGGTGGTGCTGAGCTCGCGCTCGGAGGGGATCATGTCGTCCACGCCCAGGCCGCTCTCGGTGATCCAGTCCAGGAGCAGGTCACGGAGTTGGCTGTACTTCGGGAGCGGGTTCGCGGGGTCGATCGACATGGGTCGGGCTGGCCTTCTGGTCGGCGGGAGGATCGGGCGTTCGACCCTAGGGCATGTTCCGCGGACGCTCGCCCCGGCGCGGCCGGGTGCCGGTGTCCGGGTCGTCCCCGGGGCCGGTGACCTCTCCGATCTGACTGGTATAGTCCGGACTAGACCATAGCTCCGCCCGCGTGTCAATACGCCTGACAGCAGGCGGTTCGTACCAGAACCGGGGCAGGTCGGACGGTGTCCGGACCGCCCCGGAGCAGCGGCCGACGCGGCCCCCGGTCCCGGCCCGGACCGCCCGCCACTCACGGAAGGTTCTCCATGACGACCACGACGAGCGTGATGCGCTCCGAGATCGCCGAGCAGCCCGAGGCGCTGCGCCGCACGTTCGCCGAGCTGTTGCCGCTGCGCCCCGAGATCGAGGCCCTGGGCCGGCGCACCCGGCACGTGCTCTTCATCGCGCGCGGCTCCTCCGACAACGCGGCGGTCTACGGCGGCTACCTGCTGCAGGCGCACTCCGGCCGCCTGGCCACGCTGGGTTCGCCCTCCATCGCGACCACCTACGGCGCGAAGATCGACCTCTCCGACGTCCTGGCCGTGGCCATCTCCCAGTCCGGCAAGACCGAGGAGATCGTCGAGACCATGCGCTGGGCCGCCGACTGCGGCGCCCGCACCGTCGCCGTGACCAACGGCGCCGGGTCCCCGCTGGCCGCCGAGGCCGACGTCGCGCTGGTCACCCGGGCCGGAGACGAGCTGGCGGTGCCCGCCACGAAGACCTACAACACCCAGCTCGCCGCGCTGGCGGTCCTGGCCCTGGGGCTGGGCGCCGACCTGGACGCCGGCGACCTGGACCGCGTGCCCGACGGCATCGAGGAGACCCTCGCGGCGCCCGCCGACGCGCTGGAGGAGATCGTCGAGCGGATGGTCGCCGTGCAGGGCGCGGTCATCTCCGGCCGTGGCATGGCCTTCTCCACCGCGCTGGAGGCCGCCCTCAAGCTCAAGGAGGCCTGCTACCTGCACGCGATGGGCCTGTCCTACGCCGACCTGCTGCACGGCCCCATCGCCGTCGTCGACCCGCGCACTCCGGCCCTGCTCGTGGCCGCGCCCACCGGGCCGACCCTCCAGGGGACCGTCGCGCTCGCCGAACGCGCCCGCTCCGCCGGGGCCCCGGTGTTCGGCTTCGGCGGCGGACCGGCCCTGGCCGCCGCGAGCGACCTGGCCGTTCCGGTGCCGGACGTGCCCGAGTGGGTGTCGCCGATGAACCTCATCGTGCCGGCGCAGCTGCTCACCGAGCGCCTCGCCCGCCGCCTGGGCTACAACCCGGACGTGCCGCGCGGGCTCAACAAGGTCACCCAGACCTCATAGGGCGGCATCCACGGAACACGCCCTGACGCGGGGACCCCGTCCGGCGACCGAGTACCCCCGCGTACTCAGCGCGGTCGCGCGGACCCTGGTGTGTGGGGTGGGTCACCCATAGGCTCATCCCGGGGGAACTCCCGTTCCCATGGCAGAGCACGGAGGACAGATGGCGGACAAGGCAGCGGCGATCGTCGCCGGGTTGGGCGGCCCGGCCAACATCGAGGACATCGAGGCGTGCATCACCCGGCTGCGGACCGAGGTGGCCGACCCCGGTCTGGTGAAGGAGGGCGACCTGCGCGCCGCGGGCGCCCACGGCGTCCTGATGTCGGGCAACGTCGTGCAGGTCGTCGTGGGTCCCGAAGCGGACACCCTCACCGACGACATCAGGGACCTGCTGGATTAACTCTCCCTGGGAGGGAAGGGATTCCCCATGTCAGACGTTACGGACGCGCTCGACGTCCTCGCCCCCGTCGCCGGGACCGCGCTCTCCCTCTCGACCGTGCCCGATCCCGTGTTCTCGGAGGGGATGGTCGGCCCCGGCGTCGCCGTCCACCCCGAGCCGGGGCAGGAGGGCGGCCAGGAGGGTACGCAGTCGGCGGTCGCCCCCATCACCGGCGACCTGGTCAAGCTCCACCCCCACGCGTTCGTGGTGATGGCTCCCGACCAGCGCCGCGGTGTGCTGGTGCACCTGGGTATCGACACCGTGGAACTCGCGGGGGAGGGGTTCACCCTCCTGGCCGAGGAGGGCGCCAGGATCGAGGCCGGCACCCCGGTGATCCGCTGGTCGCCGGGCCTGGTCGCGGCCCAGGGCAAGCCGTCGGTCGTGCCGGTGGTCGCCCTGGACGCCGCCGAGGGGGCCGTGCGCGACCTCGCGGACGGCGTCGTCCGCACGGGCGAGTCCCTCTTCACCTGGCACTAGGGATCAGGCCTACCCGGCAGTAGGATCCGGCGCGCGGGCGACCGTGCGCCGGATCATCCCGACCGAGGCGGTATTCTCCGGCCGCGACCCGCTGACCTCCGGAGATGACACCCGCCATGAGACCGCTCCCACTGCGAGCCCTCGCCACGGCCTGTGCGGCCCTCACCCTGCTCGCCAGTGCGTGCACAACCGAGGAGGTGGACCCCTCGCCGCCGGAGGACGAACCATCCCCGACCGTCGAGGCCTTCGAACCCGTGCTCGCGCCCGAGCTGCTCGCGCAGATGGAGCTGGACGACAAGATCGGCCAGCTCCTGGTGCTGACGGCGCAGGGGACCACGGCCGCGGAGAACGCGGCCCAGATCGAGACCTACCGGCCCGGGGGCCTCATCTACTTCGACGCCAACCTGACCGGCGCCGGGCAGATCGCGGAGATGTCCGTCGGCGTCCAGGACCTGGCGGCCGACCAGGGGCAGGGCGTCCCGCTGTTCGTCGGCGTCGACCAGGAGCAGGGCATGGTGGCGCGGCTGCCCGTGGGCACCCGCTTCCCGGACGCGATGGCGGTCGGGGCGAGCCACGACACGGCGATGGCCGAACTCCTGGCCGGGACCACCGCGGCGGAATTGTCCGCGCTCGGGATCAACCTGGACTACGCGCCGGTCGCCGACGTCAACACCGACCCGAACAACCCGGTGATCGGGATCCGCTCGTTCGGCTCCGACCCGGACCTGGTGGCGGAGATGGCCGTGGCCGAGGCCGGGGCCTTCGCCGAGGGCGGTGTCGTCTCCGTCGTCAAGCACTTCCCGGGCCACGGTGACACCGACGTGGACAGCCACACCGGCCTGCCCGTCATCGACCTGCCGCGCGACCAGTGGGAGCAGGAGCACCTGCCGCCGTTCCGTGCCGCCGTCGAGGCCGACGTCGACGCGATCATGACCGCGCACGTGCTCATGCCGGGCCTGGACAGCAGTGAGGACCCCGACCCGGCCACCCTGTCGCCGTCGATCATCGACGGCATCCTGCGCGAGGAGCTGGGCTACGACGGCGTCGTCACCACCGACGCCCTCAACATGGAGGGCGTGCGCCAGCGCCACGACGACGGCGAGGTCGCCGTCAGGGCCGTCGAGGCGGGGGTGGACCAGTTGCTGATGCCACCGGACCCGGCCGCCGCCGTGGCCGCCCTGCGCGCCGCCGTGGAGGAGGGCCGGATCACCGAGGAGCGCATCGACGCGTCGGTGCTGCGGGTGCTCACCCTCAAGGAGAAGCGCGGGATCCTGGAGGCCGAGCCGGTGGATCCGGCCGCCGCGGCCGACGCCCTGGGACACGAGGAGGCGGCCCGGACCGTCGCCGACGCCTCCGTGACCATGCTGCGCAACGAGGACGGACTGCTGCCGCTGGCGGACACGCCGGTGCGGGTCGAGGGCGCGGGCGCGGACACGATCGCCGCCGCGCTCACCGAGGCCGGTGTCACGGTCGACGCCACCGCCCCGACACTGGTCGTGGGCACCGACGGGGCCACCCAGGAGCAGCGCGCCCTGGTGGAGTCCGCCCAGGGGCCCGTCATCGTCGTCGCCCAGGGCGGCCCCTACGACCTGGCGGCCTTCCCCGACGTCCACGCCTTCCTGGCCGTGTACTCGTCGGTGGAGGTGTCGAGGAACGCCGCCGCCCGGGTGATCGCCGGCGAGGTCGATCCCACCGGAACGCTCCCCGTGGACATCCCGGACGTCGCGACCGCGGGCGACGGCCTCTCCTTCTGAGTGCTTTGTCCCCCTACGGGGAGATTGAAGCGGGCGGGGAACGGGAAGAACCGTTCCCCGCCCCAACAGATGGAGGGATCGGATGGACAGCACCCGCCGAGGGGTCATCTCCGACTGGGGCGGCGTCCTCACGCCGCCGCTGATCGACGGAATCCGGGCCTGGCTGTGCGCCGACCGGATCGACATCGACCACTACCAGGAGGTGATGCGGCCCTACTTCGACGGCAGCCTCAACGGCAGCAACCCGGTCCACGCGCTGGAGAGGGGCGAGATCCCCGTCCCACAGTTCGAGCGCGACCTGGCGCGCCTGCTGCGGTCCACCCACGGCGGACCGGTCGTGGCCGAGGGGCTCATCCACCGGATGTTCGCCAACTTCGAGCCCGTGCACGGCATGTACGAACTCCTGCGCAGGTCCAGGCGCGACGGCGCCGCCACCGCGCTGCTGTCCAACTCCTGGGGCAACGGCTACCCGCACGAGCACTTCGAGACGACCTTCGACACCGTGGTGATCTCCGGCGAGGTGGGCATGCGCAAGCCCGAGGAGCGCATCTACCTGCACACCTGCGAACGCCTCGGCCTGGCGCCCGAGGACTGCGTGTTCATCGACGACCTGGAGCACAACGTCCGCACCGCCGAGGCACTCGGGATGACGGGCATCCTGCACACCGACACCGCGTCCACGCAGCGGGCGCTGGAGCGCTTCCTGACGTCGGCGGTGGCACACTCGTAGGGTTCGATCCACGCACCTGAGAGCCGCCCGCATGTACGTCTTCCTGCCCAGCACCATCCCCGGCCTCGCCGGCGTCCTCGACACCGGGAGGGCCGACGGCACCACCGCCTTCGCCGCCGATCCCGGACCCGACGGGGACGCCGAGGAGGCCGAGTACGAGGCCATGTACGCCGCGGCCGATGCGTCCCTGGACCTCCTGGCCGCCGACCCCGACGCGCCCCGGCGCCGCGTCGTCCTGGCGGCGGTCATGCCCGACCACGTCGTCGAGCGCCGGGGCGGTGCCGGACCGCACGTGGTCCGGGTCTCGGTGACCGAGCCCGTCCCCTACAAGAAGCTGGCGTCCGCGCACGTGGACGACGAGGCGGCGGCCGACGACATCGCCGCCGGCGCCGCGGAGGACCACGAACTGCTGTGGTTCGCCGTCCAGGAGCTGCGCCACCTCGTCGGCGACGCCTAGGGCCGCGGTTGCGCGGACGCGCCGGCCCCCGCGCCCGGCTCCGGACCCTCCGCTCGGACGAACGGCTCGACCTCGCGCATCAGCCGGCGCTTGGGCTGGGCGCCGACCAGCTGCCGCACCGGCTCGCCCCCCTGGAAGAGGAGCATGGTGGGCGTGGCCATCACGTTGTGGTCGCGTGTGGTGTTCGGGCTGGTCGGCACGTCGACCTGCACGATCCTCATCCGGCCGCGCAGGTCGTCGGCCAGGGACCGCAGCACCGGCTCCAACTGGCGGCACGGAGGGCAGCTGTCGGAGGTGAACTCCACGAGCACCGGCACGTCCGAACGCAGGACGTCCTCGGTGAAGGTGTCGTCCGTCGTCCGGTGCAGCTCGGCGGATCCGGTCATGGTCATGGTCGTCCCTTCGTCTGGCACAGCGGGTCGGGCGGGTCGGGCAGGTCCAGCTCGGCCCGCGCCAGCTGCGCGCTCACCTGGTGGCGCACGGCCCGGAGCTCGTCGATGAGCGTGTCGAGCTCCGCGAGCTTGCCGCGGTAGACGTCCAGCGACGCGGGGCAGGAGTCCCCGGTCGGGTGCCCGGCCCGCAGGCACTCCACGAACGGGCGCGTCTCCTCCAGCCCGAACCCGACGTCCTGCAGTGTGCGGATCTGCTCCACCAGACGCAGGTCCCCGTCGTCGTAGACCCGGTAGCCGTTGGTCCCCCGACGGGTCGGGAGCAGACCGCGGGACTCGTAGTACCGCAGAGTCCGCGTGCTGACCCCGGCCCGCCGGGCGAGTTCGCCGATGCGCATGACCGTCACGCTAGACCTTGACGCCGACGTCAACGCAACGGGTACGGGCGGATCAGTCCAGGGGAGCCATGAACGACCAGAGCGCCCCCTCCGGATCGCGGGCGGAGTACTCGCGGTAGCCGTAGGGCTGGTCCACGGGCTCGTAGACGATCCGTGCGCCCTCGGCGACCGCGCGCCGGTAGTGCTCGTCCACGGACTCCACCATCACCGCGGTGGTCGCGCTGGCCGCGCCCAGGCTCCTCGGCGAGGCCAGGCCGAACTCCGGCGCCTCCCGGTGGAGCCAGATCACGCCGTCGCCCGCGTCGACCTCCCCGTGCACGCACCTGCCCTGGCCGTCCCGGGTGAGCGGACCGGCGCCCAGCCCGAACACCCGGACCAGGTGGTCGTGGACCGCCTCGATGTCGTCGTACACCAGGATCGAGATCCGGCGCCGCACTGTGCTGTCCAACACGACCATCTCCTCCATCGCCTCGAAGAACTCGACCGGGGACGGGACGTCCTCGCGGTCCAGGGTGGCCGCCATGGCGGCGAGCCGGTCGCGCAGGCGGTGCGCGGCGGTCATCCGCCGGTCCAACGAGGCCAGGTGGTGGCGCACGGCGGCGGCCAGGTCCCATCCGGGGTCGTCCAGCGCGTGGCCGATCTGCTCCAGGGACAGGCCCACTCCGCGCAGCAGCCGGATCCGGTACAGCCGCCGCACGTCGGCGGCGTCGTACACGCGGTGGCCGCCACCGGTCCTCCGCGAAGGCCTCAGCAGCCCGATCCGGTCGTAGTAGCGCAGGGCCCGGACGGTCAGCCCGGACGCCCGCGCCAGCTCGCCGACCTTGTATCCAGCCTCGTCAGGTGCCATGCGACCGACCCTAGGACGTGACGCCGCGTCAGGTTCAAGACCCGGTTCCGCTGAGTCTCGACCCCCGGTCGCGGCGGCGCGCGGCCGACACGGAGGCCGCGGCGCACCCGGTGGCCACCAGCAGCAGCCCGGCGGTCGGCACCGACGCCGCCGTGAGCCCCGTCCGCGTGTCGCCGGCCGCGAGGAACACACCGCCGAGTGCGGCCACGCCGAGCGTGGTGGCGAGCATGGACCCCGTCGTGTTCAGCGCGGACACCGCCGAGGCGTGCCGGGAGCCCGCCAGCGCGGCGACCCGCGCGATCAGGGGGCCGTAGCCCGCGGCGTGCCCGCACCCGGCGACGGCCAGCACCGCCGACGCGGCCGGGGGCCGGCCGTCGTGGGTGAGCGGCAGCAGGGCCACGAGCGCGACCGCGAAGGCCGGCGGCCCCAGCACGGGCAGCGCGCGCCGCGCCCGCTCGGGCAGCCGCGCCCAACACAGGCTGAGCGCGGCGAAACCCGCCGCGTAGGGGACGAACGCGGTCCCGGCGGCCAGGGGCGACCAGCCGAGCCCGTCCTGCAGGTGCAGCGTGAGGGTGAACAGGAACGCCGAGTAGCAGCCCATGACGGTGAAGCACGCCGCCAGTCCCGGCTTCACCCCCGGCGGCCGCAGGACGTCGAGGTCGAGCAGCGGACGCTCGGTGCGGCGCTCGTGCCGGACGAAGAACGCCAGGACCGCCACGCCCGCACCCGCACACCCCCAGGCCCACGGGCCCCAGGAGTACTCCCGACCGAACACCAGTGCCACCAGCACCGCACCCATGCCCGCGGCCAGGACCACGGCCCCGGGCAGGTCGAGGCGGCGGTCCGCGGCGCGCGTGCCGGCGGGCAGCAGCCGCGGGCCCAGGCAGAGCAGGACCAGGCCCACGGGCACGTTGACCAGGAAGGCGGGGCGCCACCCCAGTCCGGCGAGGTCGGCCGACACGACCAGCCCGCCCGCCACCTGGCCCAGCGCGACCCCCAGGGCGAGCACCGTCGAGTACAGGCCGAACGCCCGTTCGCGGGAGCGCCCGGCACGGCCCAGCTGGATCAGCGACATGACCTGGGGGACCATGAGCGCCCCGCCGCAGGCCTGCAGGATCCGCCCCGCCACCAGGGCGCCCGCGTTCGGTGCGAGGCCGCACAGCAGGGAGGCCGCGGTGAAGCCCGCGAGCCCGGCCAGGAACGCCCGCCGGTGGCCGACCAGGTCGCCGAGCCGGGCGCACGTCACCACCAGCACGCCCATGGTGAGGACGTAGCCGGCGACGACGAGCTGGACGGCGGCGTCGCCGGCGCCGAGGTCGGCCCGGATCGTGGGAACCGCCACGGCGGTGATGGAGGCGTCCATCGAGGCCATGGCCTGCCCGACGAGCAGGACCGCCAGGCCGCCGCCGGACAGGGCACGGGGACGCGGGGTGCTGGGAGTCATGGCGGTCAGCTTGCCCCGGCGGCCCCCGCCGGTCTTGAAGATCCTTGAGCATAGGCTGCGGGCATGCGTCGCGCACGAGCCGTGCACACGGCCGCCCATCTCACGGTGCACGCCGTCACCTGCACCGACGAGCACGCCGACTGGTCGGAGCCCGAGGTCTCGGACACGGTGGGGATCGTCCTGGTGCGCCGGGGCCGGTTCCGGCTGCGCGGCCCCGGCGGTGAGGTCGCGCTGGACCGGACGGTCGGCTACGTGGAGGTGCCCGGCCGCGCCTACGGCTTCGCCCATCCGGCCGGCGGCGACGAGTGCACCGCGGTCACCGTGGGGGAGGAGCTGTGGCGGGAGGCCGCCGACGGCCGCCCCGTCTCTCCGGTGTTCGCGGCGGACGGGCGACTGGACACGGCGCACCGACTGCTGCTGCGCGCCGACGACGGGTTCGGCGCCACCGAGGGGGTGCTGTGGCTGCTGCGCCGCGCCCTGCGGAGCGAGCGGCTGCCGGTGACGGCCGGGCCCGGGCGCCGGACCCTGGCCGAGGCGGCCCGCGAGGCGATCCTGGCCGACCACCCCGCCTCCCACGACCTCGTGGGGCTGGCCCGCGAGCTCGGCGTGGGCCCCGCCCACCTCAGCCGGACCTTCCGGCACCACACCGGCGTGACCGTCAGCGCGTTCCGCACCCGCGTACGGGTGGCCCGTGCGCTCGACCGGCTGGAGGAGGGGGCCGACCGGCTGGCCGACGTCGCCGCCGACCTGGGATTCGCCGACCAGGCCCACCTGACCCGGGCGGTGCGCGCCCAGACCGGCTGTACCCCCGCGGCCCTGCGCGCCCTGCTGTCCCGCGCGCCCCGGCCGGTGGCCGGTCCCGGTCGCGCGGTTCCTGGGAGAATCGCCCATACGGCAAGATGGGGGTAGCCCCGTCCCCTAACGTCGAGGAGTCAGCCATCAGCCGCCTGGTGCTCTGGAACATCGACCTCACCCTCCTCGACGTCGGACGGGTGATGAGGGCCGCCTACGCCGAGGCCTTCGAGAAGGTCACGGGCGATCCGCTGGTCTACCTGACCTCCGCCGAGGGGCGCACCGACTCGGAGATGTTCTTCGAGTTCTGCGCGCGCAACGACGTCGACGTGGAACCCGACGGCGACGTCCTCGCGGAGTTCATGTCCCTGCTGGAGGAGGCGTTCGCCCGCCGCACCGACGAACTCCTCGCCCAGGGGCGGGTGATGTCCGGTGCCGCGGCCTCGCTGGCGGCCGTCGCCGGGATGCCCGAGACCGTCCAGACGGTGGTGAGCGGCAGCACCCGCGCCAACGCCGTGGCCAAGCTCGTGGCCTTCGGCCTGGACGCCCACCTGGACCTGGCGATCGGCGGGTACGGTTCGGTGAACTACCCCAAGTCGTCCCTCATCCAGTCCATCCGCCTGCACGCCGGCGGCGACGGCGGGCGGCCCTACACAGAGCAGGAGACGGTGTTCGTGACCAGCGCCGTCTCCGACGTCCGCGCCGCACGGATCGGCGGCGCGGTCCCGCTCGCCGTCCGTACGGGCTCGGCCACCGAGGCCCAGCTCCGTGACGCCGGCGCGGTGGCGGTCCTGCCCGACCTGGGCGATCCCCAGGCGGTCATGACGGCCGTGCACCAGGCGACGGCCCGATAGTTCGCAGCGCAAGGCCCCGGAGGTCCATGTGTTCCGTGCCCGTGACCACCGCAATCCGTTTCTTACAGGTTGTAACTACCGCGTAACGGTGTTGCACCTGTCCTCTCGCGCGAAAACCAGTAGCCTGGTCAGCGGATGAGGTGGGGACAACGGCGTCTGCCGCCTCTCCATTGTTCCGCCTGTGCGCACAGGTGTCGTCCCATCACCGTTCCCGCGCGCCCCGTCACGGGGCGCACCCAGAAGCACCCATCAGCACGGAAGCCCACAGGTCACATGACCGGCTGTTTCTCCAGCGCTCGTGCGACGTTGCTCACAAAGGAGTGAGAGATCCCTATGTCCGGGCCATCAGACGTCATCCTCCAGAAGCTGCTCAGCGACGCGGCCGCGAAGTGGTCGCCCCGAGCGGGCCTGTCCCCCGAGGACGCCGACGCCGTCCGACGCTTCCTGCCGTTCTACTACCGGCACACGGACCCGGAGGAGATCTCCGGCCGCACCCCCGAACAGATCTGCGGCCCCGCCGGGGCGCACCGCTTCTTCGGCGCCCACCGCGTCCCCGGGCGCGCCAAGGTCCGCGTCTACACCCCCGAGCGGACGCGTGACGGCTGGGAGCAGCAGACCAGCATCGTCGAGATCGTCACCGACAACGCCCCCTTCCTCGTCTCCTCCGTCACCATGGCGCTGCACGACCTCGGCGCCGGTGCCCGCCTCATCATCCACCCCCAGATGACGGTCGGCCGCGACCTCGAGGGCGTCCTGCGGGAGATCGACCCCGAGATCGGCGGCGACGGGCTGCTGCCCACCGACGAGTCCTGGATGCACATCGAGATCGACCGCCAGGACGATCCCGAGCGCGTCAAGGAGATCACCACCCGCGTGGAGAACGTCCTCAACGACGTCCGCTACGTGGACGAGGACGCCGCCAAGATGAGCAGCCGGGCGATCCGCATCGCCGACGAGCTGGCCGCCTACCCCGACCGCCTGGTGGCGGGCGGCGTCGACTCCCGCGAGATCGGCGAGAGCGTCGACTTCCTGCGCTGGACCGCGAGCCGCCACTTCACCTTCATGGGCTACCGCGAGTACGCCCTGGTCACCGACGAGAACGGTGACGAGGCGCTGCGCCCGGAGCCCGGTTCGGGCCTGGGCATCCTGCGGATGGACTCGCCCGCCTCCACCGGCTTCGCCGCCCTGCCGCCGGAGATCCGCGCCAAGGCCCGCGAGCCCTTCGTCCTCGTGCTGACCAAGGCCAACTCCCGCGCCACCGTCTACCGGCCCAAGTACCTGGACTACATCGGCGTCAAGAAGTTCGACGCCCAGGGCAACATCGTCGGCGAGCGCCGCTTCCTCGGCCTGTTCACCTCCCAGGCCAACACCGAGTCCATCGCCCAGATCCCGATCCTGCGCCGCAAGCAGGCCGAGGTCCTGTCGCTGGCCGGGTTCGAGGCCGACAGCTACGACGGCAAGGACCTCATCGAGCTGCTGGAGACCTTCCCGCGCGAGGAGCTCCTGCAGATCCCCGTCAACGAGCTCTACAACATCGTCCGCGGCGTCCTGCGCCTGCGCGACCGGCGCGGCACCAAGCTGTTCATGCGGCGCGACCCCTACGGCGGCCGCTACATGTCCTGCTTCGTGTACATGCCGCGCGACGAGTACAGCACCCGGGTGCGCCTGGACATCCAGAAGGTCCTCGCCGACGCCTTCGAGGGCGCCACGATGGACCACAACGTCATGATCGGCGCCGCCCCGCTGGCCCGCCTGTACCTGGTGGCCCGCGCCAAGTCCAAGCAGACCCTGGCCGACATCGACCAGGTCGCCCTGGAGGAGAAGGTCCGCGAGGCCGCCCGCTCCTGGGACACCGACTTCGACGCCGCCCTCACCGAGGCGTTCGGCCCCGGCCGCGCCACCGCCTACAAGGAGCGCTACTCCAGCGGCCTCACCGAGGCCTACAAGGTCGACAACTCGCCCGAGGTCGCGGCCGCCGACATCGGCGAGCTGGAGAAGCTGCTGGAGCGCACCGACCCCGACCACCGCCAGGGCGAGTTCGTCGGCCGGCTCTACCAGCCCGACGACCCCCGGCTGGGGGAGTGGCGCTTCCGGCTCTACCGGGTCGGCGAGCCCGTCACGCTGAGCCGCATGCTGCCCGTCCTGGAGCACCTGGGCGTCGACGTCGTCGACGAGTGGCCCTACGACCTGTCCATCGAGAGCGTGGGCCGGGTCTGGATCTACGACCTGGGGCTGCGGCGCTCCACGACCACCGAGCTGCCGGCCGACCGCCTGCGCGAGCTGTTCGAGGACGCCTTCGAGGCCACCTGGCGCGACCGGAGCGAGTCCGACCGGTTCGATGCCCTGGTCGTGCGCGCCGGCCTCGACTGGCGCCAGATCACCGTCCTGCGGGCCTACGCCAAGTACCTGCGCCAGACCGGTGCGACCTACACCCCCGACTTCCTCGCCGACGTCCTGGGCGCCAACGTCGGGATCGCCGGCCTGCTCATGGAGCTGTTCGAGACCCGCTTCGACCCCGACCGGCCCGACGAGGGCCGCGACGAGCGCGCCGCGGCCGTGGTCGACAAGATCGAGGCCGAGCTGGAGAGCGTGGCCAGCCTGGACCACGACCGCATCCTGCGCTCGTTCCTCGCGGTCATCGAGGCGACCCTGCGCACCAACCACTACCAGGGGCACCCCTACCTGGTGCTCAAGCTCAACCCGCAGCGGATCCCGGACCTGCCCAACCCGCGGCCCCGGTTCGAGATGTACGTCTACTCGCCGCGCGTGGAGGGCGTGCACCTGCGGTTCGGCTCCGTCGCCCGCGGCGGCCTGCGCTGGTCCGACCGCTTCGAGGACTTCCGCACCGAGATCCTCGGCCTGGTCAAGGCCCAGATGGTCAAGAACTCGGTCATCGTGCCCAGCGGCGCCAAGGGCGGGTTCGTCTGCAAGCGGCTGCCCGAGGGCGGGACCCGCGAACAGGTGATGGCCGAGGTCGTGGCCTGCTACAAGCAGTTCATCAGCGGCCTGCTCGACGTCACCGACAACCTGGTGGACGGCCGGGTCGTGCACCCCGAGCGCACCGTCCTGCGCGACGGCGACGACTCCTACCTGGTGGTCGCCGCCGACAAGGGCACCGCGACCTTCTCCGACACCGCCAACGAGATCTCCACCGCCCGCGGCTTCTGGCTGGGCGACGCCTTCGCCTCCGGCGGCTCGGTCGGCTACGACCACAAGGCCATGGGCATCACCGCGCGCGGCGCCTGGGAGTCGGTCAGGTACCACTTCCGCGAGATGGGCGTGAACGTCCAGGAGCAGCCGTTCACCGTGGTCGGCATCGGCGACATGTCCGGTGACGTGTTCGGCAACGGCATGCTGCTGTCGAAGCAGATCCGGCTGGTGGCCGCCTTCGACCACCGCCACGTCTTCCTGGACCCGGACCCCGACCCGCACACCTCGTGGGTCGAGCGCGGGCGCATGTTCGAGCTGCCGCGCAGCACCTGGGCGGACTACGACCCGGCCCTGATCTCCGAGGGTGGGGGCGTGTTCCCGCGCGACGCCAAGTCGGTGCCGGTCAGCCCGCAGGTGCGGGAGGTGCTCGGGATCGAGGACGGGGTGGACAGCCTCACCCCGGACGAGCTCATCCGCCGCGTCCTGGCCGCTCCGGTGGATCTGCTGTGGAACGGCGGCATCGGCACCTACGTCAAGGCGAGCGGTGAGTCGCACGCCGACGTGGGCGACAAGGCCAACGACCGCGTGCGCGTCGACGCCACCGAACTGCGCGTCAAGGTGGTCGGCGAGGGCGGCAACCTGGGCCTGACCCAGCCCGCCCGGATCGAGTTCGCCCGCGAGGGCGGCCGGATCAACACCGACTTCATCGACAACTCCGCCGGTGTGGACACCTCCGACCACGAGGTGAACATCAAGATCATGCTCGACCGCGAGGTGCGCTCGGGCAGCCTGGACAAGGCCGACCGCGACCAGCTGTTCATCGACATGACCGACGAGGTCGCCGAGCTGGTCCTGGACAACAACTACGCGCAGAACACGGTGCTGGCCGCCGCGCGCAGCCAGACCCGCCAGATGCTGCACGTCCACGGCCGCTACATGCGCCACCTGGAGCGCACCAAGGTCCTCAAGCGCAAGCAGGAGGACCTGCCCTCGGACAAGACCATCGCCGAGCGGCGCGCGGCGGGCATGGGGCTGACGACGCCCGAGTTCTCGACGCTGCTGTCGTACACGAAGATCGACCTCAAGGACCAGATCGCCGATTCGGACCTGACCGAGGACCCGTACCTGGCCGACACCCTGACGCACTACTTCCCGACGCCGCTGCGCTCGGAGCGCTTCGCCGGGGGCGTGGCCACGCACCCGCTGCGCCGGGAGATCATCGTCAACCAGGTCGTCAACCAGATGGTGAACCGGTCCGGGGTCACCTTCGCGTTCCGGCTCAACGAGGAGCTGGGATCCAGCGCCGCGGACATCGCCCGCGCCTTCCTGGTCGTCCAGGAGATCCTCCGGCTGCGGAGTTTCTGGGGCCGGGTCGAGGAGCTGGACCACCAGATCTCCGTGGACAGCCAGCTCGTGCTGCTGCTGGAGACCCGCAAGCTCGCCGAGCGCTCCGCCCGCTGGCTGCTGCGCAACCGCACCTTCCCGTTCGACGTGCGCAGCGAGATCGGCTACTTCGCCGACGGCGTGGGCGAGGTGCTGCCGCACCTGGCCGACCTGGTCAAGGGCCGCGACCGCGAGGCCTTCGTCGAGCGGCGTGACCGCTACCGGGAGATGGGTGTGCCGGCGGACCTGGCGGAGCAGGTGGCCGTCATGGTGCCGGCCTACTCCACGCTGGACCTGGTGGAGATCGCCCAGCGCACGGGCCGCCCGGTCGAGAAGGTCGCCGAGCTGTACTTCGAGCTCGCCGACCGGCTCAACATCAGCTGGTGGCGCGAACGGATCATCGAACTGCCCCGGGACGACCGCTGGGGCACGATGGCCCGCTCCTCGCTGCGCGACGACCTGTACGCGGCGCACGCCGCGCTGACCGCCCGCGTGCTGGAGTCGGGCGCGCCGGAGGAGTCCGCGTCCGGGCTCATCACCGGGTGGATCGCGCAGAACGAGGAGATTGTCGAGCGCGCGGGCATCACCCTGTCGGAGATCCAGGAGAACGAGCGCTTCGACCTGGCCACCCTGTCGGTGGCCCTGCGCTCGGTCCGCTCCCTGGTCGACTAGCCCGCCCGTCGCCCACCACCACCCTCAACGGACGCCTACGGCGCGGTTCCCGACCTGACGCCCCGTGCCCCCGGCCCCTATCCCGGCCGGGGGCACGGGGCCGTCCGGGGCGGGTCCCGGTGGCGGGACTGGGCCGGGGGGACGGGTCCGGCCCCTACACTGGGGGGCGTGGCAGACATGGACCCAGCAGAGAAGATCAAGGAACTCGCGGCGACCCTGGCGAGCGTGTCCGCGGTGTTGGACATGGAGGCGATGCGGACGGAGATCGCCGAACTGCGGGAGCAGTCGGCCGACCCGGAGCTGTGGTCGGACCAGGCCAACGCGCAGAAGGTGACGCGGCAGCTGTCCACGCTGGAGTCCATGGTCACCAAGATCGAGGGGATCGACCAGCGCCTCGACGACATCGGCGTGCTCTACGAGCTGGCCGAGGCCGAAGGTGACAGCGACACCCGCGACGAGGCCGACCGCGAGCTCGAACAGCTCCGCAAGGACATCGGCGAGCTGGAGGTGCGCACGCTCCTCAACGGCCCGCACGACGAGCGCGAGGCGATCGTCACCATCAACTCCCAGGCGGGCGGGGTCGACGCCGCCGACTGGGCGCAGATGCTGCAGCGCATGTACCTGCGCTGGGCCGAGCGCCACGGCTACCCCACGGACGTCTACGAGACCTCCTACGCCGAGGAGGCGGGCATCAAGTCCACCTCCTTCGCGGTCAAGGCGCCCTTCGCCTACGGGACCCTGCGCGGGGAGCACGGTACCCACCGCCTGGTGCGCATCTCGCCGTTCGACAACCAGAACCGCCGCCAGACCTCGTTCGCGGGCGTGGACGTCGTTCCCTCCGTGGAGCAGAGCGACCACATCGAGATCGACGAGACCGAGCTGCGCATCGACGTCTACCGCTCCAGCGGTCCCGGCGGCCAGGGCGTGAACACCACCGACTCCGCGGTGCGCATCACCCACCTGCCCACCGGCATCGTGGTCTCCTGCCAGAACGAGCGCTCGCAGCTGCAGAACAAGGCGACCGCGATGACGATGCTCCAGTCCAAGCTGCTCGCCCGCAAGCGCGAGGAGGAGCAGGCCGCGCTGGACGAGATTCGCGGCGACTCGGTGAGCAGCTGGGGTACGCAGATGCGCAACTACGTGCTGCACCCGTACCAGAGCGTCAAGGACGTGCGGACGGGTGCCGAGACCGGCAACACCTCGGGTGTGCTGGACGGCGAGATCGACGCCTTCATCGACGCCGAGATCCGGTGGATGCGCAGCCGCGAGCGCGGCGACACGGCGTAGTGGGCTCGGGCGCCTTGCACGGGAACCTTCGGCCCTTGCGGTGCACTCGCTCGTGCCTCACGAGCGCACCTCCAGGACCTCCAGAACCCCGTCCGGCGCCCTCGCTGTGCCTCTTGGGGCCTCCGCTTCGCTTCGGCCCGGGGTGCTTTGCACGGGAACCTTCGGCCCTTGCGGTGCACTCGCTCGTGCCTCACGAGCGCACCTCCAGGACCTCCAGAACCCCGTCCGGCGCCCTCGCTGTGCCTTTTGGGGCCTCCGCTTCGCTTCGGCCCGGGGTGCTTTGCACGGGAACCTTCGTTCCTTGCGGTGCACTCGCTCGTGCCTCACGAGCGCACCTCCAGGACCTCCAGAACCCCGTCCGGCGCCCTCGCTGTGCCTCTTGGGGCCTCCGCTTCGCTTCGGCCCCGGGCACGGCCGGTGGCGGAGTGACCGCGTCCCGTGTGGCGGCTGTGCCACGAGCGCAGGTTGTGGCCCAATGGTGATGAGTGTGACTCCGCAGTTTTACCAGAACTACTATATGTGAACGTTATCATCGGTTGACACCTCCGATATGCTCGGGGCTGTTGTCCGACGGTGCACGATCCTCTGGATCCTCGGGCGAGTCGCGACCTGGACAATCCGGGCCGCACCCCCCTCTACACTGTCGGTTGGCCATGCGGCCGGTACGATCCCGCGCGGAACCACCTCCGAGGCGGGTGCCCATACCTTCGAGAACCTTGTGATGCGCCTGTGATCCACTTCGATAACGTCACGAAGGTCTACCCGACCCAGAAGCGCCCCGCGCTCGACGGCGTTTCCATTGACGTAGATAAGGGCGAGTTCGTCTTCCTCGTGGGCCCCTCCGGCTCCGGAAAGTCGACCTTCCTCCGCTTGGTGCTGAAGGAGGAGAAGCCCGACAAGGGGCGCGTGCACGTCGCGGGCAAGGACCTGGCGCGCCTGTCCAACTGGAAGGTGCCGCACCTGCGCCGCAGGATCGGCTGCGTCTTCCAGGACTTCCGCCTGCTCCCCAACAAGAACGTCTTCGAGAACGTGGCCTTCGCCCTGGAGGTCATCGGTAAGCCCCGGCGGTTCATCCGCAAGGTGGTTCCCGAGGTCGTCGAGCTGGTGGGCCTGGAGGGCAAGGCCGGACGCATGCCCGGTGAACTCTCCGGCGGTGAGCAACAGCGCGTGGCCATCGCCCGCGCGTTCGTCAACCGTCCGCAGATCCTGCTCGCGGACGAGCCCACCGGAAACATCGACCCCGCGACTTCCATCGGCATCATGAAGGTGCTGGACCGAATCAACCGCACGGGCACGACCGTCGTCATGGCGACCCACGATGCCGCCATCGTCGACTCGATGCGCAAGCGCGTGATCGAGTTGGAAGAGGGCCTCGTAGTGCGTGACCAGACACGCGGCGTCTACGGCCAGGCGTACTGACCCCTGGTGCGTCCGGCGCCGGCCGGCCGCCCCACTGCGAGGACCGGCGCTGCGAAGCCCCGAAGGATGGACCTTTAACAGATCATGCGAGCACAATTCGTTCTCTCCGAGACGTGGATCGGCCTGCGCCGAAACCTGACGATGACCATCGCCGTCATCACGACGGTGGCCATCTCCCTCGCCCTGTTCGGCGCGGGCCTGCTGGTGAACCAGCAGGTGTCCGAGATGCGCAACTACTGGGACCAGCGGATCACGCTGACCATCTACATGTGCACCGACATCTCCCCGACAGAGACATGCACGGAGAACGGCGAGGCCACCGAGGAGGACCGCGCCCAGCTCGTGGAGACGCTGGAGGGCATGAACGAGGTCAAGGAGTTCGAGTACCTCACGGCCGCCGAGGCGTGGCAGGACTTCCAGGAGCGCATCGGTTCCTCCAACGAGGCCCTCGCCGGTGCCGCGCAGGAGGGTGACATCCCGGACAACTACCGGGTGCAGCTCACCGATCCCAACCACTACGACACCGTGCGCGCCGCGGTCGACGGCGCACCGGGTGTGGACACGGTCTCCGACGACCAGCGCGTGCTCGAACAGTTCTTCTCGCTCCTGGACGGCCTCAAGTGGGCCGCCCTGGTGGTCGCCCTCGTGCAGTTGGCCGCCGCCGCGCTGCTGATCGGCAACACCATCCGCCTGTCGGCCTACAGCCGACGGCGGGAGACCGGCATCATGCGGCTGGTGGGCGCGTCGAACTTCTACATCCAGCTCCCCTTCCTGCTGGAGGGCGCGATCGCCGGCTTTATCGGCGGTCTGATCGCCTCCGGGTTCATCGTGGCGACCAGGTTCACGCTGCTCACCAGGATCGAGGACTGGTTCCAGTTCGACGTGGCCCTGGGAACGGGATCTCTGCTCTACGTCATCGGTGTGTCGATGATCCTCGGTGTGCTGCTGTGCACCATCACCTCGTTCCTGACCCTGCGCCGCTACCTGAAGGTCTGACGGGTCCGCCCGACAGGGGCGTTCGCGGGTACCGGGGGGCCACGTGCCCCCCGGACGTATGAAGGGATACACCCAGTGGCACGGGAAACCGGGCGTAAGCTCATCGCGCAGAATCGGCGTGCCCGGCACGAATACCACATCGACGAGACCTACGAGGCGGGGATCGTCCTCACCGGTACCGAGGTGAAGTCGCTCCGCGAGGGGCGCGCGTCGATCGTGGACGGCTTCGCGCACGTCCACGACGGCGAGGTGTGGCTGGAGCAGGTGCACATCCCCGAGTACACCCAGGGGACCTGGACCAACCACGCCGCGCGGCGAAGGCGTAAGCTACTCCTGCACCGCCAGGAGATCGCCCGGCTGATCGGCAAGACCAGAGAGCCCGGGTTCACGCTGGTCCCGCTGTCCCTCTACTTCAGTGACGGCCGTGCCAAGGTCGAGATCGCCTTGGCCCGCGGTAAGCGCGAGTACGACAAACGCCACGCCATCGCCGAGCGCGAGGCCAAACGCGACATGGAACGCGCGCTGCGCCGTCGACGATGAGGCCCTCGAAAGGAACACACAAGGTGTCCCCCCGTCCCCTTCGCCGCGTCCTGGCCGCCGGGAGCGGCCTGCTCGTCGCGGGCACCCTGGCCGCGTGTACACCCCACCCCAGCCCCGAGGTGGCGGTACGCTCCTTCCTTCTCGCCTGGCAGGGCGGTGACCACGCGGAGGCCGCCCGGTACACCACCGGGGACCCGACGGAGGTCGAGGAGGCCCTGGGGAGCGTGCGCGAGCAGCTCGACCTCGCCTCGCTGCGCTTCGGCCTGGGCCGCATCGAGCGGGAGGGCGAGTCCGCGACCGCGGCGTTCGACGTCACCGCCGACCTCGGCATCGGCGACCCCACCTGGAGCTACACGGGCGAGATGCCGCTGGAGTGGGGCCCGGACGGCTGGCGGATCACCTGGTCCTCCAGCGTCATCCACCCCGAACTGAGCGACGACGAACGCCTCGCGGTGAGCTACGAGCAGCCCGAGCGCGGACAGATCCTCGACCGGGAGGGCCGGGAGCTGGTCTCCGCCGACAGCGTCACGGCCTTCGGTGTCGTCCCCGCCGACATGGACGACAAGGAGGCGGGCGTCACCGAGCTCGCCGAACTCCTCGACGAGGACCCCGAGCCGCTGCTGAACCGCGTGCGCTCCGCGCCGCCCGAGCAGTTCCAGCCGCTGGTCCTGATGCGCGACTCCAGTGTGAACGCGTCCCTGCTGGGCGAGGTCGGCCGGATCCAGGGCGTGGACACCGAAGAGGTGCGGATCAACATGTCGCCGACCCTCGCGCCGTCCCTGGTGGGCGAGGTCGCGGCCACCGCGGAGCACCGGGTCTCCGCCCGGGTGGCGGGCCCCTACCAGGCGGGCGACACCGTCGGTCTGAGCGGGCTGCAGAGTATCTTCCAGCGCGAGCTGGCCGGCTCGGCCACCGCCCAGGTGGTCTCCCTGGACGAGTCCGGCGCGATCACCGACGTCCTGGAGGACTGGGAGGGCGAGCGCAGCGGTGGCGTGGACACCACGCTCGACGCCGACGTGCAGAGCGCCGCCGAGGCGGCGCTGGCGCCCCTGCCGGGCCGCGCCTACCTGGCGGCCGTGGACACGGCCGGCGGCGAGGTGCTGGCCGCGGCCAACGCGTCCGGCAGCGCGAACGACGACTCGGCGCTCAACGGCTCGTTCGTCCCGGGCGGCGCCTTCACCATCGTGGGCGCGCTGGCGGCCCTGGAGTCGGGCGCGGTCGGCCCGGAGGACCAGGTGCCCTGCGGCTACGAGACCACCATCGAAGGCAGGACCTTCACCAACCCCGGTTCCGGCGCGCTGAGCCCCGAGTTCGGCGGGCCGAACCTGGCCCGCAACCTGGCCCACAGCTGCACTGTCGGGTTCGCGGGGCTGGCCCCGGACGTCGGCGCCGAGAGCGTCGAGCAGGCCGCTCTGGAACTCGGCATCGGCGCCGACTGGCGGCTGCCCGTGCAGGCGTCCCCGGGTTCGGTCTCGGTGGGCGAGGGAGACGCCGGCGTCGCCGCGGCGATGGTCGGCGAGGAGGGCGTGCGGGTGAGCCCGCTGTCGATGGCGCTGGCCGCCGCGGCCGTCGCGAACGGCGAGTGGAACGCGCCCACGCTGGTTCGCGAGGAGGGCCCGTCCCCGTCGCCCGAGACGGCGCTGGACGAGGCCGACCTGGAGGTCGTGCGGCAGGGGATGCGCGACGCCGTGACCACCCGGATGCCGGAGCTGCTCGCCCAGGAGCAGGAGGTGTACGGGCAGGCCGCGAGGGTCGCGGTCGGTGACGGGACCGACCTGCACTGGTTCGTGGGCTACCAGGACGGCGTGGCCTTCGCCATCGTGGCGGAGACGGACTCGGCGACCACGCTGGTGACGCACCACGCGGTCAACGCCGCCCAGACGTTCCTGACCTCGCTGGCCACCGGCGAGGTCGCCGGGGAGCAGTCGGCTCCCACCGGGGACACGACGGTCTCCGAGACCCCGCTCGACGAGGCCGACCTGACCGGCGGCGAGGGCGAGACCGACGCGGCCGGCTGGTAATCGGAGCGTTCCGAACCGGCAAAGACCGGTCCCGCGGGCAACCCCCCGCGGGACCGATCGCGTCTTCCCTGATGACTGGCCCGCGACAGGGGGTAGCGAGCCAGAGTGAGAGGCAGATCCTCGTCTCGGGGGAGTTTCTGCCCGTTCCCTAGGTCGGCCCGACCCTGCCGACCGCCCCCGTGGGCCGCGTCGACCACATCTTGCGTCCGCGCCCGCGGGGGTTTCTCCCTGCCCGGCGGATTCGTACGCCTGAGCGGGAATCAGCTTGGCCCCCACACGGTTGTACCGGTAGAGTGGCGAGCGCGGGTGTTCGCACTCGCGTGTCGGCCGCCGGCGACGGTGGCTTTGACAATTTCACAGGGGGTGATCGGTTTCGACTTCGGTAGTCGTTTCAGGGGAAGCGGGCCGAGGGTTGCGTTTGTGACCTCGTTAATCCTGCATTCGCGTAAACACAAGTGCCAATTCTAAGCGCACTGAGTTCGCTCTCGCTGCCTAAGCGATAGCGTCTCTGTCGGTCCGGGCTCGTCATCGGCTCGGGATCCGGCATCAGCTAGATGACTTACCGCTCAGATCAGGCCACGGGGCCTGAGTGGGACATTTTCGTGGCTGGGCCTGTCAGCGATGTGTTCGTGCAAGCGCTGGGGCCGAGTAGAACGACACCACGGACTGCGCCCGGAGAAGCCCTGGCTCGGTGCTGAAGGACGCGGGTTCGATTCCCGCCACCTCCACTCGTCGACGAGACGATCCTGCTCGCGTGTGAACGCGCCCGCAGGGTCGTCTCGTCGTTTTTCCCGGGGGGCGACCCCCGGATCCCCGACGAAATACGGACCGCTGTGCGGAGGACGACGTCCCCCGAACGGCGGTCCGTTCTTTGTGCGCGGGCGGCCATGCCGTGGAGAAGGTCCGCCGATCGGTGTACAACAAATGTTGTACACTGGTGGCATGAGTGTTGGATTCCGGCCCACCGAGGCCGACGCCGAGATTCTGAACGCCTACAAGCGGGCCGGGGAGACCAACAGCGACGTGCTGCGTCGTGGTCTGCGTGCGCTCCAACGGCAGGAGTGGGAAGAGCAGGCGAGGGAGGACATGGCACGCATCGCGGCCAGCGGCGAGGACCTGAGCGGTGAACCGGACGCCTGGGAGTACGACGACCAGGGGCGCATCCGTGTCTCCGGAACGGACGTCACGGTGAATGCCCGCGAGGTGCGCAAGTGATTCGGGGCGCGGTCTACCCGATTGATCTGGGAGATGCCAAGCGCGGACACGAACAGCGGGGGCGTCGCCTCGGGCTGGTCGTCAGCACGCAACGGGACACGTGGTCGGTCGTGACGATCGTGCCCGCGTCGACCAGTGCGCAGTCGGCGCGATTCCGGCCCGAGGTGACGATCGCCGGGCGGGCGACGCGGCTCCTGGTGGACCAGACCCGCAGTATCGACACGGACTATGTCCTCGGAGACGCGGTCGACTACATCGGTGGCACCGACATGGCCCAGGTGGACTATGCCCTGGGGCGCTATCTGGGGTTGCGCGTCGAGATCGACTACTGACGGGCTGCGGGCGCTCCGGGGCGGGGTGCTCCCGGCGCGGCCGGGTAGAAAGGGGTCCATGTACTGCCTCGAAGCGGTCGTGGCCGCCCGTCCGACGCTGGACGCCCTGGCCGGCGGCAACCCCCACGCGCGCGTCGTGCCCCTCGCGGCCGGGCTGTCGCTGCTCCCGATGACCGACGAGCTGTTCGACTCGGTCGCCGTCGCCGGGGCTCCCCAGGCCGACGGGTTCTGGAAGCTGCCCCCAGGGTTCGACCGCGCTCTGGCCGCGTGCTCGACCACCGGTCCGGTGGCCTATCTCGAAGCGGAGTACTTCGGCGGGGCGGGCGAACAGCACGCGCAGGTCTGGGACGGCGGGCGCGTGGTCCTCGGCCCGAGCCTCATGGAGGAGCCGGTTCCGTCCGGGGCGAGCCCCATCTCCCTCGCGCTCCGACGGCTCGGCGTCGACCGGGGAGAACACGTCGACGAGTTCGACGCGGTCGATCTCGGTCGGTACCGCAGGACCGGACGCTGGCTCGATCCGTCCGAATAGGGGCTTCGACCTGCGATGACGCTCGGAGGCCCGCCGTCCTCGGCAGGCCCCCGCGCCCGCCGGCGTCCGGGCGCGCCAGGTCTCACATCGGTAAAGAGTGACCGCTGTGGGGTTGACCACACTCTTGTGAGCGCTAACACTAGGCGCCACGCCCTTCGAGCTTCACGGGGCCGACACCGACCCGAAACGACGGCGGCATGGTCCGGACGGTTGTCGAACCGGTTCGACAGTCGCTACCGGAACGGCACAGCACCGCTCACCCCCGCGCCACGGAGCGGGGCCACCTCCCCCCAGATGAGTCAGGAGCACCGAGGATGACGCCATCCCGCTCACCCAGACCCCCACGACCGCTCCGCCGCACGGTCGCGGCGGCCGTCGGCCTCACCCTGGCCACCGCACTGGTGCACGCCGACCCCGCCGCCGCGGCCGAACTCCCCGCCCCGGCCCTGCACTACGACTTCGCCTCCGACGACCTCTCCACCGGCACGATCACCGACGTGTCCGGCAACGAGCGGCACGGCACCCTCGCCCACGGCGCGACCGCCGCCCTGGTCGAGGGCGCCGACGGCGGCAACGCGCTCGGCCTCCCGGGCGGGGCCGCCGACACCGGCGCGCACGTCGCGCTGCCCGCCGACGTCCTCGACGGCGCCACCGACCTCACGGCCTCCATCCGGGTCAGGTGGAGCGGGGCGAGCGCCCCCTGGCAGTGGATGTACGCCCTCGGTACCGACTCCACGCGCTACCTCTTCAGCACCCCCGCCAACGGCGACGGCCGGTTGCGCACCGCGGTCACCGACGACGGGGGCGGCACCGAGGACCAGGTCACCGGCTCGGCAGCACTGCCGGCGGGCGAGTGGCGAACGGTCACGGTCACCCTGGACACCGAGGCGGAGCGGGTCACCACCTACCTCGACGGCGCCGCCGTCGGTACCGCGCGCAGCACGCTCGCCGCGGACGACCTGGCCGACGGCACCGCCGACCTCGCCGGGTACATCGGCCGGTCGTTCTACAGCGACCCGCTCCTGGAGGGCGCCGTGGACGACTTCCGCGTCTACCACTCCGCGCTCACGCCGGAGCAGGTCGCCGAACTGACCGTCGGCGACGTCCCCGCGCCGACAGGCCTGGTGCGGGACACCTTCGACGTCCTCACCACCATCGGGACGCCTCCGGACCTGCCCGCGACGGTCCCGGCCACCTTCTCCGACGACTACGACCGGCCGCTGTCGGCCGAGTGGGAGGAGGTCGACCCCGCCGACTACGAGGACACGGGCTCCTTCACCGTCGCCGGGACGGTCGGGGACCGGCCGGTGACCGCCGAGGTCACCGTGATCCGCGAGGGGCAGCTCTCCATCGACCTGTCCACCGACACCGGCGCCTTCCACGGCGGCGCCTCCGGTTCCCTCTACGGCCTGTACGGCCCCGGGCTGCCCACCGACAACATCATCGAGGGGATGGGCGTGCGCACCGTGGCCACCAAGGGCCAGGACGGTTCGCAGCACCCCGGCTCCGACGCCCTGGAGGTCGTGGGCCCCCTGGCCGGCGCCTCGGGCGGCGACGTCTACGTCCGCACCACGGACTACTACCGCGGCTTCCCCTACCAGTGGCCGGGCGAGACCCCCGAGGAGAAGCTCTCCGGCTACATGGACGTGCTGGCCACCCAGCTCGACCAGATCCAGCAGCTGGCCCCCGAGGTGCGCGAGCACATCGTCATCGAGCCGTTCAACGAGCCCGAGGGCAACATGTTCGGCACCGGCGAGTGGAGCTACGACGGCACCAGCTGGCTCGACGACCCCACCGCCTACTTCGCGGCCTGGGACCGGGCGCACGGCATGATCAGGGAGGCGCTCCCCGACGTCCGGATCTCCGGCCCCAACACGAGCGTGCTCTACGCGCAGAACCGCGACTTCCTGGCGCACACCGTCGGGGCCGGAACGGTCCCCGACATCATCTCGTGGCACGAGCTCAGCCACCCGGCGCAGATCCGCACCTCCGTCGACCGGTACCGGCAGTGGGAGCGGGAGGTCTTCGCGGGCACGGAGCACGAGGGCACCGAGCTGCCGATCAACGTCAACGAGTACGCCTTCAACTACCACACGTCCGTACCCGGCCAGATGGTCCAGTGGATGTCGGCGATCGAGGAGTCGAAGATCGACGCGATGATCGCCTTCTGGAACATCAACGGCAACCTCTCCGACTCCTCCGTCGAGGCCAACCGGGCCAACGGCCAGTGGTGGCTGTACAACTCCTACAGCCGGATGAGCGGGCACACGGTCGAGGTCGCGCCGCCCTTCCCCGGGGAGAACTACACGCTCCAGGGCCTGGCCGCGGTCGACGAGGAACAGGCCAGGGCCAGGGCGCTGTTCGGCGGCGCCGACGGCCCGGCGTGGGTGGAGTTCGACAACGTCCCCGAGGACGTGTTCGGCTCCAGCGTCCACGCGTGGGTGCGGGAGATCGCCTGGAGCGGCCAGCTCGGCGACTCCGGCCCGCCGCGGCTCGTCAGCGAGGAGGTGCTGGAGGTCCGGGACGGATCGGTCGTCCTCGACTTCGGCGGCTCCCTGCCCGAGCTCAAGGAGTCCTCGGCCTACGAGGTCGTCCTCACCCCGGCGGGCCAGGGCACGCCCACGGGGGTCCCGCCGACGCTGTGGCAGGGCTCCTTCGAGGCCGAGGACGCAGAGTACACGGGCGGCGGCTACAGCCTCAACGGCCCGGAGGGCTCGCCCTCGGACGTCTCGAAGTTCTACACCTCCGGCGGATACGACGTGGGCGGCCTGCGGACCGGGTCGGACGGCGCGCTCGACTTCACCGTGGACGTGCCCGAGGCCGGGACCTACGACCTGCGGGTCTTCGCCAACTCCCTCTACACCGACGAGCGCGTCGCCGAGCTCGGTCCGACCAACGTCTTCCTCCGGGTCAACGGCGGCGCCGAGCAGGAGGTGTTCCTGCCGCTGGCCTACAAGTGGGTCGTGTGGGACCACGCCGACACCAGGGTCGAGCTGGAGGAGGGGGAGAACGTCATCACCCTCGCGGCACGGAGCCTCGACGGCTCCGGCGCCACCCGGGGTGACGCGATCATCGACCGCGTCACGCTGGAGCTGCCCGAGCCGTCCGCGGACACCGTCCGCTACGAGGCCGAACTCGCCGAACCGGACGGGGCGACGGCCGTCTACAGGGACCGGAGCATCGAGCGCTCCGGGGCGTCCGGCTCCGGAGGTGTCGACCTCGGCCGGGAGGAGAGCGTGACGTTCTGGGTCTACTCCGCCGAGGACGCCGAGTCCACGATCGACGTGCACACCGTGTCCAAGGGCAGGGCCGAGCTCGCCGTCAACGGCCGGCACGTCGCCGACACCGGCCGCGACACCACGTCGGTGGCGGTCTCCCTCTCCGGTGGCGTCAACAAGGTGACCCTCACCGGCACGGTGCGGTCCACGATCATCGACGGCATCGACGTGACCCCGAGCGACGAGCACCTGGCGACGACCGTCCACCAGGCCGAGGAAGCCGCGCTCGGCCGGGACGCCGAGGTCGTGGAGCTGCCGCGGGCCACCACCGGATCGGCCGTCACCGGTATCGGCGGCGCGCCCGGCAACGGCAACACCCTCACCTTCGAGGTCGAGGCGGCGCGGGCCGGGACCTACGCCGTGCGCGTCCGCTACGCCAACCCGGAGACGTCGCCGACCACGCACTACAACCCCAACCCGGTCGCGCGGCACGCCGACATCGCGATCAACGGAGCCGACCCGCGCACGGTCCTGTTCCCGCCGACCTTCCACGAGAACAACTTCTGGACCCTCACCGTGCCGGTGGAACTGGAGAGGGGCGCGAACACCATCGTGTTCTCCGCCGAGGAGCAGCCGAACTTCGACGGCGAGTCCCTCATCTCCGAGGACTGGCCCGACCTGGTGCTGCGCTCCCCGTACGCGCCGGTGATCGACAACATCACCGTCGCCGAGTTCACCAGCGGACCACTGCGCCGCTGACACCCGTCCGCACGCGCCCGCACCCGCCCCAGTACCCGACCCCGAGGAGGAACGTTGGTCACCATCGGTGACGTGGCAAGGGAGGCCGGAGTCTCCCGCAGTACCGCGTCGTACGCGTTCTCCGGAAAACGCGCGATCTCCGCGCAGGTCCGGCAGCGCGTCTTCGACGCCGCCGGCCGCCTGGGCTACACGGCCAACGCCGGCGCCCGGGCCCTGGCCACGTCACAGACGAAGGTGATCGGCCTGCTGGCGCGGTTCCTGGAGGACGAGTTCGCTCCGGCCATGCTGCAGTACATGCTCGGGGTCTCGGACAACGCCCGGGAACTGGGCTACGACATCCTGCTGGTCACCGAGGCCGACGGGGCCCGCGCCCTGCGGCGGATCACCGACTCGCGGATGGTGGACGGCGTCGTGCTGCTCAACGTGGCGCACGACGACGTCCGGCTCCCGGTGCTGCGGGCCGCCCCGCAGCCCGGCGCCCTCGTCGGACTCCCCGGCGACTGCACCGGCCTGGACGTGTTCGACCTGGACTTCGTGGCCACCGGCCGGCTGATGGTCGACCACATGCACCGCCTGGGCCACCGCGAACTGCTCCTCGTGTCCCAGCCCGAGCACGTCGCGACCCGGGGCGGGGCGTACGTGTGGCGGCTCCGGGACGCCGCGCTCGAACGGGCGCACGACCTCGGGATCCGGCTGCACGCCGTCTTCGGCGAATCCAGCCAGCCGGCCATCGGCGGCACGCTGCACGGTCTGCTGGACGCCCACCCCTCGGCCACCGGCCTGCTGCTCAACAACGAGGCGGCCGCGGCCGCCCTCCCGTCCGTCCTGAACGCGCGCGGTCTCGACGTGCCCGGCGACCTCTCGGTCGTCGGCCGCTACTCCGACGAGTTCGCGCGCTCCTTCTCCCTGCCCTACTCGTTCGTCGAGAGCGCGCCGGACCGGCTCGGCGACCTGGCCGTCCGCCAGCTCGTGCGCCGGATCGGATCGACGCAGGCCCGTGAGGAGCCCTACGTCGTGCGGCTGCTCACCCCGCGGTTCGCCGACCGGGGCAGCACCGCCGCGCCGTGTCCCTAGCGTCCTCGCAGGCTCGGACGCGTGCTCGTGGCGCTGGAGGCCAGTGTTCTTCGGCCTCGGTCGTGCCGGCACTCGCAAGCTCGGTTCAGCTACGCCCTCGGCCTGCAGAACACTGGCGCGCCCCTCGCGAAATCCATCCGTTCAACCCACGCCATCAGGCACCCACCCCCCGGAGGAACCATGCGACGCCCGACCCTGCGCACCCTGTGCGCCATCAGTACCGCCGCGGTGTGCGCCGCCGCCGCAGCCGGATGCTCGACGTCCGACGACGGCGGGAGCGCCGACGGCGACACCTACACCTGGTGGGACCCCTACCCCCAGCACGAGGAGTCCTCCGACTGGGCGGCGCGCGTCGACGCCTGCGCCGACGAGGCCGGCGTCACCATCGAGCGCACCGCCTACGACACGACCGCCCTGACCAACCAGGCGCTGCTCGCCGCCCAGGAGAACGCGTCGCCCGACGTCATCCTGCTGGACAACCCGGCGGTCTCCACCCTGGCCGACACCGGCATGCTCACCACGATGGACGAGTTCGGGCTCGACACCTCCGCGATCGACGAGAACCTCCTGGCCGCGGGCGTGGTCGACGGGAACGCCTATGGGATCCCCATCGGCGCGAACACCCTGGGCCTGTACTACAACCAGGACATCCTCGACGACGCGGGCGTCGACCCGGAGTCGATCACCGACTGGGCCTCGCTCACGGAGGCGTTGGAGCAGGTCACCGGTGCCGGCCACGAGGGCATCACCTTCTCCGGCATCGGGACCGAGGAGGGCAGCTTCCAGTTCCTGCCGTGGTTCTGGGGCAGCGGCGCCGACCTGGGCGCCCTCGACTCACCCGAGGCGGTCGAGGCTCTGGAGCTGTGGACCGGCTGGCTGGAGGAGGGGCACGCGCCCAACTCCGTCATCACCAACTCCCAGAACACGGTGTGGGAGGAGTTCCTCACCGGCGAGTTCGCGTTCGCGGAGAACGGCACCTGGCAGGTCGACAGCGCGGCCGGGGCCGACTTCCCCGTCGGGGTCATCCCCCTGCCGGGCCGTGAGGGCGGTGTGGCGCCCACGCCCACCGGCGGGGAGTTCATCGTCGCCCCGGTCCAGAGCGACGACGCCAGGTACGAGGTCACCGCGCAGATCGTGGAGTGCATGACCACCCCGGAGGGCCTGGTGGACACGGCCACGACCTTCGCCTACTACGTCCCGCCGACCGCGGCCGGGCAGGAGGCGCTGCTGGAGGAGAACCCGGACCTGGAGCCGTGGGTGGACGCGGTCCGCAACGCCAAGGGCCGGACCAGCGACGACCTCGGCACGGACTACCCGCTCATCTCCGAGGCGCTGTGGGGCGCCGTGCAGAACTCCCTGAGCGGCGCCGTGGGGCCGCAGGAGGCACTGGAGCAGGCCCAGACCGAGGCCGAGGCGGCCACCAACTGACCCGTCGGCCCGAACCCGCACCCCCATCCGAGGACGGCTCGCCATGACACGGACGCACGTCCGGCCGCCGGCCACGCGAGAGGCACCGGCCGAGCCGGGCCCGACCCGCCGCGCGCGGGGAGGGCCCGGCCGGCGGGGCACTCCCGCCTGGCACCGGTGGTCCGCACTCGCCTTCATCGCCCCGCTGATCACCTACCTGGTGCTCTTCTACGGGTATCCGCTCTACCGCAACATCGACCTCAGCATCCACGACTACACCCCGCGCGCGTTCGTGCAGGGCGACGCCGAGTTCACCGGCCTGGCGAACTTCGCCGACGTCGTCCTGTCCGACGCGTTCGGCCCCGCCGTCTGGACCACGGTGGTGTTCACCCTGGCCTCGATCGCGGTCCAGTACGCCATCGGGCTGGCGCTCGCGGTGTTCTTCCGCACCAGCTTCCCGCTGTCGCCCGTGCTGCGGGGGATGTTCCTCGTCCCGTGGCTGCTGCCGATGATCGTGTCCGCCTCCACCTGGTCGTGGATGCTCAACAGTGACCACGGGATCGTCAACTCGGTGCTGTCCGCGTTCGGGATCGGCCAGATCAACTGGCTGACCTCCCCCGAGTGGGCGCTGGTGTCGGTGGTCGTCGCCAACATCTGGCTGGGCATCCCCTTCAACCTGGTGATCCTCTACTCCGGGCTGCAGAACGTCCCCGACGAGCTCTACGAGGCGGCCGCGCTCGACGGCGCGGGACCCTGGAAGCGGTTCTGGCACGTCACGATGCCCCTTCTGCGGCCGGTCTCGGCCATCACCCTGCTGCTCGGCCTCGTCTACACGCTCAAGGTGGTCGACGTCATCTGGATCATGACGGTCGGCGGCCCGGGCGGCAGCTCCACCACGCTCGCCATCTGGTCCTACCGGCGGGCCTTCGGCACGGGCCAGCCCGACTTCTCCGAGGCGGCCGCGGTCGGCAACCTGCTCATCGTGCTGGCGCTGGTCTTCGGCGTGGTCCACCTCTACCTCCAGCGAAGGGAGGCCCGCCGATGACCCGCCACCGCACCTGGTGGAAGACCGCGCTGGGCGTCCTGTTGACCGCGGTCATGCTCTTCCCCGTCTACTGGATGGTCAACGTCTCCCTGACCAGGACGAACGACCTCCGGGCCGACCCTCCGCACTGGTTCCCCCGCGATCCCACCTTCGAGGGGTACGCGGCCGTCTTCGACCAGCAGCTGCCGAACCTGACGACCAGCCTGGTCGTCGGGCTGGGCTGTGTGGCCCTGACCCTGGTGGTGTCCGCGCCGGCCGGGTACGCGCTGGCCCGGCTGCGGACGCCGGGCGGCGGCACGATCGGCTTCCTGCTGCTGGTCGCGCAGATGATCCCCAGCGTGGTCATGGTGATGGGCTTCTACGCCGTCTACGTGCGGCTCGGCTGGCTCAACACCGTGTGGGGGCTGATCATCGCCGACTCCACGATCGCCGTCCCCTTCGGGGTCATGCTCTTCACCGCGTTCATGTCCGGCATCTCCGAGGAGATCCTCCAGGCCGCGCGGGTGGACGGGGCCGGTACCTGGCGGACCTTCCGGTCGATCGTCCTGCCGATCAGCCGGAACTCGGTCCTGACGGTGTCGCTCTTCGCCTTCCTGTGGGCGTGGTCCGACTTCGTCTTCGCCTCCACCCTCAGCCGCAACGGCGACATGATCCCGATCACCCTCGGCATCTACAACTACATCGGCAACAACACCACGCAGTGGAACGCCATCATGGCGACCGCCGTCGTCGCGTCCGTGCCCGCCGCCGTCCTGCTCGTCGTGGCCCAGCGCTTCGTGGCCGGCGGCGTGACCGCCGGCGCGGTCAAGTGAGGCGCCCGGTCGGTCCGGCCGACACCACCACACCCTTCAGAGGAGCACGTGTGACCGTCCACGAGCCAGTCGTCCCGACGGACCCGTCCGGGGGCCGTCCCGTGGTCCCCCCCCACGGCCGGATCCGCCCGCTCGGGCTCGGCGAGGTCGATCTCGGGCCGGGCTTCTGGGCCGCCCTGCAGGACACCAACGCCGCCGCCACCCTCGACCACTGCGAGTACTGGATGGAGCGGGCGGGCTGGCTGGCCAACTTCGACCGCGTCGCCGGGGGCACGACCGGGCGCGACCGGCCGGGCTGGTGCTTCTCCGACTCCGAGGTCTACAAGCTGCTGGAGGCGCTGGCCTGGGAGTACGGGCGCACCGGGCGGGGCGAGGTGGACGACGCCGTGCGCCGCCTCACCGCACGCGTCGGCCGCGCCCAGGACGCCGACGGCTACCTCAACACCTGCTACGGGCACGCCGGGCAGGAGCCCCGGTACAGCGACCTGGAGACGGGGCACGAGCTGTACTGCACGGGCCACCTCCTCCAGGCCGCGGTCGCCCGGCTGCGGACCACGGGCCCGGACGCGCTGGTGGACATCGCCCGGCGGGCCGCCGACCACGTGTGCGCCACGTTCGGCGCCGACGGGACGGGGCTGTGCGGGCACCCGGAGATCGAGGTGGGCCTGGTGGAGCTGGGCCGGGCCCTGGGGGAGGAGCGCTACGTCGAGCAGGCGCGGATCTTCCTCGACCGCCGCGGGCACGGCACCCTGCGCCAGGACCGGGTGCCGCTCGGCAGCGCCTACTTCCAGGACGACGTGCCGATCCGCCGCGCCCACGCCTGGCGGGGGCACGCCGTGCGCGCGCTCTACCTGTCCGCCGCCGCCGTGGACGTGGCGGTCGAGCTCGGCGACCGGGAGCTCCTGGCCGCGGTCGAGGGCCAGTGGGAGCACACGGTCGCGCGCCGCACGCACATCACCGGCGGGATGGGCTCGCGACACCAGGACGAGGGGTTCGGCGAGGACTGGGAGCTGCCCGCGGACCGCGCCTACTGCGAGAGCTGCGCCGGGATCGCGTCGGTCATGGTGTCGTGGCGGCTGTACCTGGCGACCGGGGACATGCGCTACGTCGACCTGGTCGAGCGGACGTTCTTCAACGTGGTGGCGGCCTCGCCGAGCGCCGACGGGCGGGCGTTCTTCTACGCCAACCCCCTGCACCAGCGGGTGGCGGGGGAGGAGCCGGAGGCGGACGCCCTCAGCCCGCGCGCGGAGAGCGGAGTGCGCGCGCCCTGGTTCGACGTCTCGTGCTGCCCCACGAACCTCGCGCGCACGCTGGCGACCTGGCACACCCACGCCGCCGTCGCGGAGGAGCACGGCCTGGCGGTGCTCCAGTACGCCTCGGCGCACGTCCGGGCGGAGCTGGGCGACGGCCGGGTGATGGGGGTGGCGGTGGAGACCGACTACCCGCGCGGCGGAACCGTTGCGGTCCGCGTCACGGAGGCGCCCGCGGGGATGGCGGCCCTGCGGCTGCGGGTGCCCGCGTGGGCGGCGGGCGCGGAACTGGAGGAGGGCGGACGCCGGCGGCCGGTGCCGCCGGGAGCGGCGGTCGTCGAGCGGGTGTTCGCCGCGGGGGAGGAGGTCCGGCTGCACCTGCCGATGGGGCCCCGCCTCATCTGGCCGGACCCGCGGATCGACGCGGTGCGCGGCTGCGTCGCCGTGGAGCGGGGGCCGCTGGTGTACTGCGCGGAAGAGGTCGGCCAGCCCTCCGTGCGGGACCTGGACGAGGTCCGGGTCGATCCCTCCGTGCCACCGGAGGAGCGGGAGGGCGGCGTCGTCGTGGTGCGCGCCCTGACGGGGGCCGCGCCCGCGCCGGAGGGCGCCTGGCCGTACGGGGCGCGGACGGAGGTGGGCGGGGGATCGGCCGTCGAGCTCGTGTTGACGCCGTACCACCAGTGGGCCGAACGCGGCCCGACCGCCATGCGGGTCTGGCTCCCGACGGCCCCGCCGGGCCGGTGACCTCTGCCGTGCCCCGGCGGAGACCGGGGCACGGGGGTCAGGGAGAAAGCCGACGGTAGATCTCCCGGCGATGTCCGACGGCCACCACGCGGATGACCACCCTGTCTTCGAGAACGTCATAGATTACGCGGTACCTGCCGACACGGAGGCGGTAGCGGTCCTCGTAGCCGACCAGCTTCTTGATGTCGGATCCGGGGAGCCGGGGATCATCGCCAAGCGGGGTGAGCGCCCGGAGGATGTCCATGGCGTCTTCCTTAGGCAGCGCACGGATCTGCTTGCGCACGCGCCGGAAGTCGAATTCCCATTTCACGCGGCGCTACCCCTGCGCTCCTCGAAGATCTCGGCAACCATTTCGGCCATACCGACCGGAGGCGCATCGTCCTCGTCGGCGTCTTCGAGGTCCGCCTGCTGGGCAAGATACATGTCCAGTGCGTCTTCCAACGCCTCGAAGTCCTCCATGGGTACGACCGCGGCGGTGGGCACACCGTTGCGGGTGATGACCGTGGGATCACCGGCCTCTGCTCTGGAGATGATGTCGGCGAGGTGGGCTCGTGCGTCGCGGATGTTCATGGTGTGATCGGCCATACAGGAAGTGTACATAAAAATGTGTACACATCTCGAGTTGGCTTTCCTTGAGGGATGAGGCTCGTCCTCAGGCTGGGGTCAGGGGCGCTCGGCGTAGGCGTCGGCGAGGGCCTGGGTCTCGGCGTAGGTGGGCAGTCCCGCGGGGACGGGCTCGTCGCGGGCGACGGCCCGCGCCGTGGCCACCGTGGCGTCCAGCGCGGCGCGCAGCAGCAGGGAGCCGCAGCTGACCCGCCGCACGCCCAGGTCGGTGAGGGCTCGCAGGGAGGGCCCGGCGGGGGAGTACAGGATGTTCAGCGGCACGTCCAGGGCACGGACCAGGTCCGCGATCGCCGCGTCGTCGGTGAGCCCGGGTACGAAGACCCCGTCGGCGCCCGCGTCCCGGTAGGCCGCGGCGCGCTCCGCGGTCAGCGCGGTGTGGCCGGGCAGCCAGTGCGTGTCCGTGCGGGCGTTGACGAACAGGTGCGGGGCGGCGTCCTTGACCGCCTCGATCAGTGCGCACTGCGTGCCGAGCGCGCGCAGCCCTCCGTCGGGGCGGCCGTCCTCGATGTTGATCCCCACGACCCCGGCGCCGGCGAGTTCGGCGGCGAGCGCGGCCACCTGCTCGGGCTCGTCGCCGAAACCGCCCTCGACGTCCACGCTGACCAGGGCGTCCAGGCGGACCATGCCGCGCGCGAGCCGGACGGTCTCCGCGCGGGTGTCCCCCTGGGCGTCGGGGCGGCCCGCCGCGGCGGCCACGCCCAGACTGGTCGTGCCCACGGAGCGGAACCCCGCTCCGGTCAGGGCGGCGGCCGAGGCCAGGTCCCAGGCGTTGGGCAGGACCAGGGGCGCACCGGCGCGGTGCAGGTCGCGGAACTCCTCGAAGCGGGTCATGCGCGTGTTCCTTCCGTGCGGACGGCGGGACCACGACCCTAGGCCGTTGACGATTCGGCGCCCGCCGAAGCGTCGTGGCTCGGGACAGGCGGAGCAGAGGGGCCGGTGGGGCAGAGGGGCGAGCGCGGTGGCGGGGCGGCACGGGACGGGGGCGGCGCCCGTCGGCGCCGCCCCCGTCGGTGACCAGGCCTCAGGCCTCGGTGGCTCCGACCAGCCAGGCGACCTTGTGCGCAGTGACGCCGAGGCTGCCGCTGCTACCGAGGTAGACCCCGAACGAGGCGATGAACGCGTGGTCGAGTTCCCTGCGTTCACAGAGGACGTCCTCGACCGCGTGCGCGGACTCCGGGTTGGTCACCCGCAGGTACGGGGCGTCCCCGTCGACCACGGCCGTACTGACCTCGTAGCGGGCCAGTTCGCCGGCGAGCTTCGTGAGGTGCTCGCGTTCCTCGGAGGGCACTCGGATCGGCTGCTCTTCGTGTGCCTGTCTCGACTGGGCCATGGCGGATCCTTTCGTGTCGAGCACGTGCTTCCTCGGTGCCCTGACTCTATTGTCACCCAGAGTCAAGTTACTAGTACGTACCGACACGATGACACGCCGTCACCTCGTCCACTCACCATGGAACATCACCCGGGAGACCGCCAGATCCGCGTCCAGCACCACGAGGTCGGCCCGGCCGCCCACCGCGATCCGGCCCGCGCCCTCCAGGCCCAGCGCCGCCGCCGGGACCGACGACGCCGAGCGCACCGCCTCCGGCACGTCCACACCCAGCGCCTCCACCGCGTTGCGCACCGCCTGGGGCAGCACGATCGTGCTGGAGGCGATCGCGCCCGTGTCCACCAGCCGGGCCTCTCCGCCGCTGACCCGGACCCGCAGGTCGCCCAGTGTGTACTCGCCGTCCCCCAGCCCCGTCGCCGACATCGCGTCGGTCACCAGTGACACGCGCCCGGCGCCCGCCGCCGCGAACACCAGCTTCGCCGCGCCGGGATGGACGTGCACGTTGTCCACGATCAGCTCCACGGCCACCCGCTCGTCCTCCAGTGACGCCGCGATCGGCCCCGGGTCGCGGTGGTTGAGCGGGCGCATCGCGTTGTACAGGTGCGTGGCCACCGTGGCGCCCGCGTCGAAGGCGGCCCGGGTCTGCTCGTAGCTCGCCTCGGTGTGCCCCACGGCGGCGACCACGCCGTTGGAGACCGCGGCGCGGATCAGCTCCGTCGCCCCGGGCAGCTCCGGGGCGACGGTCACCATGCGCACGTGTCCGCGGCCCGCCTTCAGCCAGCGGTCGAACTCCGCGGTGTCGGGATCGCGCAGCAGCGCGGGGTCGTGTGCCCCGCACTTGGACCGCGCGATAAACGGCCCCTCCAGGTAGAGGCCCGCCAGTTCGCCGGACTCACACGACTCGGCCAGCGCCGCCACCTGGCGGAGCGTGTCCTCGGGGGTGGCGGCGACCAGGCCGCCGACCATCGACGTCACACCGCGCGCCCGGTTGAACGCGACGATCTCGCGCACCCCGTCCGGGTCGGCGTCGGGAAAGGCGTGCCCGGCGCCCCCGTGGACGTGCGTGTCCACCAGCCCCGGGACCACCCATCCGCCGCCGGCGTCGTAGGCCGGTCCGTCGGGGGCCTCCCCGGAGCCCAGTTCGCTCACACGGCCGTCCGCGACGCGCAGCCAGCCGTCGTGGACGCCGTCGGGGGTCACGACGCGGGCGTTGGTGAGCGTGACGCTGTGGGGCATGTTCGGGCTCTCCCTGGGCTGGACGGTCGGTGGCTCGGCCGGATGTGTCGCAAATTACACGCGCGCCGGGCAGCCGCCGGACGGGGGTCGACGTCCCTTCGAACCGGGCCCTGAACCCCCTGCGGAGCTGGGGAATCCCGGTGGGTGGAACGGTTGTCCGCGAGGTGGACGGCCCGGTCCGGGTGCCGGCGGCACGCAGACGGCGCCCGCGCACGCATTGACGATAGCGGTCGGCTCACCTCATGATGGAGGCATGTCCGCCGGTGAGCTGCTTGTCCAGCGCCTGCACGTCGATCTTCGACAGCAGGCGAGCGCGCTCTGTTGTAGCTAGCGCCTTGCGGGGCCGAGCCCCGCGCTACGGGTGTACCCAGTACGCCCCTGCCCTCGCAGACACCGGACGCTCTTCTCTCCCCTTTCTGGGCCCGGGCCGATTCAGGCCCGAGGAGCACACCTGCCAGGACCGACGCGGCACGTATTCGGACGACGAAGTCCGCCCCGCGTCGGAACGAGGAACCGTCCTCTCCGGTGTCACCGCATCCCCGTCACCGCCCCCCGACGTTTCCTCCGGTCGATCCCGGCTCGCTCTGACCGAACCCAGGAGTCTCGCATGACCCGCTTCACCGTGCTCGTCGCCGCTCCCCAGCCCCGCTCCGCCGTCTACACCACCGCCCTGCGCGCCGCCTCCGAGGTCGCCGCCCGTGCGGGCGTCACGTCCAGCCCCGAGGTCGTCGACCTCGCCGAACTGGGCGCCGACCTGCTCGCCGACGACTCCGACGCCGTCAGCGCGGCCCTGGAGAGCGTGCGCGAGAGCGACGTCCTGCTGGTCGCCTCCCCGCAGGTGCACGGCACCTACACCGGCCTGCTGAAGGTCTTCCTCGACCGCCTGCCCGAGCTGGGACTGGGCCACACCGTGGCCGTGCCGCTGGCCGTGGTCGAGGACCTGCGCAACAGCCGCGGCATCGAGGAGGACCTGCGCGTCCTGCTCGCCGACCTCGGCGCGTGGGTGGCCGAGCCCGGTCTGGTCCTGGCCTCCGACGAGACCCACCGGCCCGACAGCGTCGTGCGCGCCTGGGCCGACGTCGCCGCACCCGGCCTGCGCCAGGCGGTCTCCGTGTCCGTGTGAGTGGCGCTTCATGCCGGGGCCTTCGTCGTCGCTACTGCCTGGCTCGTTCCTCGCCGGCGGCAGAGACTCCTCCTGCAGGCACCGGCGCGCCCCTCACACCTGTGCCCTATTTGGGCCTCCGCTCGTTCCTCGCTTTGGCCCGGATAGACCCCCTGTGGTCCCGGTAGGCGGGCCTGCTCACCTCTCACCCCCTGGGGTTCCGGTGGGCGGGCCTGCTCGCCTTCAACCCCCGGCGGGTTGCGGTGAGTGCAATCGCTGACCTTCAACCTCCGGGGGGTTCGGTGGGCGGACCTGCTCACCTTCGATCCCCGGGGGTCGTGGCGGCACTCCTGACCTCTGCCACCCAGGGGCACGATGAGCGGCACCGCTGACCGTTGACCCCTGGGGTTCCGGTGGGCGGGCTTGCCCACCATTAGCCTCCGGGGGCGCGGTGGGCGGGGCCGGGCGGCTGGGGTCAGTGGGGCTCGGGGGCCTCGGGGACGAGGGCGGCGGCGCGTTTGCGGCTGGTGTCGGCCTCGGCCGAGGCCACGTTGCCGCGGACCAGCACGATGACGATCAGGGTGAGCGCGAACCCGCCGACCCGCAGCCCCAGCATGACGGGATCGTCCGGCAGCGCCTCGTTGAACAGGATCGTTCCGGCCACGACCATGAAGACGTTGCCGACGACGTTCGACACCGGCGCGGTGATGGAGGCCCGCGAGCGCTGCAGCGAGGTCTGGAACAGCACGATGCCCACGGCCCAGCCGACCGCGTACAGGTAGGGGAACGGCGACAGCAGCGCGGGGACGACGGCGCCCAGGACCCCGTGCTCGGCCAGCAGCCCGCCCAGGCCCTTGCCGTGCAGCCCGGCGCTGCCCTGGGCGAGCCCGGCCGCCGCGCCCATCGCCGCCGCCGACACGTACCGCCCGCGGCCGCCCGCCAGGCCCATGGCCCCCACGCACATCACCACGGTCACGACGGTGACCAGGACCAGCAGTGGTGTGTCCGCGCGCGTGCCGGTCTCGGCGCCGTCGGCGGTGGACAGGCTCAGCAGGGCCAGCGCGACCGGCATGACGCCCAGCGCCACGTACTCGCCACGGGTGATCCGCTCGCCCGTGACCAGCGTGATGACCAGCAGGGTCGTGGCCACGCCCGCCGCGTAGGCGGGCTGGGCCACGGACACCGGGGCCAGGCCCAGGGACACGATCAGGCCCACACTGCCGAGCGCGGCGAAGACGCACCCGAAGACCCACCGGGGGTTGCCGAGCAGGACCCGGGCCAGGTGGAGCGGGCGGTGGACGGAGATCGACTCCGACCCGTGCAGGGCGCGCTGCTCCACCGCCAGTCCCACGGTGTAGACCACGGCGGACAGCAGTGCGACCAGGAGTCCGATCACGGGGAGGCCTCTCGGTCGGGGTGTGGGCGGACGGGGATTCCGGTTCGTCCGACCGCTGGTTGACGCACTGAATATAACCAGTTCTACATCACGCGTCATCCGGTCCGGCCCTGCGGCTCCATGGCCAGGGGCGGCGCACAGCCTGCCGGATATGTCCCATTCGTTGTCCGGCCTGGCCTTCAACCGTGCTCTCCGGCCCAGTAGCCTGGGGCGGTACGCATCCTCCGTCCCGTGCCCCGTGCGCGGGCGGAGCGTCCCGGCGGCGGGGTAGAACCTGTTCCGGAGCCGCGGGCGCGGCGCGACTGTGAGGGATCGGGTGACGGTGGCGGACCCAGACGAGCCGGAGAAGGACGACGCGTCCCGGCCCGAGGACCGGCGCGAGTCGAGGTGGGCGCGCACCGGCCGGCTGTTCACCCCGGCGTACTGGCGCGGCTTCGACTGGCGGGACGTCCCCTGGCGCCGCCTGCTCACCCGCGGCTACGGACCCGCCCGGTTCGAGCCGGGACCGCTCGGCCTGCTCGGCGTCATGCTCGCCGCCATGGCGGTCACCCTCCTCATCATCCGCACGGGCTCCGGGATCGGCGCCGGCGCGGACGAGCGCGCCGACGAGCCCGTCAGCGTCCCCGGACCGCCCGACGGGGAACTGCGCATCATGCCGGTGGGCGACTCCCTCACCCAGGGCAGCAGCGGCGACTTCACCTGGCGCTACCGCCTGTGGACGCATCTGGAGCAGAGCGGCGTCGACGCGGTCTTCGTCGGGCCGAACGACGAGATGCACGCGCTGGACGGGAGCGGCGGCGACCGGACCTACGCCGATCCCGACTTCGACACCGGGCACGCAGCCCGGTGGGGCGCCACCTCCGAGGAGCTGTCCGCCGACCTGGCGGAGATCGCGGCCGAGCACGAACCCCACTACCTCCTGCTCCTGGCCGGAATGGAGGACATCCTGCGCGGCGGAGGCGCGGACCACGCGCTGGAGGGGGTCGGCGAGATGATCTCCACGGTGCGGGTCGTCCAGGGGGAGGCCCGCTTCGTGGTCGGCGAACTCCCGCCGGTCGAGGGCACCGCGGACGACGCCCGCGTCAACGACGAGATCGAGCACTTCAACATGGGCGTGGTCGACCTCGCCGACCAGCTGACCTCCTCCGAGTCGCCCGTGATCGTCGCCCAGGTGGCCAGGGACTACGCCCCCTCCTACGACAACTGGGACGAGGTCCACCCCAACGCGCGCGGTGAGCTGAAGATCGCGGCGGCCTTCGCCGACGCCCTGGCCGACCCGCTGGGCGTTGGCGAGTCCTACCCCCGGCCGCTGCCGAACGTCGCGGTGGGGCCGCGGGAGGCGCCGAGGCCCGAGGCGGAGGAGGCCGCGGACGGGCTGTTGCTGAGCTGGCCGCAGGTGCCCGGCGCGACCGGCTACCGGGTGGTGCAGCGCAGGATCGCCCCCGACCCCGACGAGGCGACGGTCCTGCCCGCCGAGGCGGAGGGCGACGGGGACCGGCGTTCGGTGCTCGTGGAGGCGCTGTTCAGCGGCGCCCGGTACGAGTTCGTGGTGCGGCCGGTCAAGGGGCGGGACGAGGGCGAGGAGTCCGAGCCCGTCGAGGTCCTGTGGAACGACGACCCGCCGCCCGGGCCGGGCGGAGTGCGGGTCCGCGACGGCGGGGCGGTCGTCGAGTGGGACGCGGTGGAGGAGGCCACGCACTACGAGGTGTGGCTGCGGGCGCTGGAGTGCGGGCCGGTCGACGAGTTCCGCCGGCCCCGGGACGGCCTGGACGGGCCCCGCGCCGGGGACGCGGCCCCCGACGGCGACGGCTCCCGGACGCCGGACGACGCGTCACCGCAACCGAGGCCCGAGCCGCCGCCCGAGCCCCGGCCGGAGCCCGAACCCGAGCCCGCTCCCGTGCAGCCCGACCCGCCGGTGGCCCCGCCGCCCGCGCCCTCGCCGGCGTTCGACTGCGAGCGCCGGGACGGTCGCGGGCCGCTGGACGGCGAAGGGTGGCGCACGCAGGGCTCGACCGGGGAGGACACCCGGTGGGAGGCGACGGTGTCGGGGAACTACGAGGTCGTGGTCAGGTCCTACCGGGACTACGTGGAGGGGCGCTTCTCCGACAGCGTGCTCCTGTGAGGATCGGTCAGGGAAGCGGGGGGCGGCGGATGAGCGGACGGTGGCCGGAACGGCTCCTGCCGTGGACGGTGGGCGTGCTCGCCGGGGTCCTGGCCCTGGGGCCCGCGCTCGGGCCCGGCTACGTCCTGCGCTACGACATGGTGTTCGTGCCCGACCTGCCGCTGGGCACGGTGCTGCGGGGGGCGGACGGGTTCCCCAGGGCGATCCCCAGCGACGCGGTGGTGGCCCTGGCCTCCCTGGTGCTGCCGGGGGACGCGGTGCAGTCGCTGGCGCTGTTGGCGGTGTTCGCCGTGGGCGGCACGGGCGCCGCGCGGCTCATGCTCGGCGCCCTGGGCGCCCCCGGCGGCCCCGGGCGGGTGCCGGCTTTGCTCGCGTCGGCGGCGGCCGGCACGGCCTTCGTGTGGAACCCCTTCGTGGCCGAGCGCCTGCTGCTGGGCCAGTGGGCGATGCTGCTCGGCTACGCGGGTCTGCCCTGGGCGGTGGGCGCGGCGTCCCGGCTCGCGATGGAGGGGCCGCGTTCGACCGGGCGCTCCCTGGCCCGCCTGGTGTGCGCGCTGATCCCCGCGGCGGTGGGCGGCTTCTCGTCGGTCGTCCTGACCGCGCTGACGGCGGGCCCCGTAGCCCTCACCCGCCAGACCCCGAAGATCTCCGCCACGCCTGCACCTGCCGCCCCGGGCGACTCCGATGCACCTGGACGCCCGGCCCCCGACGATCCGAGTGCACCTGCCCCTGCCGCCCCGGGTGGCTCCGCCACACCTGCATCCTCCGCCCCGGGGGACTCTGATGCACCTGGACGCTTGACGCCGGAGGGCGTTGGGAAGGTGCCGGGCGGTGGTGTGACCGCGCGCTGGTGGGGGCGGGGGCTCCTTCTGGTCCTGGCGCTGGTCCTGGTCTCCCTGCCCTGGCTGCTGCCCTCACTGGTGAGCGGGGCGGCGACCGATCCGGCCGGGGTCGCGGCCTTCGCCGCGCGCTCGGACACCCCGTTCGGAGTCGTGGGCTCGCTCGCTCTGCTGGGCGGGGTGTGGAACTCCGGCGCGGTCCCGCCGGGGTACGGCGAGCCGGTCACGGCGACCGCGCGGTTGCTGCTGGTACTCGTCTCGCTCGCGGGATGGGTGTGGTGGGTGCGTCGCGCCCGCCCGGCGTTCGGGGCGGGCCTGTCCGTGGCCGCCGTGGCCGGCCTGGCGGTCGCCCTACTGGGGGCGAGCCCCGCCGGCCAGGCGCTGGTGCGGGCCCTGATCGGGTTCTGGCCCGGGTTCGGGCCGCTGCGCGACGGCCAGCTCTACGTCGCCCCCCTGGCCCTGGTCCAGGCCCTGGGCCTGGGAGCCGCCGTGGTGCGTCTTCTCGGGGCCTCCGCTGCGCTTCGGCCCGTGCTCGGGGCGCGGAGAACAGGGTTCTTCGGCCTCCTTCGTGCCGGCGCTCGTCCCTCGCTTCGGCAACGCCCTCGGCCTGCAGAACCCTGTGCGCCCCTCGCGAACCCCCCTGTGGCTCCGGGGGCCCCCGGGCTTCTCGGGGCCCGGCCCCCCGGCGCGGTCCGGGTGGCCGTGGCGGCCTTCGCCGTGCTGGCGCCAATCGTGGTCCTGCCCGGACTGCTGTGGGGCGCGGGCGGGCGACTGGCCCCGGTCGACTACCCGGCGGCGTGGACACGCGCCCAGGAGGCCGTCGCCGCCGACGACGTGCCCGGAGCGGTGCTCGTGCTGCCCTGGAGCGCGTACCGCGGCCTGGAGTGGACGGGCGAGCCCGTGGTCGTGCTCGACCCGGCGACCAAGGCCTTCGACCGCCGCACGCTGTGGAACGACGACCTGGTCGTCGGCACTCCCGACGGGGGAGCGGTGGTGGTGGCGGGCGAGGACGCGCGCGCCCGTGCGGCGGCGCGGGCGCTGGAGGTGGACCCCGCCACCGGCCTGCCCGCGCTCGCGGAGGCGGGCCGGGCCGGTGAACTCGCGCGCGTGCTGGGCGGCCTGGGTGTGCGGTACGTGGTGGTCTCCGCTCCCATTGATAACCAGTTCTGGTCAGAGGGCGCCGACATGGAGATTGTGCTGGACTCCGCGGATCTCGCGCTCCTGCGGGTTCCGGAACAGCACATCAACGCGGACAAACCTGACATTCCGGGGTTGGAAGTTACCGGGGGGTTAGTTACAGTTGGGGCAATCATCTGGTCTATAGCTAGATCAGGTTCTAGTCTCGGTTTCCAGCGCTTCGGCTTCGCCTCGAAGCCGGGCGCGCGGAAGGAGATCCCCAAGTGATCAAGGTAATCGCCGCCTGTGTGATCGGCGCGGCTCTGGCGGGAGGTGCCACCGTGGTGGCCACCAACCTCGCCACCGAGTCGACGGCGACCGCGGAACCGGTGAACGAAACCCTCTACAACTACGGCGACCGCTAGGGCGTGTTCGGCGGGTGCCGCGTGAGTGCCCGCCGAACGCGCCCTGGGTCGCCCGAGCGGTGAGGAACAGGGGCGCCCCGCTCCCCGCGGGGCGCCCCGCTCACCGGTCCGCGGTTCCGCCCGCCCCCATCCCACCCTCGACGGGTCCGTCCCGCGTGCGCTCGGCGCTACGCACGGTCCCTCACCTCGTGTGTTCATCCAAGCGCGGACGGCAACGGCTTCCGTCTCCCACCGGACCCCGCGCGGAAGGAGAGCTTGTGGTCTTCCAGAAGGTGCACCACAGGGTCGATCCCGACACCTCCACGGTCACGGCCCCGGCCGCGGCCGCCTCCGTGACGGTTCCCGAGCCGCCCACCGACCCGGGGCCGCGCCTGGACGGCGTGCGACTCGTCATGATCAACTGGCGCGATCCCTGGCAGAGCACCGCCGGGGGCGCCGAGGAGTACGCCTGGCGGATCAGCCGCCACCTGGCCGGACGCGGTGCCATCGTCACCTTCCTGACCAGCCGCGAACCCCACCAGGCGCGCGTGGAGACCAAGGACGGCATCGTCATCCGCCGCATGGGCGGCCGGTTCACCGTCTACCCCCGCGTCATGGCCTGGCTCGCCCTGTGGCGGCGCGAGTACCACCTCGCCTTCGACTGCATGAACGGCGTCCCGTTCCTGTCGCGCCTGGTGCTGCGCCGCCGGACCCGTGTCGTCAGCGTCGTCCACCACGTCCACGACCTCCAATTCAACGCCTACTTCCCGGCGCCGCTGGCGTGGTTCGGGCGCTTCATGGAGTCCGCGGTCGCCTCCCGGGTGTACCGCGACTGCACCACCGTCACCGTCTCCGAGTCCTCCCGTGCGGCGATGCGCGACAAGCTCGGCTGGCGGGCGCCCATCGAGATCATCCACAACGGCGGCGTCCCGGCCCCCCTGCCGCTCCCCTCCCCGGTCCCCCCTCCCACCGGTGGCGGTGACGGCGGCTCCGCGGCCACGGGCTTCCCGGCCATCGTCAGCCTCGGCCGCCTCGTCGTGCAGAAGCGTGTCTCCCGGGTCGTCGACCTCGCCGCCGGCCTGCGCGAGTCCCACCCCGGCCTGCGCGTGCACATCATCGGCCGCGGCCCGGAGGGCGACCACCTCGCCGACCAGATCGAGCGCGACTCCCTCACCGGCGCCGTCCGCCTGCACGGCTTCCTCCCGGAGGCGGACAAGAACCGCCTCCTGGCCTCCTGCGACCTGCACGTCACCGCCTCCGAGTTCGAGGGCTGGGGCCTGACCGTCATCGAGGCGGCCCGGCTCGGCGTGCCCACCGTGGCCTACGATGTGGACGGACTTCGCGATTCGGTACGCGACGGCGAAACCGGATGGCTGGTCCGCGACGGCGAGGACCTCGCCGACGTGGTCGACCGGGCCCTGAAGGAGCTCTCCGACCCCCGGAGGGCCGCGGAGGTCCGCCGCGCCTGCCGGGCCTGGGCCGCCCAGTTCACCTGGGAGGCCAGCGGCGCGAGGATGGCCCGCCTGGTCGCCGGCGAACTCCGGCTCACCGGCCCGGCCACCACCCCCGGCACCCACGACTCCGCGGCAGGCAAGAAAGAGAAGATGTGACTTCGGCGGAATCCACCGTCAGGCGCGAACCGGAGGATTCCAGAGCACCGTCCGCCCCCGGCGGAGGACTGGACGAGAAGCTGCGGGCGCGGCTGAAGGTCCTCACGGTGTGTCTGCTCCTGGGCGCGCTGGCGGCCAGCATCGACCCCGGCAGGATCGTCAGCGACACCAAGATCGACCTGACGGCGAACCCGCTGGGGTTCCTGGAGCGCGCCCTCTTCCTCTGGGACGCCTCCTACTTCGGGCAGATCCAGAACCAGGCGTACGGGTACTTCTTCCCCAACGGCCCCTTCCACCTGGTCCTCGACCTGGCCGGCATGCCCGACTGGCTCATCCAGCGGCTGTGGATGGCCGTCCTGCTCGTCGCCGCGTTCACCGGCGTGTACAAGGTTGCCGGAGCCCTGGGCCTGGGCACCGTCAACACCCGCATCCTCGCCGGACTCGCCTACGCCCTCGCGCCGCGCGTGCTGACCCTGCTGTCCTACAACTCCGCCGAGCTGCAGCCGATGCTGCTCATGCCGTGGATCCTGCTGCCCCTGGTCCTCGGCGCCCGCCACGGCCGGTCCCCGGTCCGGATGGCCTTCCTCTCCGGTGTGGCCTTCCTGCTGTGCGGCGGCACCAACGCGGCCTCCGAACTGGCCGTGCTGGTCGTGCCCGGCCTCTACCTGCTGACCCGCGCCCGCGGCCCCCGCAAACGGCGGCTCATCGCCTGGTGGTCGGTCGCGATCGTCCTCGCCTCGTTCTGGTACATCGTCCCGCTGCTGCTCATGTCGCGGTACGTGTACTCGTTCATGCCCTACACCGAGGACGCCGCCGTCACCACCGGCGTCACCTCGCTGCTCAACGCGCTGCGCGGCACCTCCAACTGGATGGGCTTCCTCCCCGCCCAGGGCAACACCGCCCTGCCCTCGGGCGCCGAGCTGTCCACCACCCCCTGGCTGATCGCCGTCACCGCCCTGGTCGCCGGACTCGGCCTCGCCGGACTCATCAACCGCCGCACCCCCGAACGCCTCTTCCTCATCGCCTGCCTGCTCACCGGGACGGCGGTCATCGTCGCCGGACACACCGGCGACCTCACCGGCCCCCTCGCGGGCACCATGCGCGACCTCCTCGACGGCGCGCTCGCCCCCTTCCGCAACGTCCACAAGTTCGACGCGCTGATCCGGCTGCCCCTCGTCCTGGGCCTGGCCCACCTGCCGGTGGTCGTGGCCCGCGACTGGGCCGACCGGCGCTCGGCACCCGTCTCCGCGCGCCTGCGCCGGTCGGTCGCCGGCCTGGCCGCCACCGCCTTCCTGGTCACGCTGCTGCCCATCGGCACCGTCGGCATCGCCCCCGCGGGCGGGTACGAGCGGATGCCCGAGTACTGGACCGAGGCCACCGACTGGCTGGAGGAGCGCTCCGACGAGCGCGGCATGACGATGGCCCTGCCGGGCTCGGCACGCGGCGAGTACGAGTGGGGACGCCCCCTCGACGAGCCCATGCAGCCCCTGCTGTCCGGCGCCTGGACCAACCACCAGATCATCCCCTGGGGCTCGGCGGGCGTCTCCCGGCTCACCCACGAGATCGACCAGCGGGTCTCCTCCGGTCGCGGGTCCGAAGGGCTCGCCGACACCTTCGCCCGCCTGGGCGTCACCCACCTGATCGTCCGCAACGACCTCCAGCGCACCGGCAACAACGGCGGCTGGCCCGCCCGCGTGCACCAGGCACTGCGCACGTCGCCCGGCATCACCGAGGCGGCGGAGTTCGGCCCCGTCATCGGCTCCCTGGACCACCAGTCGGCCTCCCAGTGGTTCGACCAGCCCTACCGGGCCCTCACCGTCTACGAGGTCGCCGACGCCGCGCCGACCGTCGGCACCGTGCCCGCCGACGAGACCGTGCGCGTCACCGGCGGGCCCGAGTCCCTGCTCCACCTGGCCGAACAGGGCCTGATCACGGACGACCGGCCCGTCCTGCTCGGCGACGACCCCGGCGCCGAGGAGGTCTCCGCCGCCGACACGGTCGTCACCGACACCGCGCGCCGCCGCGAGGTCGTCTACTCCGACGTGCGCCGCAACGTCTCGGCGACCCTGACCGAGGACCAGGAGCTCGAACGCGACGTCCCCGCCCCCGACATCCTCGACCCCGCGTGGGAGGACCACGTCGCCCACGCCCGCGACCTGGGCATCGACTCGGTCACCGCCTCCTCCGCCGAGAGCGGCGCCGACGCCCGCGGCTCCGACCGCGACCCCGGCAACGCCCCGCACGCGGCCCTGGACGGCGACCTGGCCACCTCCTGGCGCTCCAGCGCGTTCACGGGCGCGCTCGGGGAGTGGCTGGAGGTCGAGTTCGCCGAGCCGCGCGACCTCGACGGACTCAGCATCGCCTTCGAGCAGCTGCCCGGCGAACCGCCGCCCTCGCGCATCACGCTCGTCACCGACAACGGCGAGGCCGACGTCCCGGTCGCCGAGACCGACGAGCCCCAGGACATCGTCGCCCCGCCCGGGCTCACCTCGACCCTGCGCGTGCGCGTGGACGAACTCGCCTGGGAACCGGAGTACCGCTTCGGCACGCGCGTGGGCATCGCGGACCTGTCCCTGCCCGGCCTGGAGGCCGACCGCACCCTCGACGTGCCCGGCCCCGCCGACACCGGCACCCTGCTGTTCACCGGCTCCACCGGCACCGCGCCCGGCTGCATGGAGGGCTCCCACGTGTGGGTGTGCAACTCGCGGCTCCAGGTGCGGGGCGAGGACGCGCGCCGCCTGGACCGCACCTTCGAGCTGTCGGAGGAGTCCGCGTCGGGGACGCACCGCGTCTCCGGCGAGGTCGTGCTCACCGACCCCCGCGAGGCGGAGAACGCCGCCAACCGCGCCGGCGGGTATCCGACCGTGACCTCCTCCTCCACCGCGGTGGAGCACCCGGCGTCGATGGGCCGCGGCGCGCTGGACGACGACGAGAGCACCGTCTGGTACCCCGACCCCGAGGAGAAGGAGCCCTGGCTCGACATCGACCTCGGCGAACCCACCACCCTCGGGTACCTGGAGGTCGACTTCCCGCGCGCCGACAGCGTCCTGCGGCCGATCAAGGTCACCGTCGAGGGCGGGGACACCGTGCGCGAGGGCTGGCTCGACGGCAGCGGCCGCGTCGACTTCGCGTCCCTGACCACCGACACCCTGCGCCTGACCTTCGAGCGGCCCGAGGGGCAGGCGCTGGAGATCGGCTCGATCGGCCTGCCCGGCGTCGACCCCGTCGAGGCGGTGCCCTCGGGCGACGCCTCCACCGCGTGCGGGCTGGGCCCGACCCTGCGGGTCAACGACCAGCGCGTGGAGACGCGCATCAGCGACGGCACGCTCGCCGACCAGCTCGCCGGCCTGCCGCTGCGCTACGAGTCCTGCACCGACCTCGACCTGGTCGGGGGCACCAACCGCCTGGAGGTCGACCCGGGCAACCGCTACGAGGTCCGCTCGGCCGTGGTGGACTCCGCCGACGCGCTCGCCGACCGGCCCGAGGTCGCCATGGCCGAGGTGGAGGAGATGCACGGCTGGGGGCCCAGCGGTCGCAGCTTCGACGTGGACGTCGACGAGGACAGCCTGCTCGTGGTCAACGAGAACTTCAACGAGGGCTGGACGGCCCGGCTGGAGGGCTCCGACGGGCCGCTGGAGCCGATCCGGCTGGAGGGCTGGAAGCAGGCCTGGGTCCTGCCCGCGGGCAGCGCGGGCACGGTCACCCTGGAGTACGCGCCCGACAACGCCTACCACGCCGCCCTGCTGGTCGGCTTCCAACTGGCCGCGCTGCTCGTCATCGTGGCCGTGTGGCCCCGGGGCCGACGCGCGCGCACGTCGCCGCCGCGCGGTCAGCGCGCCCTGCCCGCCGCCGAACCCGGCTGGCTCGGCCGCGGGGCCGTCCTGCCGCTCGGCCTGGCCTACGGCGTGTGGGTGGCCGGCTGGGCGGGCGCCGCCCTGGTCGGCCTCATCCTGCTGTGCATGTGGTGGCTGGGCCGCCAGGCCCCCAGGGGACTCCGGCACGCCAAACCCGGGCGCCCGTCGATGGGCGGCCGGCTGCTGCCCCACCTGGCGGGGCCGTGGACGGTGACGGTGTCCCTGGCGCTGGCCGGGCTGGCCATGGGCGCCGGGACCTACCTGGCCCTGTACATGCCCTTCCACGACGTCTCGCAGGTGTTCGGCGGTCCCCTGCGCGGCTGGGTGCCCCAGGCGCTGTGCCTGCCCGCGCTGGCGCGGCTGGTGCTCGCCCTGGGTCAGCGCGGCCTCGACGAGGACGCCGACGACGATCCGCCCGCCGTGCGCGCCGGCACCCGGTCCGGTCCGGCGACCGGTTCCGCGACCGGCTCCGCGGCGGACACGGCCCGCCCCGGGCGCGACGACGCGGTCGCGGTCGACGGACACGCGGGCAACGGCCGTCCACGCCCGGGCAGCGGCGCCGACGGGTCCGCGACGGCCGACACCGAGGAGGCCCGGACATGACCGCCGAGACCCAGGTCGGCCCCCTCGCCCGGCCACGGCGCCCCCTGCCCCGGGGCACGCTCGCCGTGGCCGTCGGCGCGTTCCTGCTGACCCTGGCCGCGCTGCTGCCCCTGTACGTCCACGACCGCGTCGCCCTCATCCCGGCCACCACCGAGTTCTCCGCGGCCATGGTCGACGAGGAGGCCGGCTACCTGGACACCTCCCGGTGGGCCTGGGTCGAGGGCGTCGAGCTGCGGCGCGTGACCCGGGTGGACGCCACCGCGCACGGTAGCGACTGGTCGGCGTGGGAGATGGTGGTCGACACCTCGCTGCCGGACCGCATGATCGACCACTCCAGCCGGCGCGTCATCGTCGACCGCGAGACCGGGCGTGCCGTGAACTGCTGCGGCGAGCACGTCAACGGGGACCGTGCCGTCCGCCAGGCGGGCCTGGTGTACCACTGGCCCGCCGGCGCCCCCGAGGGCGACCACCCCTTCTACGACGCCGAGGTGCGCTCCGCCCCGCTGGTGGAGTTCGACGACTGGGAGGAGGTCGCCGGACTCAGGACCGGCCGGTACATCCAGACGGTGAGCGCCACCCAGGTCCCCGACTCGGCCCGCCCGGTCCCGGCCGCGCTCTTCTCCGCCGGTGCCGAGGGCACCGTGACCGCCACCCGCTGGCTGGAGGCCACGCGGACCTTCTGGGTGGAGCCGGTCACGGGCGTCGTCGTCAACGCGACCGAGCAGCGGGAGGAGACCCTGCGCCCGCGCGACGGCCAGGGCGAGGTCCCGCTGCTGAGCGCCGAACTCGCCCTGGAGGCGCCGCGGGTGGCCGCCAACGCCGAGCGGGCGCGCGTGCGGTCGGTCCTGCTCCGGTCCCTGGACTCCTGGGCGCCCTCGGTGCTGGGGCCGCTGGGCGGGCTCGCCGTCCTGGTGGGTCTGGTCCGCGCCTGGCGGGGCCGCGACACCGCCTCCCCGGCCGGGGACGGCGCCCCGGAGCCCGACGGCACCGGCGGCACCGGCGGCGACGGAGCCGTTCCGGAGGACGCGGGGGAGGCCGCTCCGCGGGACGCCGGGGCCGTTCCGGAGGACCCACGGAAGGATGTCCCGGCGGAGCCGTAGGATCACACCCATGTGCGGTCGCTATGCCCAGTCCCGGAACCAGCACGAGCTCCAGCTCGCCTTCGACCTGCCCGAGGAGGCCCTGCCCGAGAACCCCGACCCCCGGGCGTGGCCGCCGCTGGAGGACCTGCCGCCGGACTACAACATCTCGCCCGGCCGCCCCGTGTACGCGGTGCTCGGACCCCCGCCCCAGGGCACCGGGCGCGCCGAACCCGGCCCCGCCTCCCTGCACACCATGCGCTGGGGCCTGGTCCCCTCCTGGGCCAAGGACCGCAACATCGGCTACCGGATGATCAACGCGCGCAGCGAGACCATCGCCGACAAGCCCGCCTTCCGGACCGCCTTCCGCCGCCGGCGCTGCCTGCTGCCCGCCGACGCCTACTACGAGTGGCAGCTGGTCGGCAGGGACGGCCGGGTCGAGCCGAGCACCTCGCCCGTCACCGACCCCCACCACAAGAAGCGCAAGTCCAAGGCGGCCAAGAAGCCCTACGCCATCCGCTACCCGGACGGCGCGCCCCTGGCCATGGCCGGGATCTTCGAGCGGTGGCGCGACCCCGAGGCCGACGAGAACGACCCCGCCGGCTGGCTCTGGAGCTGCGCGGTCGTCACCACCGACGCCGCGCCCGCCCTCGCGCACATCCACGAGCGGATGCCCGTCGTCCTGCCCCCGGCCACCTGGTCCACCTGGCTGGACCCGGAGGCGCGGCCGGACGACCTCCTCCATGTGCTCGCGCGGACCCCGGCCGACGCCTTCGCCGTGGACGAGGTCTCCACCGACGTCAACACCATCAAGAACAACGCTCCCGACCTGCTCACGCCGGTCGCGGCGACCTCCGGACCGGAACCGGACACACTTTTCTGACCTCCGGGCCCCTGGACAGGTCCGGGTGGGGGACGGATATGGTGTGCGAGGCCACAGGGCCGGGTGCCCCCGACGGGGGCGCCCCGCACGCACGACGTGCCACATGTGAATAAGCAACGCGGGAGCTCGCACCATGGCGGGCTGAGAGGGCGACTCAACGGTGTCGCCGACCGCAGAACCTGTTCGGGTAATTCCGACGTAGGGAGGCATGCCATGACGGCTGTTGACGGCCGCGACACCGGTTCCACCACCGACGTGCACCAGGTGACCACCGGTCCCATCATGGGATCGACCAAGGTGCACCGGGAGATCGACACCCCCGAGGGGCTCACGCTCCGCGTCCCGCAGCGGCGGGTGGAACTCAGCAACGGCAGCCATTTCGACCTGTACGACACCTCAGGCCCGTACACCGACGACTCCGCGCTCATCGACGTCCACTCCGGGCTGCCCAGGACCCGGCAGGCCTGGATCGACTCCCGCGAACCGGTCAACGGCGCGGTCACCCAGCTCGCCCACGCCAAGGCCGGGACCATCACCCCCGAGATGCGGTTCGTGGCCGCCCGCGAGGGCATGGACCCCGAGTACGTCCGCCAGGAGGTGGCCCTGGGCCGGGCGGTGATCCCGGTCAACCGCTGCCACCCCGAGTCCGAGCCGACCATCATCGGCAAGAACTTCCTGGTCAAGATCAACGCCAACATCGGCAACTCGGCGGTGACCTCCTCCGTCCCCGAGGAGGTCGAGAAGATGGTGTGGGCGACCCGCTGGGGCGCCGACACCGTGATGGACCTGTCCACCGGCAAGCGCATCCACGAGACCCGCGAACGCATCATCCGCAACTCGCCGGTCCCCATCGGCACGGTCCCCATCTACCAGGCGCTGGAGAAGGTCAACGGCGACCCCACCGCGCTGAGCTGGGAGGTCTACCGCGAGACCATCATCGAGCAGGCCGAGCAGGGCGTCGACTACATGACCGTGCACGCGGGCGTGCTGCTGCGCTACGTCCCGCTCGCGGCCCGGCGCGTCACCGGCATCGTCTCGCGCGGCGGCTCCATCATGGCCGCGTGGTGCCTGGCCCACCACAGGGAGAGCTTCCTCTACACGCACTACGAGGAACTCTGCGAGATCTTCCGCGAGTACGACATCACCTTCTCCCTCGGTGACGGACTGCGACCCGGCTCCATCGCCGACGCCAACGACGAGGCGCAGTTCGCGGAGCTGCGCACGCTCGGCGAACTCACCCACATCGCCCGCGCGCACGACGTGCAGGTGATGATCGAGGGTCCGGGGCACGTGCCGATGAACAAGATCGCGGAGAACGTGCGCCTGGAGGAGGAGCTGTGCGGTGAGGCGCCGTTCTACACGCTCGGCCCCCTGGCCACGGACGTCGCTCCCGGCTACGACCACATCACGTCCGCCATCGGTGCCGCGCAGATCGGCTGGCTGGGCACCGCGATGCTCTGCTACGTCACGCCCAAGGAGCACCTGGGCCTGCCCAACCGCGACGACGTCAAGACCGGCGTCATCACCTACAAGCTCGCCGCGCACGCCGCCGACATCGCCAAGGGCCACCCCAAGGCGCAGGAGTGGGACGACGAGCTGTCCAAGGCACGGTTCGAGTTCCGCTGGCAGGACCAGTTCCACCTCGCCCTCGACCCCGAGACGGCGCAGGCCTTCCACGACGAGACCCTGCCCGCCGAACCGGCCAAGACCGCGCACTTCTGCTCCATGTGCGGGCCGAAGTTCTGCTCCATGAAGATCTCCCAGGACGTGCGCAAGTACGCCGAGGAGAACGGACTGGACACCGTCGCCGCGATCGAGAAGGGCATGGCGGACAAGTCCGAGGAGTTCGCCGAGCACGGCAACCGGGTCTACCTGCCCCTGGCCGACTGAGGCCGGGGCACGCCGCCGCCCGGTCGGCGGCGGCGTGCCCCGGCGGGGCCGGTCGGGGCCGGCCGGAATCCGGCGTGCCCCGACCGGTCAGTCCAGGTCGGCGAGGAAGCGCAGCTGGGCCCGCAGCTGCTCGCCGCCGCCGCCCTCGTGCCCGTTCCACGGCCACACGGTGATCTCCTTGGGGCCCGCCCAGTGGTTGTGGGCGGCGAAGACGGTGGAGGGCGGGCACACCTCGTCCATCAGGGCCACGGAGTACAGCGCGGGCACCCGTCCCCGGGCGGCCAGGTTCATCCCGTCGAAGTAGGACAGCGTGCGCATCACCCGCTCCTCCTGGCCGCGGTGGGCGGCCAGGAAGCGGACCAGTTCGGCGTAGGGCTCCTTGCCGGTGATCTCCACGGCCCGGCGCATGTGGCACAGGAACGGCACGTCGATCACCGCCGCCCGCACACCCGGGTGCAGCGCCGCCGCGGCCTGGGCGATGGCCCCGCCCTGGCTCCCGCCGGACACCGCGATCCGGTCCGCGTCGACCGCCGGGTGGCCGGCGGCGGTGTCCACGGCCCGCACCGCGTCAGTGAACAGCCGCCGGTAGTAGTAGGTCTCCGGGTCGAGCACGCCGCGGGTCATCATCCCGGGCGCCTGCGCGAACGCGCCGCCGTCGGGGTCGGCGGTGGCACCCGGCGCGTGGTGGGCGGCGCCGCCCTGGCCCCGGCTGTCCACGATCAGAGCGGCGTGGCCCGCCGCCGCCCACACGGTGTGGTCCTCGGCGAAGCCCCGGCCGCCGCCGTAGCCGATGAAGCGCACCACGCACGGCAGCGGTCCCGCGGCGTTCCTGGGCACCAGCAGCCAGGCGTTGATCCGGTGGCCGCCCCACCCGGAGAACGAGGTGTCGTAGACCTCGACGCCGGTCAGAGCGGTGTCGGCGGGGGCGAACTCCGGGGCCAGGTCGAACTCGGCGGCCTCGGCGAGCGTCTTGCCCCAGAAGTCGTCGAAGTCGGCGGCCTCGGTGCGCTCGGGCTTGTACGTGCGGAGTTCGTCGAGGGGAAGGTCGAACAGGGCCATGTCTCTCCAGGGGTCCTTGGCGGGCCTGCGGTTCTCCGAGCGCTAGTGTAAGCGCTTTCCTCCCTCTTTCCCGGAGGCAGGTCGCGAAAAGCCGGTCAGGGGGCGGCGGAAGGGGAGGAGACCGGGACCGCGGTCTCGCGGGTGAGCGCCCGGTGCCACAGGAACAGGATCGGCGGCAGGACGAACTCCAGCCCCAGGAGTCCCAGCAGCATCGGATCGGGCACGCCGGCGACCACGATCGACCAGACCCGGGCCAGCCCGCCCAGGACGACGGCGGCGCACACCAGGCGCAGGAGCGGGACCGAGCCCGGCTCCCGGACGCGGACGGCCACGACGACCAGGGCGACGCCGAGGGTCAGCCACACGGCGGCGAAGAAGCGGTAGTTGCTGTCGACGTTGACCGGCACGGCGTCCCCACCCGGCAGGGGTGCGGTGCCCAGGGCGACGTCCATCGCGCCGGTGGTCAGGACGATGAGGGCGGACAGGACCACGAGGGCCTGGAAGGCCCGGACGTTTCGCACGGAGGTACTCCTTGCACGAGGGGTCTCCATCCGAACCTAGGGCCGCTCCCGCGAGCGCTCCCACACGGGCGCCGCCCGCGAACACGCCGCAGGTCAGCCCGGTTTGCGGGCGCTGGCCACCATGTGCACGCCGACGTAGTCGTCGGACTCGGTGGCCCGCAGCTCCATCTCGACCAGGCGGCCCATCGACCGGGGGTCCCGCGCCAGCATCATCTCCACCGTGGACGCCGACAGGACCGTGCGCGGCTTGATCCACTCCAGCTCCAGCCCCGCGTCCACGAGGGTCTCGGTGAGCTGTTCGCCGGTGAAGCACCGGGTGATGGACCCGTCCGGCCACGGGACCAGCAGGACGTCGGCGCTCGGGGCGTGGCTCAGCTCCGGCCAGCAGTCCTGCTCGGCCAGCAGGGCCATGCCCAGCACCACCGAGTCGACGCTCACCAGCGCCCGGCCGCCGGGCCGCAGCACCCGGGCCACCTCCGCCAGCGACGACTCGGTGGCCAGGTGGCGGGACAGGACGCGGTTGTCGGCGATGACGCCGTCGAAGACCTCCGAGGCGAACCCGCGCAGGAAGTCGGAGTCGCCCACCACACGGCGCAGCCGTCCCCGGCGGGCGGGCGGCGGCACCATCGCGCGCCCGTTGACCAGGGTGAGCGGGCGGCGCTGGGCCAGGTCCAGCGACGGGAGCAGCGTGACCACGTCGTGCCCGGCGGCCACGGCACGGGGCGTGCCCTGGAAGTCCGGGCTGGACAGGTCCAGCAGGCGTGAGGGCGTGGGCGGGAGCCAGCGCGCCGTCTGGGCCTCCGCCACCGCCCAGTAGAAACGCCAGTAGTCCGACAGTCGGTCGGGGGTGGCGAACTGGGCGGCGGGAGACCGGGGGCGATCGGACGCCGGAGTCGAGGACGGACGCACGTGCACTCCTCTCCCATCCTTCATTGGTCCTACCCGCACTCTGCCATGCCTCACCCCGTCGACCGAGGCAAACGACAAAGTCGTGCAGGTCGCGCGGACCGGCTTCGCCCAGGGCGGAATCAGTCCGCGCGACGCGTTGTTGAGATCGACACCGCGCCCGGAGCCAGGAAACCGGGCCGATGAGGGTGAGATCACAAGGAGGAGCGCCAGACCATGGCGACAGCCGGTGCGTGCCTCGTACGCGAGGAAGAGGTGTCGGCGCCACGCGGCGCCGATGCGCGGGTCACGGGTGTGGGACCGTATCGTGTGGATATGGATGCCGCAGCTGGGACCAGCGCGAGGAGGCCGACGGGCTTGGAACAGGGCCAGGAGACAGCCGAGGAGCGGGACGAGCGCTTCGAGAGGGACGTTCTGCCCTTTCTCGACCAGCTCTACTCCGCCGCGCTGCGGATGACCCGTAACCCCGCGGACGCCGAGGATCTGGTCCAGGAGACCTTCGCCAAGGCGTTCGGTTCGTTCCACCAGTTCAAACAGGGGACGAATCTCAAGGCGTGGCTGTACCGCATCCTCACCAACACCTTCATCAACTCCTACCGCAAGAAGCAGCGTGAGCCCAAGCAGGCCGGGACCGAGGACGTCGAGGACTGGCAGCTGGCACAGGCCGCCTCGCACACGGCCGCGGGCCTGAAGTCGGCCGAGGCCGAGGCGTTGGAACACCTTCCCGACAGCGACGTCAAGCGGGCGCTCCAGGAGCTGCCCGAGGACTTCCGCATCGCGGTGTACCTCGCCGACGTCGAGGGGTTCGCCTACAAAGAGGTCGCCGAGATCATGGGGACGCCGATCGGGACGGTCATGTCCCGGCTCCACCGAGGGCGTCGCCAGCTCCGGTCCCTACTGGAGGAGTACGCGGTGGACCGCGGTTTCCTCGGAGCGACGCGCGCGGCCGAGGCCGCCGGTGCCGTCGCCTCGGGATCGTCCGCGGCCGGACAGGCGCATGGGTCGGATCGAGGAGATCGGTGATGGGCGGCGGCCACGGCAAGGACCACGACACCCCGTGCAGCGAGGTGCTCGACAAGCTCTACACGTACATCGACGGGGAGCTTGAGGAGGGCAACTGTGAGGACATCCGCCGGCACCTGGACGGGTGCGGCCCCTGCCTCGACGAGTACGGGCTCGAGGAGGCCGTGAAGAAGCTCGTCGCCAAGCACTGCGGATGCGACCCGGTGCCCATGGACCTTCGCGACAAGGTGCTCGGGCGCCTGGCGCAGGCCCGCAACGAGGAATTGGCACGCGAGGGGCGTGCCGAACGCCTGAACTCCCCGGGGGCTCCCGCCTGACATTCGGGGGAGCACCGCAGCCGGAGGCTCTCGGTCTCCGGACCCCGGTGAACACAGGGCGGCGACAGCTGGAATGCCAGTTGTCGCCGCTTTTTTGTGCGTATGCCGGAGTTTATGGTTGTTGCTGTCCTATGTCGTAGTGTGGTCTGTTTGTCGTCGTTTGTGGGGCCGTCGTGTCGGATTCCCCATCGCTGTCGGAGTTTTGGTCATGCCGCCCTTCGGGCGTACTCGCCGGTACCGACACGACACGCCCGGCGCGCCCGGGCGAATCGCCGTCGTGACCGACTCGGAATGATTTTTACCAGGCCGATGCATGCGGGGTGACGGCGGTCACTGCCTGTAGTTGGTGCTGGCGGGAGCATGCGGAAGGGTGTCGCTCCGTGCCGTTGTGCCCGTCGATCGGTGGCGAGTGTCCGATGTCGGCTGATTACTCAGAGTCATTGTTCATCATTACTAATGGAATTCGTAATTCCATGTTTCGGAATCCATGACCCAATTGGCGGGCACATGCGATGCCGGTTCGGGTTGTGGTGAATCAGGGGGCCGTGAGCGCCCGTTAAACTGGACGCCATATCCAACGAATGGGGTAATTTACGCGGCGTGCGCCGGGGAATTCGCGTACCGCCGTGTCGGGGGAGAGGGGACAAGACATGTTCGTACACATGATCCAGGCACTGGCTATCACCCAATGGGTCGCGACCACCGTCTCCGGATGGTCTTGGTGGTAGAACAGAACCGGTGAAACCATGACAGTCCGGTCGTCGTTGGTGGGGGGTGAACGGGGGTGCGGGCTCTTCCCGCGGGCGCGCGTGTCTACGTCGGAATCGTCGTGGTCAGTGCGGTCACCATCATGCTCGTCGGGCCCTATGCGGGCATCGATCTGAAGACCCTGGTCTTCGTCGCGGTCCTGTTCGTGGTCGCGGAGTCGATCAGCACGATCGTCGTCGCGGACGTCAAGGCCGGCATCTCGCCGAGTTCGGCGGTGTCACTGGCCGCCGTGGTCCTGGTGGGCCCGGTCGGCGCGGCCGTCGTCGGTTTCGCCTCCTGCCTGACCATCCGCAGGCAGAACCTGGTCAAGCGGTCCTTCAACGGGGCCCAGTTCGCGCTGGCGGCCTTCGCCGCCGGACACGTCTACCTGCTGCTCGGCGGCACCGTGGGGGAACCGGCCCGGGAGGACTTCCCGGCGGTCGTGTTCCCCTACGTCGCCGCCGTGCTCACGCACACACTCGTCAACTCCGTGCTCATCGGTCTGCTCATGTGGACCCTGGGCGCGGTCCGGGAGCGCCGCGGCGGACGGTTCCGCTGGCGCCCGCTGATGGCCGTCGAGCTGTCGTCCATCGGCTACCAGATGCTCGGGTTGGCCATCGCGGCGGTCTGGGGCGGGGTCGGCCTCATCGCGCCGCTGCTGGTCCTGCTGCCGCTGTTCATCGCCCGCTGGACCTTCGCGCAGCAGTCCGGCGAGGCCCGCGCGCACGAGGCGACGCTCGCCACGCTCTGCCAGGCGGTGGAGACCAAGGACTACTACACCCGCGGCCACAGCATGCGCGTGGGCGAGGGCGCCGCCATGATCGCCCGCGAACTGGGTATGCCCGCCGAGCGGGTGCAGAAGATCCGCTACGCGGGGATGCTGCACGACATCGGCAAGCTCGGGGTGCCCACCAAGGTGTTGCAGAAGACCGGAAAGCTCACGGACGACGAGTACGCGGCGATCAAGCTGCACCCCACGCGCGGGTACGAGATCGTCCGAGAGATCAGCTTCCTGGACGAGGCCCTGGCCGGGATCCGCCACCACCACGAACGGCTGGACGGGCGGGGCTACCCCATGGGGCTGGTGGGGATGGAGATCCCAGAGTCGGCGCGCGTCATCAGCGTCGCCGACGTCTTCGACTGCCTCACCTCCACCCGCTCCTACCGTCAGGCGTGGTCGGTGGAGGACGCCATCGCCGAACTCCGGCGGTGCGCCGGGACCCAGTTCGACCCGCGGATGGTCGAGGCCCTGGTCCGTGCCGTGGAGCGGGACGGCTGGCAGACCCCGGACATCGCGGAGCCGCCCGGCGGGACCTACGGCCGCACCGACCGCCCCGATACCGAGGGACCGGAGGCCCCCGTGCCCGACACCGGCGAGCAGGACGGCAAGACCGCCCAGGCCGCCTCGTCCGACGCGGCCGCCGACACCGGCTCCGCGCCGGCCGAGGCAGTGACGGGCGGGCGTGACCGGTGATGACGCAGCGGCAGTCCGAAGGACCCGCGCCGACCGGATCCGAGACGGATCCGACGGCGGTCGGCCCACCCGGCCGGCGTCGCGCGGGTGTGCCCTGGACCGATCGGCCCGTGCGCGCCGTCCTGGTCGGCTCGGTCGGGGCCGGCGCCCTGGCCGCCGTGGGCTGGACGGCCGTCACCGGATTCACCGGGCCGTACACGGCACTGGCCTTCTGCCTGGTGATCGCGGTCGGCGAGCTCGCCCGCATCACCCTGCCGGGCCACCGCGAACTCGCGCCCATCGCCTCGGCCGGGGCGATCAGCTACTCGCTGCTGCTGAGCCTGGGCGACCAGCCCGTCCTGTACCCGGCCTGGCAGGTCGTGGCCGTGGTCGCCCTGGGCGTGGCCCTGGGCGAACTGCCGCACGTGGCCGTGGGGCGCGGCCCGCAGGTGGAGGGCGTCGCCCGGCGGGTCCTCGTCGCGATGCTGCTCGCGGTCACCTTCCGGCCCCTGGTCGAGGGGCTGTCCCTGGTCGGGCCGTCGGCGACCGCCACGCTCCTGATGGCGGCCCTGGTCGTGCTCGCGTGGCTGGCGGACACCATGGTGGCCGCGGTCCTGCGGGCCGAACGGCTGCGCACCCGCGTGCTGGTGGCCGTGGGGGACGAGATCCGCGCCCAGTCCGCGGCGGGCGCCGCCATCGGCTCCAGCGGCGTGCTCATCGCCCTGGCCTGCACGGTGACCGGGCTCGTGGGGCTGCTGGTGTTCACCGCGCCCCTCCTGGTGTCGCAGGTGGCCTTCCGCAGGCACGCCGAGGTACGGCGCACCTACCTGGAGACCGTGCGCGCGCTCAGCCGGGTCACCGAGGTCGGCGGCTACGTCGAGAACGGGCACTCGCGCCGCGTCGGCCACCTGGCCCGCGCCGTGGGGTGCGAACTCGGCCTGGTGGAGGCGCAGCTGCTGGAGCTGGAGTACGCGGCACTGATGCACGACATCGGGCAGCTGTCGCTGCGCGAGCCCATCGCGGGCGGGGCGACCGTACTCGCCTCCCCCCGGGAACAGCGGCGCATCGCCGAGCTGGGATCGGCGATCATCCGCGAGACCGGGGTGCTGGACAACGTCGCCGAACTCGTCCGGCGCCAGTGCGAGCCGCTGGACGGCGACGGGGACGAGGGCGTGCCGCCGCTGGGAAGCCGGATCATCAAGGTCGCCAACGCGTTCGACGACCTCGTCGGCGGCAACAGCGACGAGGAACGCCGCGCCGCCGTCCTGGAGCGCCTGCGGATGGACACCGACAGCGAGTACGACCCGCGCGTGGTGGACGCGCTGGCCGTGGTGCTCGGGCGCCTTTGAGACGCGTCCTTCGCGCCTTCCGGTGTGTCCGCTCGTTCCTCACGGACACACCTCCAGCCACTCCAGGACGCGTCGGCGCCCTCGTCGTGCTTTCTTTGGGCCTCCGCTCGTTCCTCGCTTTGGCCCGGATAGACCCCTTGGGGTTACGGCGAGCTGAACCGCTCACGTTTCACCCCCTTGGGCTCACGCGGGACCACAACTGCACGTTCGACCCCTTGGGGTCCGCGTAGGCCGACCGGCCTACGTCTCACCCTCTGGGCCGTGGACCTGCATGTGCGTGTCCGACCACTGGAGTGGCGGAGGATGACGAGTGCCACCGGGGCTCGGGAGGACCCTTGGACTACAGGGCGGGGGTGGACCAATGAGGGGTGGGGTGCCCCCGGGCGTGGTCCCGGGGGCGGGGGTCAGTCTGTCGGGGGGCGGAGGCGGGTGACGAACTTGTAGCGGTCGCCGCGGTAGAGCGAGCGGACCCACTCGACGGGGTGGCCGTCGCCGTCGAAGCTGTGCTGGCAGTGCAGGACCAGGGGCAGTCCCACGTCCACGCCCAGCAGACGGGCCTCGTTGGGGGTCGCCAGGACCGTCTCGATCGAGGCCTCCGCCTCGGCCAGGGAGACGTCGTAGGCGCTCGCCAGTGCCTCGTAGAGCGAGGCGTAGCGGTCGAGCTGACGTCGGAGTCCGGGGAAGCGCCGCGCGGCGAGGTGGGCCGTCTCCACGGCCATCGGCTCACCGTTGGCCAGGCGCAGCCGCTCGATCCGCAGCACGCGCCCGCCGGACCGGATGGCGAGGAGTTCGGCGAGCTGGTCGTCGGCGTTGATGTAGCTCACGTCCAGGATGCGGGTGGCCGGGTGCAGCCCGTGCGCCCGCATCTCCTGCGTGTAGCTCGTCAGCTGGAGGACCTGTGCGACCTTCGGCTTGGCCACGAACGTGCCCTTGCCCTGGATCCGCAACAGGCGGCCCTCGACCACCATCTCGGTCAGTGCCTGCCGCACGGTGGTGCGCGAGGTGCCGAACTGGGCGGCCAGCGTCCGCTCCGGGGGCACGGGGTTGCCCGCCGGCATGGCCTCGATCAGCTCCAGCAACTGCTTCTTCACCTGGTAGTACTTCGGCACCCTGGGGTTGCCGTCCAGTGTGCGCTGACCTGTCATCAGTCTCCTCCACCGCGATCCGAGCTCTGCCACACGCCCGTCCGGAGGTGGTCGTGGCGGCGGGGGCGGGCCGCCGATTGGTGTGGACCACTGGTCGAGTCGTATCTCTTGAGTATGCACGCCTTCATGGGATGATTTGTGAGTGCCTCACCTCAGTGATCTCATCCGACGCCACACGTCACTCAAGCAAGCCGACCTGGAGTGGATCCACGCCCTGGTCTCCGATTGGCAGCTCCTGGCGGACCTCTCCTTCGCCGACCTCGTGCTGTGGGTGCGTCTGCGCGGCGACGACGGCTGGGTGGCGATCGCCCAGATGCGTCCGACGACCGGACCGACGGCCTTCCAGGACGACCTGGTCGAAACCGTGCTGCTCGACGACATGACCGATCTCACGTCGCGGACGGCGCCCCGCGTGGTCGGCCGTCGGGCGCTGATCGACCGTGCCTGGAACGAGGGGCGCATCTGCCGGGACGGGGATCCCGACTGGTCCGGGGGAGTCCCGGTCAGGGAGGAGACGGTCCCGGTCCGCAGGCAGGGCAACCTCATCGGCGTCATCCAGCGCAGCACCAACCTGAGTTCGGCACGCACGCCCAGCCGCCTGGAACTCACCTACCTGCAGAGTGCCGGGGACCTGGCACAGATGATCGCCGAGGGCGTCTTCCCCTTCGTGGACCAGGGTCCGCTCATGGTGCGCTCGCCCCGTGTCGGCGACGGCCTGCTGCGCCTGGACCAGAACGGCGAGGTGGTCTACGCCAGCCCCAACGCCCTGTCCGCCTACCGGCGCCTGGGACTGGCGGCCGACCTGGTGGGGGCGCGGCTGGACCGCACCACGCTGGAACTGGCGGAGTCGACGGAGGCGCGCGACGAGGCGCTCACCTACACGGCCAGCGGCCGGGCGCCGCAGGAGGCGGAGGTGGAGGCGCGCGGGGTCACCGTGCAGATCAGGGCGATCCCGCTGGTGATCGACGGAGTGCGCATCGGCGCCCTGGTGATGGTCCGCGACGTCACCGAGCTGCGGCGGCGCGAGCGCGAGCTGATGACCAAGGACGCCACCATCCGGGAGATCCACCACCGGGTGAAGAACAACCTGCAGACGGTCGCCGCCCTGTTGCGGCTGCAGTCGCGGCGCCTGGACATCCCCGAGGCGCGCGCGGCCCTGGACGAGGCCGTGGGCCGGGTCGGCTCCATCGCGATCGTGCACGAGATGCTCTCGCACACCCCCGACGAGGTCGTGGACTTCGACGACATCGCCGACCGCGTCATACAGATGGCGGCCGAGGTCTCCTCGACCGACGGAGTCGTCGTGCCCCGACGCGTGGGCGGTTTCGGCCTGCTGTCGGCCCTGGTGGCCACCCCGCTGTCGATGGTCCTGGCCGAACTGGTCCAGAACGCCGTCGAGCACGGTTTGGGCCAGGGCCCCGGCCGCATCGAGGTCCGGGTGCAGCGCTACGACGCCGGTCCCGGGTTCCCGGGGACCAGCAGTCTGGAACTGGCGGTCTCCGACGACGGGGGAGGCCTGCCGGCCGACTTCGACCTGGAGGGGACCACGAGCCTGGGCCTGCAGATCGTGCGGACCCTCATCGTGGGCGAACTGGGCGGCACACTGGCCATCAAGCCCAAGGAGACCGGTGGCACGGAGGTCGCCATCACCCTCCCCGTGGAACAGGAGGAGCCGGAACTCCCCTGACCGCCTCCACACTCCATGCGGACCGCAGGGCACGAATACTCGGCGTGACCGCGGGGGTGCGAGCGCTCAGGCGCCCGTCCAGGGGTCCATCGGGGGTCGAGCGGTCACCTGGACGCCTGCGACCGACGCGGGGGTGGCGGTCGGTCGCAGCCCTGGGGGCCACCGGGGGTGGAGGTAGGCCGTTCATCGATGAGGGCCATAGGGGGTGTCGCGAGGGGCGCGCCAGTGTTCTGCAGGCCGAGGGCGTAGCTGAACCGAGCTTGCGAGTGCCGGCACGACCGAGGCCGAAGAACACTGGCCTCCAGCGCCCCGAGCACGGGGCCAAAGCGAGGCACGAGCGGAGGCCCCAGAAAAACTAAGAAAAGACGGGCCGCCGTGCGCTCTCGCGCTTGCGGATGCGACGGCGCTCGTCCTCGCTGGTTCCGCCCCAGACTCCGCCGTCCTGGCCGCTGTCGAGTGCCCAGCGCAGGCACGCGGCGCTGACGGGGCAGCTGTTGCAGACCGCCTTGGCTTCCTCGATCTGGATCAGTGCGGGGCCGAAGTTGCCGATGGGGAAGAAGAGCTCGGGGTCTTCGTCACGGCAGGCTGCGTCATGGCGCCAGTCCATGCGGTCCACTCCTCACGGTGAGGCGATCGGGTTTTGTGAAGCTTTTCACGACCGTGTGCGTAACCTGGTTCTACGCTTGCGGTGCGTATGCCTGTACGAATGTGTCCGCGTATCGTGCGTGGAGCGCCCGGTGGATGGGTTCCACCGGAGCGAGTCGCAGCCAGTGAGGTCCAGCTTTCACCCCATGGCCACATGGGAAGCGCCCCAATTAACTCGCCCGTAACCCGCGGCGATATCTTGAGCGTGACAGGCTTGTTCGGCGCGTGCAAGGCTTCCCGAGGTCAAAGGTCCCAATCGGCGTGTCAGGTGCGTCACACAGCCTCTGACCTCCGCGCATGCCCTCCCCGAAAGGGCGCGAGGATCCAATTAGCACACGATTCGTAATGCCTTCGATATCGAATGGAAGTTGACCTGCTCGCGGTCTCCAAGGTATTCACCGTCGATTTGGAATGCTCTCGGGTGGCTCGACGTGATGGTGATCGTCTGCTGGTCGTGCCAGGTCAGGTAGCCGTCGCCCCGTGCGGGAAGCCCTTTCGGGAAGAACATCTGGGACAGAATCCAGCCCGTCAGGGCGTGCGACGACTGGGTCAGAGCGAAAGCGTCCAGCCCCAGCTCGAAACGTGAGGACGGCGTCGGCTGGAGTGGCAGGGCCCCCGCATACGTCCACGGGGTGGTGTTCGTGACGAGGGCGAAATACACGCCGTCCTGGGTCCTTCCGGGCGTGGCCACGGTGAGTGACGGATCCTGGATATCCCCTTGGAAGAAGAGCTTCACGGCCACTTCCGCGTACAGGGCCGGAGTGGCCCTGCGCCCGTTCGAGCGCTCGTGCTCCACCTGTTGGACGACGTCGGCGTCCCATCCGAACCCCGCGCTGAACGTGAAATAGCGGTCGTCCCGGTCGCTGGTGATCCGCCCCAGGTTGATCTCCCGCTCGCGTCCCTCGCGGACGGCCTCCAGGATCACCCCCGTGGCCTCGACCGGGTCGCCGGGCACGCCCAGGGAGCGGATGAAGACATTGGCGCTGCCGCCGGGGATGACCGCGTACCGCGGCCGTTTGAGCCCGTCCGGGGCCGACAGCAGCCCGTTGACGACCTCGTTGACCGTTCCGTCGCCGCCCAGGCTGAGCACCAGCTCGAAGCCGTTGGCGGCGGCGTCGCGGGCGAGTTCCCCGGCGTGGTCCCGGTAACGGGTCTCGGCGACGGTGACGTCCATTTCGGACGCCAGGGCGCCCAGGATCACCTCACGGGTGCGCGAGGTGGTCGTGGTCGCCTGGGGGTTCACGATGAATAGGGCGCGCACTCGATCAGTGTAGGTCTCCCGGGGGCGGCGCGCGCGGGAGAGCCGCGCGGGCGGGCCGGGGCGGCGCGGGCCGGCGGGGAGGATGCCCTAGTCTCGATGGGTGTCCTCGCGTCCCGTCACCATCGTCATCGCCGCCGCGCTGGAGGCCCTGATCGGGCTCGCCGCCGGAGTCGGCGGCCTCTACAGCTTCGTCACCGCGGTCTCCGGCGACGCCGCCGACGTGACGTCGGCGATTCCGCTGGCCGTCCTGGGCCTGGGGGTCGGCGCGCTGCTCGTCCACGTCGCCCGCGCGCTCTGGCAGATGCGCGACTGGGCCCGTACGCCCGTCTTCGTCACCCAGATCTTCCTCGCGGTGGTGGCGTACTACATGTTCACCAGCGAGCAGTACGTCCTCGGCGCGGTCCTGGCCGTGGTCGCGGTGGCCGCGTCCGCGGCGGTGCTCTCACCGCCGACGACCGCGGCGCTGTTCCCCGACGAGTCGGAGAGGTAGCCCCAGCGGCCGACCCCGCGCCGCCCCGCGTGCGTACCAGCACGCTGGACGGGCATGGTGTCGGCAACGGGGCGCGGACGGCATCCGCGGACCGCTCGCCTGCGCCGCCACACGGGCGCGGGGAGACGGCGGACCAGTGGGGGAAGAGCACGAGCGGGGGAGGACCGGGGCCCACGGCCCCCTCCGGTATCTGAGGAGGGCGGCCGCGGCGACCCCCGCGCACCGGGACCGCTACATCGACTTCCTCAGGGCCGTCGCCATCTCGCTCGTGGTCCTCGGGCACTGGCTGGCCGCCGTGATCGTCGCCGACGACGGCGGCGTGCGCGGCGACAACGCCCTCGCCCACCTGGACTGGGCGCAGTCGCTCACCTGGTTCTTCCAGGTCATGCCGGTGTTCTTTCTCGTCGGCGGATACGCCAACGCCGCCTCCATGGACGCGCACCGGCGCAGGGGCGGTGACGGCCCCGGCTGGTTCCTCGGCCGGACCGACCGGCTGCTGCGCCCCACGACCGCGTTCCTGGCGGTGCTGTGGACGACCGCGCTCGCCGCCCGACTCCTGGGTGTGCCGCCGGAGCCGCTGGGACTGGGCGTGTGGGCGGCCTCCATCCCGCTGTGGTTCCTCGCCGCCTACCTGGGCGTGGTCCTGTGCGCCCCGGCGATGGACCACCTGCACCGCCGCCACGGCCTCACGGTGCCCGCGGTGCTCGTCCTCGCCGTCCTCGCGCTCGACGGGCTGCGGCTGGGCGCGGGCCTCCCGCTCGTGGGCCAGGCGAACCACCTCCTGGTGTGGCTGGCCCTGCACCAGCTGGGCTTCGTGTGGCGTGACCGCTGGACGGAGGCACGGCCGGGCGTACCGGCGGCCCTGGCGGCCGGCGGTGTCGGCGCCCTCGTGCTGCTGACCGCCGTCGGCCCCTACCCCGCGAGCATGGTGGACGTGCCCGGGGCCGACCTGGGCAACACCTCGCCTCCGACGTTCGCCCTGCTCGTCCTCGGCCTGACGCAGGCGGCGCTGGTCGTCGCGGTGGCGGCTCCGGTCCGGCGGGCGCTGCGCCGGCGCGGTCCGTGGACGGCGGTCATCGCGGTGAACGCGGTCGTCCTGACACTGTTCCTCTGGCACATGACGGCGGCGGTGCTCACCGGGGCGCTGGTGTACGGCACGGGCCTGTTCCCGCAACCGCCGGTGGACTCGGCGGCGTGGGTGCTGATGCGGATCCCGTGGCTGCTCGCCGTGCTGCCGGTGCTGCTGGTCCTGGTGGCCGTGTTCGGCGGCGTCGAGGCGCGGACGACGGCTTCCAGCGCGGGTTGGCGGGCGGGCGCCCTGCGCGGTGTTCCGGCGGGCAGGGCCGTGGCGAACCTGCTGGTCCTGGCGGCGTCGCCGATGGTGATCGGCGGCCTGGTGTGGATCGCGCTGGCCGGTCCGGGCCACCACGGGATCGGCACGCTGCCCACCGCGGCCTGCCTCGTGTACGCGGTGGGCGCGAGCACGCTGCGTCTGGCGCGGCGGGCCAGGGCCCGTGACGGCCCGGGCGGCACGGGGCGCGAGGAGTAGGACCGCGACGGCGGGTCGTGGGTCCCGGTCGCGGCCGCGCCGAACGCGCGTCGGCGGCCGGCGCCGCTGACGTGGCCGTGCGGGGTGCCCCGGACCGTGGCGGTCCGGGGCACCGCTCAGTCGTCCGTGGTCAGCGCCTGGCGCAGCTGCGCCAGGGTGCGGGCCAGCAGACGTGAGACGTGCATCTGGGAGATCCCCAGCTCCTGGGCGATCTGTGACTGCGTCATGTTGCCGAAGAAGCGCAGCAACAGGATGCGCTTCTCCCTCGGTGGCAGCTGTTCCAGGAGCGGTTTCAGCGACTCCCGGTACTCCACGCCCTCCAGGGACTCGTCCACGATGCCGAGCGAGTCGGCGACCGCGGGCGCGTCCTCGTCCCCGCTGTCGGGCGCGTCCAGTGAGACCGTCGAGTAGGCGTTGGCGGACTCCAGGCCCTCCAGCACCTCCTCCTCGGTCATCTGCAGGTGGGCGGCCAGCTCCGCCACCGTGGGGGAGCGGCCCTCCCGCTGGGACAGGTCGCTCACCGCCTTGGTGAGCGAGAGCTTGAGCTCCTGGAGGCGGCGGGGCACCCGCACCGCCCAGCCCTTGTCCCGGAAGTGGCGCTTGATCTCCCCGACGATCGTCGGGGTGGCATACGTGGAGAACTCGACGCCGCGTTCCAGGTCGAAGCGGTCGATGGACTTGATCAGCCCGATCGTCGCCACCTGGGTGAGGTCGTCCAGCCACTCGCCGCGGTTGCGGAACCTGCGGGCCAGATACTCCACCAAGGGCAGGTGGAGTTCGACGAGCTCGTCACGGATCCGGCGCCGTTCGGCCGAGTCGGCATCGAGTTCGTTCAGGCGCTCGAACAACTGTCTCGCGCGGGCCCGGTCGGGCACCGCGTGCTCGGTCTTCGCTGTCAGAGCGGGCCCCCTTTCGCTCACGCCGACTCCAGGGTGCCGCGGCGCTTGTACAGGACGATGTAGACGCTGTCGTCCGGACCGACCCCCGCGTCGACGTCTCCCGCGAGTGCGGACAGGACGGTCCAGGCGAAGGTGTCGCGGGCGGGAAGGCGTCCGTCAGCGGTGTGGACCGAGACGGAGATGCGCATCCCCTCAGGGGTGAGTTCAAATTCCGTGGTCAGATCTGTGCCGGGCAGCGCCTGGGCGAGGAGCATCGCGCACGCCTCGTCGACCCCGATCCTCAGGTCCTCGATCTCGTCGAGGGTGAAGTCGAGGCGTGCGGCCAGTCCCGCCGTCGCCGTCCGCAGCACGGACAGATACGCGCTGTCCGCGGGCATGTTGACGGTGACAGCGTCCCGGACGCCGATGGCGTCGGCCGTGGGCACAGCGGTTTCTTCGGTCACGTCCCTCCTTCGGGGGGCGAGGTTGCCGCTTGACTGCAATGTATCTCGTTTCACCCCCGCGCCGACGCAGGGAGACGAGATCGTGTCCACATCATCCCCGACCGGACGAGACGGACGGAGCCCCTCAACCCGTTCCGGCGCCCAGCGCGGCGAGTGCGGCCCCGTCCAGGCGACGGTCCGTCCACTCGTCCAACGAGGAGGAGCCCAGCGAGTCGTAGAACCTGATCGCGGGCTCGTTCCAGTCGAGAACCGCCCACTCCAACCGGGTGTAGCCGCGTTCGACGCACAGCGCCGCGAGCTCCCTGAGCAGCGCCAGGCCGTAGCCGTGGCCGCGCAGGTGCGGGTGGACGAACAGGTCCTCCAAGTGGATGCCGCGCTTGCCGGTCCACGTGGAGAAGGTGTGGAACCACAGCGCGAACCCGGCGTGTTCGACGGAGCCGTCCTCGCCGGTGTGCTCCGCGACGTGGCAGAACGCGGCCGGCTCGGGGCCGAACAGGGCCGCGCGGATGTCGTCCTCGGTGGCGGTGACCGACTCGGGCTCCTTCTCGTACTCCGCCAGGTCCCCGATCATGCGGAAGATGGCGGGGACGTCGTCGGGACGGGCAGGACGGATCATCGGATCACCTCGGTCGCGGGAGCGGTCGACCCCAGGATATGCGCGGTCCCGGCCCGGTTCAGGCGGGCCGGTGGGCGACCATCCGCTCGACCAGCCCGAAGAACAGGCGGTCGTGGTGGCCGACCGCGAAGCCGGCCGCCAGGGCCAGGTCCCGGGGCAGTCCCCGGGGGTGCTCGCGCCGCCGCTCGATCCATCGCAGCGGGCGCCGGGTGTACTCGATGTGGTCGACCATGAGCAGCCGGCCGCCCGGGACCAGCACCCGGTACATCTCGGCGAGGGCGCGGTCCTGGTCGGGGATCGCGCACATCGACAGGGTGCACAGCACGGTGTCGAAGGAGCCGTCGCCGAAGGGCAGGTTCCGGGCGTCGGCCTCCACCAGGGTGACGTGGCGGCTGAGCTCCTCGGCCCGCCGCCGGGCCCTGGCCAGCATCTCCGGGCTCAGGTCGATCCCGGTCAGCTCCACGCCCGGCGGGTAGAACCGCAGGTTGCGCCCGGTGCCGACCGCCACTTCGAGGGTGCGTCCCCGGGCGCCCGAGCAGAGCAGCTCGCGGCTGCTCCGGAGCGCCACGCGCTCGGTCCTGCCCCAGCGGTCGAGCGCCGCCGCCCGCCGGTCCCACAGCCTGCGTGTCTCTTCGGTTCGCGCGTCCATCGTCACTCCCTGAGGCGGGCCCACGGTCCGACTCTGGTACCGCCGGGACACGTGGTCAAGGGGACCGCGCGTGTTGGCCGGAACGCGCCACGACGGAGCCCCCCGAAGCCCCCCGGAGCGAAGCCCGCCCGGACCGACGACCGCCCGGACCGACACGTCGGGCCCCGCGCTCCGGAGGGAGTCGCGGGGCCCCTGCTCGCGTGAGCGGTCCGTGCGTCCTCAGAGGACCTTGGACAGGAACGCCCGGGTGCGCTCGTGCTTCGGGTCGCCCAGCACCTCGGCCGGCGCGCCGGTCTCCACGACCATGCCGTCGTCCATGAACACCAGGGAGTCGCCGACCTCGCGGGCGAAGCCCATCTCGTGGGTGACGACCACCATCGTCATGCCGCCCTCGGCGAGGTCGCGCATGACGTCCAGGACCTCCCCGACCAGCTCGGGGTCCAGGGCGCTGGTGGGCTCGTCGAAGAGCATCAGCGACGGCTCCATGGCCAGCGCGCGGGCGATCGCCACGCGCTGCTGCTGGCCGCCGGAGAGCTGTTCGGGGTAGGCGTCGGCCTTGTCCGGCAGGCCCACCCGTTCGAGCAGCTCCCTGGCCATGGCGGTGGCCTCGGCCCTGGGCTTCCGCTTGACCTGCACGGGCGCCTCGATGACGTTGCCGAGCACGGTCAGGTGCGGGAACAGGTTGAAGCGCTGGAACACCATGCCGATGTCGCTGCGCTGGAGGGCGATCTCGGTGTCGCGCAGCTCGTACAGCCGTCCGCGCTTCTGCCGGTACCCCATCAGCTCGCCGTTGACCCACAGCCGCCCGGAGGTCAGCTTCTCCAGGTGGTTGACGCAGCGCAGGAACGTGGACTTGCCCGACCCGGAGGGGCCGACGATGCACATGACCTCGCCGCGCTTGACCTCCAGGTCGATCCCCTTGAGGACCTCCAGCCGCCCGAAGCTCTTGTGCACGTCCTCGGCGACGACGAGGGCGTCGGCGGGCAGCGCGGTGCCCTCGTCAGTCTCCAGGACCGGATCGTTGGTCTGTGACATCAGTGCGTACCTCCGACGATGCGGTCCCGGACTCCGCGTTCGCTCCGGTTGAACCGGCGTTCGATGAAGTACTGGCCGACCATCAGGACGCTGGTGATCGCCAGGTACCACAGGCAGGCCGCGACCAGCATCGGGAAGATCTGGTAGCTGCGCGTGCCGATCGCCTGGAGCTGGTAGAACAGCTCGATCGTCACCGGGACGTAGGCCAGCAGGGCGGTGTCCTTGAGCATCGCGATGGTCTCGTTGCCCGTCGGCGGGATGACCACGCGCATCGCCTGGGGGAGGGTGATCCGGCTCAGGACCTTGGTCCGGCTCATGCCCAGGGCCTGGGCGGCCTCGGTCTGGCCCTTGTCCACCGACTGCAGGCCGGCGCGGATGATCTCCGCCATGTAGGCGCCCTCGGACAGCGACAGCGCGAGCAGGCCCGCGGTGTAGCCGCTCAGGAGGGTGCGGGCGTCGATCTCGAAGAAGCGGGCGTCGCCCTCCAGGCCGAGCCACGGCATCCAGTAGTTGTCGAAGGGCAGGCCGATGGCGACGGTCGAGTACAGGATGGCCAGGTTGCCGAAGAGCACCGCCAGCACGAGGCGGGGCACACCGCGGAAGAACCAGGTGTACATCCAGGAGACCGTCACCAGGACGGGGTTGCCCGACAGCCGCATGACGGCCAGGAGCACGCCCAGGACGACGCCGATGACCATGGACAGGATGGTCGCGCTGAGGGTGATCCACACGCCGCGCACGACGGGCGGCGCGAACATGTTGTCCCACATGTACGGCCAGTTGAACGCGTCGTTCGTGAACAGCATGTGCACGAACATGGCCGCGAGGACCAGGATGACCCCGGCGGCCACCCACCGCTCGGGGTAGCGGACGGGGACGGCGGTGATGGGATCGGCCGACCGGCCCGGGGACGGGGTGGCCGTTCCCGGGCCGCTCGACGGCTCCTTCGGTGATGACAAGGGGTCAGACCTTCGCTCGTGGTGGTTCCGGCTCGACTACTCCTCGACGGAGGGGTTGACCTCGGCGCCCTCGATCGCGCCGCCGCTGATGCCCCACTCGTCCAGGATCTCCTGGTAGGTGCCGTCCTCGATGATGGAGTCGAACGCCGCGGCCAGGGCCTCGGCCATCTCCGTGTCGTCCTTGTGCGTGACGATGCCGTACGGCGCCGCGTCGTACTGCTCCCCGACGAACTCCAGGACGCCCTCGCCGGTCTGGTCCAGGGCGTAGGCGGCGGTCGGCATGTCGGCGAGGGAGGCGTCGTTCAGCCCGGAGACGATGGTCTCGGTGGCCTGGGGCTGGCTCTGGAACTTCTCGATCGTGATGGGGTCCTCACCCGCCTCGACGCAGGCGTCGCTGCGGGCCTCGGCGTCGGCGTCGTGGGTGGTGTCCGACTGCACGGCCACCCGCAGCCCGCAGGCGTTGTCCGGGTCGACGCCCTCGGGGTTGCCCGCCGGGACGAACCACTGGGTGCCGGAGGAGAAGTAGGAGACCATGTTCACGGCCTCCATGCGCTCCTGCGTGATGGTGAAGGAGGAGGAGCCGAGGTCGTAGGTGCCGGAGTCGACACCGATGATGATGGAGTCGAAGTTGGCCGAGACCCATTCCGACTCCAGGTCCAGCTTGGCCAGGGCGGCGTCGAGCAGGTCGACGTTGAAGCCCAGGACGGTCTCGCCGTCCTCGTCGAGGAACTCGCCGGGCGCGTACGCCGACTCCACGCCGATGCTGACGGTGCCGGCCTCGCGGATGTCGTCGGGCACCATGGCCGCGAGCTCCTCGTCGGCGGAGACCTCGGGGGCCTCGGGGGTCTCGGCGGCGGTGTCGTCCTCCCCGCCGCCGCCACAGGCGGACAGGGTGAGCACGCCGGCGGCCGCCAGGGCCGCGAGGGACGTGCGATGCGACAGTGGCTTGTGCGTGGCCATGGTGAGGGTCTCCTTCTAGCTCACGGCGTGCCCGATGAACAGTCGGCAGACAGGCCGCATGTCGATCATCAGCACCGTTCAGGACATTATGTGTCAAAGCATCTTGTACCGGTGACATCACATCGTCCCGACCCGCGATGCTCCTCGGGTCACCGTTGTGAGAGGATTGCGTAACGGGTCATCCCCGTGAGAGGCGGCCGCGCAGCACTCGCATAAGAGTCAGGCGAAGACTGTCCCCCTCCGGTGACACATCCGGTCATGGCCGACCGGCGCCGGGGAGGGCTCCCCTAGCACCCACACGTCATCGCGCGCGACCCGCTCCATCGTTCAGTCCGCCCCGTCATGGCCGACGCGGGCGTACACGCAGACCGAGGGGTTTGAGTAGTGACCACCGATTCGCGTACTTCGCGTACCCAGAACGCCCACGCCCATCTGGATGAGGATCCCGCCTTCGCCCTGCACCGGGGCGGCAAGCTGCAGGTGACCTCGACCGTCGACGTCAGCGACCACGCGGGCCTGGCCCTGGCCTACACACCGGGCGTCGCCCGCGTGTGCGACGCCATCGCCGAGACCCCCGAGCTCGTCGAGACCCACACGTGGAAGAGCAACCTGGTCGCCGTCGTCACCGACGGCACCGCCGTGCTCGGCCTGGGGGACATCGGCCCCGAGGCCTCGCTCCCGGTCATGGAGGGCAAGTCGCTGCTGTTCAAGCAGTTCGGCGGCGTCGACTCCGTGCCCATCGCGCTGGCCTGCACCGACGTCGACGACATCGTCGAGACCGTCGTCCGGATGGCCCCGTCCTTCGGCGGCATCAACCTGGAGGACATCGCCGCGCCGCGCTGCTTCGAGATCGAGCGCAAGCTGCGCGAGCGCCTGGACATCCCCGTCTTCCACGACGACCAGCACGGCACCGCGATCGTGACGGTCGCCGCCCTGCACAACGCCGCGCGCCTGACCGGGCGCACCCTGGGCGACCTGCGCGCCGTGGTGTCCGGTGCAGGCGCCGCGGGCGTCGCCGTCACCAAGATGCTGCTCGACGGCGGCATCGGCGACATCGCCGTGGCCGACTCCAAGGGCATGATCTACCAGGGCCGCGAGGGCCTCACGCCGGTCAAGCAGGAGCTGGCCGACATCAGCAACAGGGCCGGGGTGCGCGGTTCCATCGAGAGCGCGCTGGTCGGCGCCGACGTGTTCATCGGCCTGTCGGCGGGCGAGGTGCCCGAGACGGTCGTGGCGACCATGGCCGACAACGCGATCATCTTCGCGATGGCCAACCCCAACCCGGAGGTGCACCCCGACGTCGCCCGCAAGTACGCGAGCGTCGTCGCCACCGGGCGCAGCGACTTCCCGAACCAGATCAACAACGTGCTGGCCTTCCCCGGCGTCTTCCGGGGCGCCTTCGACGCGGGGGCCACGGATATCACCGAGAACATGAAGCTGGCCGCCGCCACCGCGCTGGCCGACCTCGTGGGTGAGGACCTGAGCGCCGACTACGTCATCCCGAGCCCCTTCGACGAGCGGGTGGCCCCGGCGGTCGCCGCCGCGATCGCCGAGCAGGCCCGCAAGGACGGCGTCGCCCGCCGCTGACCCGGCACCGACCCCTGTATGAGGCGGGCCCGGCGCGACACGCGCCGGGCCCGCTTTCCGTCCCTCAAGAGCCGAAGGACTGCCCAAACCCGAGGCCTACCGGCAGCTGTCGATCGCGACCGGATCGCGGCTGGTGTTCCTCGCGGGACAGGTCGCCCGTGACGCCGATGGTCGGCCCGTGGGCGCGGGCGACCTCGCCGCCCAGGTCGAACAGTGCTATCTCAATGTGGCCACCGCCCTGGCCGAGGTCGGCGGATCCTTCGATGACGTCGCGAAACGGACCGTCTACGTCGTCGACTGGAGCCCTGAGAAGACGTCGTCTCTGGGGGAGGGGGTGGGCCGGGCGGCCGCCTGCGGGCGCACGGAGAGGCCCGGAGTGCGCGCCCCCGCGACACCTCCGGGCCTGTCCGTGTGTGGACCTACGTGTCCTTCCTGTCCTCGCCGGGCCGCGAGGGGTCGTCGACCGCCTCGCTCCACGGGTCACCGGACCCGCTCGACGGCGGCATCGGCGTGGCCTCCGGGGCCTCGGTGCCCTGGTCCCCGGTACCGGAGTCCGACGACGCGTCGGCCCTCGGCTCGGCCTCGGGCGCGGGTGCCTCGGGCTCGGGCGTCTCGGTGGCGGACGTGGACGGTGCCTCGTCCGGGGCGGCGCCGGAGTCCTCCTTCGCGCCCTCGCGGGGCGGACCCCAGTGGCGCATGTCCTTGCGGATCACCTCGATGGTGTCGTCGAGGATGCGGCGCAGGTCGCGCGCGGCGGCCTCGCCGACGTGGCCCGCCTCGCGGGTCACGTCGCGGACGCGCTCGCTGAAGTCGCGGAGGGCCTGGTCGAACTCCGGGGCGCCCTGGCGCTCGGAGTCGCCCCGGCCCCACACGGCGCCGAACGCCCCGAAGCCCTGGGCGAAGCGCTCCCACTCGCGGGCCCACGGGCTGCCCTCGGGGCCGCAGCGGCTCCGCTCGCCGTCCTTGCCGCGCTCGGACGTGTCCTCGCCCGCCTCACCGGCCTGCTGGGAGGAGCCGGAGGCGTCGGCCGCTGCCTTCTCCTCCTGCGGGCGCTCCTGGCCAGGCTCCCGGTCGGCGGGCTCGGAGTCGGACGCGGGGCGGCGCACGCCGCCGGCGGCGAACTTCAGCTCCTCGCGCAGTGAACTGATCGTGGCGCGCACGTCCTGCTTGACCGCGCGCGCGATGTCGCGCACGGAGTCGGTGATCTCGCGCTCCAGGTCGTCCAGGTCGCCGCTGCGCTCACGCAGTTCGGCGCGCCCCTTGTCGGTGAGGCTGTAGACCTTGCGGCCGCCCTCCTCGGTGTGGGTGACCAGCCCCTCCTCCTCCAGCCGGGCCAGCCGGGGGTAGATGGTGCCTGGGGAGGGCGAGTACACGCCCAGGAAGCGGTCGCGCAGCAGGCTGATGATCTCGTAGCCGTGGCGCGGGCTCTCGTCCAGCATCTTGAGCAGGTACAGCCGGAGTCTGCCGTGGCCGAAGATGGTGCTCATTCAGGCTCCCTCGGGGATCGCCGCGGGCGCCTCGGGTGCGCGGCGCAGCAGCGCGGTACGGGCGGACACGGTGGTGGTCGTGATGGTCGCGGGGTCGACGCCGACACCGATCTTCCCGCTGAGGATGCTGCGTGCGGGCGCGGTGCGCCGGTCCAGGCCGTAGTCGGACTCCAGCTTGCCCTTGACCGAGCGCATCTCCACGGTCGCGGAGGTCTCGGCGGGCACCCGCAGGGCGATCTCGCCGGAGACCGAGTGGAGGCGGACCCGCCCGGACGGGGCGAGGTCGGTGTCGGCCAGGACCTGCCCGGAGGCGGTCTTGGCGTTGAAGTCGGACAGCCGGCCCCCCGCCACGGCGAGCTGGCCGCTGACGCTGTTGAAGCTCAGGCTGCCCCGCGGTCCACGCACGGACGTGTTGCTGGAGGCCGTGGTCACCTCGGTCTCGCCGGACACGTCGTCCAGGGTGATCTCGCCGGACGCGGTCTTGATGCTCGTGCGGGAGCTGAGCCCGGCGGCCACCACGGGCGCGCTGACCGTGGAGACCTCGACGGGGCAGTCCGCCGGGATGCGCAGGTTCACGGTGGCCTTCCGGCCGCCCATGGTCTTGTAGCTGTTGAGCTGGATGGGCCGAAGCCGCTCCAGCAGGCCGTGGCCGGTGAGGTCCTCGTAGTGGATGGTGAGGATGCCCGCCTCCTGGGTGACCAGGACGGGCTCGCCGACGATGTCGGTCACCTCGAAGGTGACCGGGTCGTCGGTGGGGAGGATGTTGACGTGACCGCCGATGATCCGGACGCGCAGCGCGACGATGCCGTCCAGGGTCTGTGTCATCGGCTGGTCGATGGTCCAACGTGCCATCGTGCACCCTTTCGCTCGCTCGATGTCTTCACGATATGTCGCGAGTGTGGGTAACTCAAGATATGTCGCGGCTTTCGGGGGGTGTTTCAGGGACGGATCGGGGTTACCCCGGAGTCGGACGCGACGAACCCCCGGACGCGGTCGTCCGGGGGTCCGTCGTGGTTCTGAGGGTTCTGGGGGCACCTACGCCGGGGACCGCACCCCGGCGAGCAGAGCGGTCCACTCGGCGGTCGGTACCGCGAGGGTCGCGTCGGCGGGATTCTTGGAGTCTCGGACCTCGGCGACCCGCGTCACGTGGCGAGCCTCGACGCAGTCGCTCCCGTTGGGGCTGTAACTACTGGTGCGCCATTCGTGGTTCACGTAAGACCTTCCAACACTTCAAGGGACATGCGGGAGGGGAGGGCAGCCGCCAGGGCGGTCGACACCATGGAGGTCAACCGGGGGTGCATCGACGTTTCCGCCACCACGCTACCGGTCGCGTGGTCGGACGAGATCACCTGTTCGCCGTTCTCAAGTTGGAAGACCATCACGGGAGCGGTGGGCACCAACAGGAGCGACTCGTGGGGGACCAGGTGCAAGGTGACCCGGCCGGTCGAGACCCAGCGCTGAAGCGCGGCCACCTGCTCCGTGCGGATCTCGGGGGGAAGCGAGTCGATCGCGGATACCGGGAACACCGCCGTCACTCGGAGGTCGGGGAGCTGCTCCAACCGCTGACAGCGCAGACGCACCAGCCGCCCGATCTCCGCGTCGGGAGCCCAAGGCCGGGAGGCACGGAACAGCATCGACGCGTACAGGGGCGACTGGAGATACCCGGGAACCAGAGCGAGCGCCACCACGTGAACCGTTCTGGCCGCAGTCTCGATGGAGACCAGGTCACGCGCCCAGGGTGGGACGGTGAACCCGTCCTTCGCCTCGTCGAATCGGGCGAGCAGACGCCCTTCGGTCCGCAGCTCGTGATCAAGCCGCTCCGCGTTCTCTCTCCTAGGGAGCGAACCACCTTGTTCCCACCGGTTCAGGGAGGAGAGGGAGATGTTCGCGGACCTGGCCAGCTGGGTCTGGGTCATTCCGAGAGCCTTCCGGGAGCGGATCAGCTCTGCTGTGAAGACGTTGGGAGGCATGCGGGGAGATTACCGGGAGTGACGACGGGATGTGGCGGGAATCGTGCAGAACGCTGTGGAAGTGGACCGGAAGTGACGAGGGTCGAAGCATGGAACTCGACGACCCTCGCGTCACCTACCTCCGTGACCTCCAGCGGGCGCTGGCCGACCGACAGCTGGGCAGCAAGCTCGCCCAGACCATGCACCGGGGCGACCTCACCCCCACGCTGTGCTGCGACCCCTATCTCGGCCAGGCGGCCGTGCGGGTCGAGAACGACCAGTACACCTTCCTGGGCGTCACGACCGCCCGGGTGCGGGTGCCCGTCACCCGTCCCGGGGAGTGCGTGAACGAACTCATCCGGCAGCGCGCCGGACGCACGATCTCGACGTAGCGCCCACGAGAACCGTTCCCGGCTCGGCCCGGTGGCACGGGGCCTCCCTGACCTGCGGTTCAATGGGATGCTGTTCGTCAATCCAGACAAAACAGTCAGGAGATCCCCCGTGCATCCCCCAGAGCCCGCCTCCTACTCGCAGGAGCCGATCCAGATCGGCGTGCCGGACGACCGGCCCCGGCGCATGCCCGGAGCACTGAGAGTCCTCCGCGTCTTCTTCGGCTTGTGGATCGCCTATGGCATCCTCTGCCTCGGGCTGCTCGCGCTCGCCGCCATCGGTGTGTTTCTCGCGCCGACTCCGGCCGGTGTGGATCCGACCGAAGGGCTGCTCCTCTACGAACACGTGTTCCTGCCGATCACCGGGCTCCTCACGACAGTGGGATACGCCGGCGCGGCGGTTCGGCTCGGCAAGGGAGGCCCGACCGCACGTCGGTGGGCGTACGGTGCGCTCGGGGTCGACGTGGTCACGTCCCTGATGCTCGCCGCCCTCATCACGGTGACGGGAGGAATCGAATTCCTCGTGAGCGCGGTCTTGGGCGTTCTCGTCATGCCGGGGCTCTTCCTCGCGCTGCTGACCACCCGGGCCAGCCGGGAGTGGTTCCGCGCCACCGCCTGACCCACTCCGCGCACGCGGAAGGGGCCCGGATCGCGGATGCGATCCGGGCCCCTTCCGTCAGGTGCCGCCTACTCCTCGTCCTCGTCGTCCAGCCGTGCCAGCCAGGTGGCCAGCCGGTCGACGGGCGTCTCGAACTCGGGGTGCACGTCGGTGAAGGTCCGCAGCTGCTCGGCCAGCCAGCCGAAGCTGACCTCCTCGTCGCCGCGGCGCTTCTCCAGCTCCTCGATTCCGCGATCGGTGTAGTACATCGGCTAGTCCGCCGGCGGGAAGACCGTGTCCACCAGGGCGCGCTGCTCGGCCTCGTGGCGCTTGGCCGAACCGGCCGCGGGCGCGGAACCGGCCGGACGCGAGATCCGGGTGAACGGACGGTCGAGCTGCTCGGAGAAGACCAGCGCGACGAACGGCCACGGGCCCATGTTCGCCGGCTCCTCCTGCACCCACAGGACCTCGCCCGCGTTCGGGAAGGCCTTGAGCTGCTCGCGGATCTCCTCGATCGGCAGCGGGTAGAGCCGCTCCGCCCGGATGATGGCGGTGTGCTTGTCACCGCTGTTGCGGCGCGCCTCGTCCAGGTCGTAGTAGATCTTGCCCGAGCACAGCACCACGCGGCGGACCTTCTCCGGCGCGATCGAGTCGTCCGTGATCAGCGGCTGGAAGTAGCCCGTCGTGAAGTCCTCGGCCGCCGAGGTGGCCGCCTTCAGACGCAGCAGCTTCTTCGGCGTGAACACGATCAGCGGACGCTCCAGCGGCGACTTCGCCTGCCAGCGCAGCAGGTGGAAGTAGCTCGCCGGGGTGGTCGGCATCGCGACGGTCATGTTCTCCTGCGCGCACTGCTGCAGGAACCGCTCGATGCGGGCGGACGAGTGGTCCGGACCCTGGCCCTCGTAGCCGTGCGGCAGCAGGAGGGTCACGCTGGAGCGCTGGCCCCACTTCTGCTCGCCCGCGCTGATGTACTCGTCGATGATGGTCTGCGCGCCGTTGACGAAGTCACCGAACTGCGCCTCCCACATGACCAGCGCCTCGGGGCGGGTCAGCGAGTAGCCGTACTCGAAGCCCAGCGCCGCGTACTCGCTCAGCAGGGAGTCGTGCACGTGGAACCGGGTGGTGCCCGAGTCGAACTGCTTGAGCGGCGTGTGCGTCTCGCCGGTCTCGCGGTCCATGAGCGTGGCGTGCCGCTGGCCGAACGTTCCGCGGCGGCTGTCCTGGCCGATCAGCCGCACGGGGTGGTCGTCGAGCAGCAGCGACCCGAAGGCCAGCAGCTCACCGGTCGCCCAGTCGATGGCGTCGTCCTGGACGGTCTGCGCCCGCCGGGAGATCTGCGGCGCCAGCCGCGGGTGCGGCTTGAAGCCCTCCGGCAGCGACACCTGGGTGTCGATGACCCGCTTGACCGTCTCTGTGCTGATGGCGGTCTCGACCTTGGAGTGGTCCAGACGGCCCTCGGTGAACACCTCCGGCTTGATGACGGAGCCGGCCTCGATCGGCCGCTTCTCGACCTCGCGGGTCTCGGTGAAGGCGCGTTCCAGTTCGCTCTGGTAGTCGCGCAGTGCCGACTCGGCCTCCTCCACCGTGATGTCGCCGCGGCCGATGAGGGCCTCGGTGAACAGCTTGCGGGTGGAGCGCTTGGCGTCGATGACGTCGTACATCAGCGGCTGGGTGAACGCGGGGTTATCGCCCTCGTTGTGACCGCGGCGCCGGTAGCAGACCATGTCGATGACGACGTCCTTGTTGAACGCCTGACGGTAGGCGAAGGCCAGGTGCGCGACCCGGACCACGGCCTCGGGGTCGTCCCCGTTGACGTGGAAGATCGGCGCCTGCACCATCCGCGCGACGTCGGTGGCGTACACGCTGGACCGGCTGTCGGACGGCGAGGTGGTGAAGCCCACCTGGTTGTTGACGATGACGTGCACCGTGCCGCCGGTGCGGTAGCCGCGCAGCTGGGACAGGTTCAGTGTCTCCGCGACCACGCCCTGGCCGGCGAAGGCCGCGTCGCCGTGGATCAGGATCGGCAGGACCGTGAAGCCGTGCGGGCCCTTGTTGAGCAGGTCCTGCTTGGCGCGGACGATGCCCTCGGCGACCGGGTCGACCGTCTCCAGGTGGGACGGGTTGGCGGCCAGCGAGATCTGGATCTGGTCGCCGTCGTGCGACTCGAACGTGCCCTCGGTGCCCAGGTGGTACTTGACGTCACCGGAGCCGTGCGCGCTGCGGGGGTCGAGGTTGCCCTCGAACTCACCGAAGATCTGCCCGTAGGACTTGCCGCAGATGTTGGCCAGCACGTTGAGCCGGCCGCGGTGGGCCATACCGATGACGGCCTCGTCCAGCCCGGACTTGGCGGCCCGGGAGATCACACCGTCCAGCAGCGGGATCAGGGACTCGCCGCCCTCCAGCGAGAAGCGCTTCTGACCCACGTACTTGGTCTGCAGGAAGGTCTCGAAGGCCTCGGCGCTGTTGAGCCGGTGCAGGATGTGCAGCTGCTCGTCGCGGTCGAGCTTCTCGTGCTCGCGCTCGACGTGCGCCTGGATCCACTCCCGCTCCTCCGGGCTCTGGATGTGCATGTACTCGATACCCACCGTGCGGCAGTAGGTGTCGCGCAGCACGCCCAGGATGTCCCGGAGCTTCATGACCTGCTTGCCGCCGAAGCCGCCGGTCGGGAAGGAGCGGTCCAGGTCCCACAGGGTGAGACCGTGCTCCAGCACGTCCAGGTCGGGGTGGCGGCGCTGCTCGTGGTCGAGCGGGTTGGTGTCGGCCATCAGGTGGCCGCGCACGCGGTAGGCGTGGATCAGCTCCTGGACCCGGGTGGTCTTGTCGAGCTGGGTCGCGGTGTTGACGCGGATGTCCTGGACCCAGCGCACCGGCTCGTAGGGGATGCGCAGCGAACGGAAGATCTCGTCGTAGAAACCGTCGTCGCCGAGCAGTAGCTGGTGGATCCGCTTGAGGAACTCACCGGACTGCGCGCCCTGGATGATGCGGTGGTCGTAGGTGGACGTCAGCGTCATGACCTTGCTGATGCCCAGGTCGGCCAGGGTGTCCTGGCTGGCGCCCTGGAACTCGGCCGGGTACTCCATGGCACCCACGCCCAGGATGGTGCCCTGTCCGGGCATCAGGCGCGGCACGGAGTGCACGGTGCCGATGCCGCCCGGGTTGGTCAGGCTGATCGTGGTGCCCTGGAAGTCCGGCACGCCCAGCTTGTTGTTGCGGGCCTTGCGGACCAGGTCCTCGTAGCCGCTCCAGAACTCCGTGAAGTCCATCTGGTCGGAGCCCTTGATGGAGGGCACGACCAGCTGACGGGAGCCGTCGGGCTTCTGGAGGTCGATCGCCAGGCCGAAGTTCACGTGTTCGGGCTTGGCGACACCGGGCTTGCCGTCGACCTCCACGTAGGAGTGGTTCATCTCGGGCATGGACTTCAGGGCCTTGACCATGGCAAAGCCGATGAGGTGGGTGAAGGAGACCTTCCCACCGCGCCCGCGCCGGAGATGGTTGTTGATGACGATGCGGTTGTCGAACAGCAGCTTCACCGGCACCGCGCGCACGCTCGTCGCGGTCGGCAGGGTCAGGCTCGACTCCATGTTGGTCGCGGTCCGCGCGGGTGCTCCGCGCAGGCGCTCCTGCTTGACCTCGAGAGACTCGTCCTTCTTGGGTGCCGGGGCCGCGGCGGACTTCTTCTGTGCCGGTGCGGCAGGGGCCTTGGGGGACTTCTCGGCCTGCGCCTTCGCAGGGCCCCCACCCCTTCCGTTGGCCGTTTCCGCGGGCTTGTAGTCCGCGAAGAAGTTCCACCAAGCCTTGTCAACCGAATTCGGGTCGGTGAGGTACTTCTGGTAAAGGTCCTCGACCAACCACTCGTTCGGGCCGAAATCTGTCAGGGGTTGAGACGCCTCAGACGACACGGCGGAGATCGCCCACTTCCGCAGCTCGCTTGTGAATGTGTAGGAAGACGGGTGGCTGCTGGCAAGGCGGGCTCAAGAAGAATCGGGAGCGTCCCCACGCCAGTGGAGAGCATCTGACCTGGCCAGCACTCGTCGGGTACAAGGCTACTTGTACCGGCCTCCTGCGGGGGAACACGAGGGTTGTTGAAACTAGGAGATAGCTAACAATCTTTCACAGACTCGTTGCCCCTGCGTGTGGATCCCCTTGCCCAGAGTATCCATAGTGTCGCATTTGTGCTGATTCTGGAGGGTTCTGGCGTGTGAAAGAGATGGCCGCCCCTGGCCACGCGGAGTGTGGCGCGGAACACGTGGAACCGGTCGGGGCGGAGTGGCGTCGGAACGTGTGTGCGAGGCCGGGCAGGACGGCCGGGTCCCCTCCGCCGGTTCCAGCGGGGAAGGAGGGTGCCCGGGCCCGGCCTCCGGCCCACACCCCTTTCCCTTCCGCGCGGGCCCGGCCGGTGCGGAATCGCCGGTCCCGGCGCTCGCGGGCGGGCGTATCTGTGTCCTCTCCCGGGTTTTGCCACACATGAGGCCCTCCCGTGTCTACGATCGCGATACGAACTCTGGACACACGGGGAGTGACATCGCCTTGAGGGGGCTAGGGGAACTCGAAGCGGCCATCATGGACGCGCTGTGGCGGTCCGAGACACCGCTGCCGGTCCGACGCGTGCGCGAGACCATGGTCTACGACCGCGAGATCGCCTACACGACCGTCATGACCGTCGCCAACATCCTCTTCCACAAGGGTCTGGTGGACCGCAGGAAGTCCGGCCGCGCCTGGGTGTACTGGGCGAAGGAGAGCCACGCCGAGTACACCGCCCGGATGATGGACGAGGTGCTCAACGCCGGTCCCGATCCCGGCGCGACGCTGCGCAGCTTCGTGGAGCGCTTCAGCGACGAGGACGTGGCCCGCTTCCACCGCGTGCTGGACCAGGCGCGGGTCGGGCGGGGGATCGCCGGCTGACACCCGCCGGCACGGGAGCGCCGATCGGCGCTCGCGGGCACGCGACCGTCCGCCTGGGCCCAGCGGGGCTCACCGGCGCCGCAGCGCGCGCACGCTCGGCGCGCACAGCGCGGCCAGGACCGCCGTCAGCGTCAGGCACGCCAGCAGCACGATCGCCGTCCCCGGGCCCACCGACGCGGCCAGCGGGGCGACCGCGACCTGCCCCACGGGCATCGCGACGAACGACCCCAGGGCGTCGTAGGAGTACACGCGCGAGAGCTTCTCCGCCGGGATGTTCTCCTGGACCGACACCTCCCACGCCACGCTGAACTGCTCCACGGCCACGCCCGCCAGGAACATCGCCGCGAACAGCAGCGGCAGCGGCGACGGGCCGGCCAGCGCGAACAGGGGCACGGTCTGCAGCAGGACCAGCCCCGTGCCGAACAGCAGCGCGCGCCGCGGCTGCCAGCGTGCCGCCGTCACCCCGCCGACCAGCAGTCCCGCGCTGTTGACCGCCATCAGCAGACCCCACGCCGTCCGGCCGAAGGAGCCGTCGGCGATCGCCGGGCCCAGGACGGCGGTGGTGGCCGACCACGACGCGTTGACCACCATGAACGCCAGCACGATGATCCACACCCACGACCGCGCGGTGAACTCCGTCCACCCCTCGCGCAGGTCGCGCAGGACGTCCCCGCCGCCGCCCGCGGGGGCCGTCGCCGGTATCCGCAGCGCGAGGAAGGACAGCCCGGCCGCGGCGAACAGGGCGCCACTGGCCGCGATCGCCCACCCCGAACCCGCGACCCCCGCCAGGACGCCGCCCGCCGACATGCCCACGAACATGCCCCCGTGCGTGCCGACGCGCACCACCGCGTTGGCCGGGCGCAGCAGGGGCCGGGGCACGGTCTGGGGGACCAGCGCCGAGGCGGCCGGCAGGTTCACCGCGCCCGCGGCACCGTTGAGCACGGCCAGCAGCATCATCAGCGGCAGGGTCGCGAACCCGCTCAGCAGCGCCAGCGCCAGCAGGACCTGGGAGGCGGCCGCGGCCGCGCACCCGCCGCGCAGCACGAGCGAGCGCGAGACGCGGTCGGCGATCACCCCGCCCAGGAGCAGCAGGGCGATGTTGGCGACCGACCGCGCGCCCACGACCAGGCCCACGGCGGCCAGTGAACCGGTCACGTCCAGCACGGCGAAGGCCAGGGCCACGGACGCCAGCCCGCTGCCGAGGAACATCAGGATCCGGCCCGCCGCCAGCGCGCGGAACGCGCCGTGCCGCAGCGGCGCCAGGACACCACCGCCCCCGCCGACACCCTCCCCGACCACCACCGCCGCCCCCGTCACCGTTCCCGTCGCCCGACCGCAGACGGGGACACGATCCCGGCCGCCGCACCGGCCGTCAACGCGTTTTCCCGCCCCGGGGCCGTCCGCGCCGCGCGCGGCCGTGCTTTGCTGTTGCGCGACCCGCGGAGCGAAGGGGTGGGGACGGCGATGGGCGAGAGGGACGCGCGGCCCGGCGGCTGCCTGAGCGTGCCGAAGGAGATCCTGGGCGAGCTGGCGGGCTACGCCCTGCTCTTCCTCCTGCTGTGGCTGCTCCCGCTGCTCGTCGCCTGGCTCGGCGTCAAGCACCTGTGGCGGATCGCCCGGCTGCGCCGCACCGGCACACGGGTGACCGGCCGGGTGGACGCGGACTTCGCGCCCCGGCGCCTCCTCCGGGGCGGGGGCCCGACGCGGGCGCCGTTCGCCTTCCACACCCCGGACGGCGTGCGGGTGGCCGCGCGCCAGCGGCTCACCCTCGGCCACAACGGGCTGCACGGAGGGCAGTGGGTGGAGATCGCCTACGACCCGGCCGACCCGGAGGACGCCGACATCGTCACGGCCCGCTCCCAGATCGCCGCCGCGACCGCACTGGTCGTGGCCGGAGCCGTGCTCATCGGGTTCTGCTACGTGCTGCCCGTGTACGCGTTCGCCGTGGACGCACGCGGATGAGCGGGCGCGACCGCCCGGTCAGCCCAGGACCCAGCTGCGGCCCTCCGCCGCGAGCTTGTCGACGAGCGTGGCACTGTCGTGCTCCTTGGCGAACAGGTGCTCGGGCCGGGTGATCGGCACGATCCACAGCCAGCGCACCGGGTCGCCCTGGAAGGCCAGACCGGAGGTGTCCGGCGGCTGGTGCTCCGGCCGCGTGACCAGCGGGGCGGGGTCCTCCAGCAGCAGGACGGCGCCCGCGCCGCCGCGCATCGCCCGGTCCTCGGGGTTGTCCAGCCACTTGACGGTGTGGCCCGTCCCGAACCAGGTGACCGCCCGCCACGGGAACGCGCCGATCCACCGGAAGATCCGGGCCGCGTGGTGGGCGGGCAGCGTCGTGGCCAGCGCCAGCTCCACCCGCGCGTGCTGGGCGGTGTTGGCCATGTACCGGTCCAGCGTGGGCATCCGCTGCCCGCACATCCCCACGGTGGACAGCACGGTGAACGGGCGCTCCGCCGTGGGCGGGCGCTCCGAGACCCGCAGCAGCGGGGGGTGGCCGTCGGAGACGTCCCAGTAGTGCCCGGCCTCGCCCACCCGCCGGTTCAGGTGGCTCAGGACCGTGCGCTGGACGCTGCGCCAGGCACCGGAGGCACGGCGCCAGTCCCAGTAGGCCTCGGCGTGCACGACGCGGGGCCACAGCTGTCCGCGCACCGAGTCCAGCTCCCAGGCGTAGGCGCTGCGGCCGATCGCCTCCCGGGCGTATCCCGGCAGCCCGCTGTCGGCCTCGGCCCAGCCGGGGATCACCGCCAGGAGGCCCTCCTCGTCGACCAGGGCCACGCCGTCGCCCTCCTCGAACCACACGGCGCGCAGGCACGCGGGATCGAACCTCGGGCGGCCCTGCGGGTGCTTGGTGTAGGCCTCCGGCATGAGCGGGGCCTGGCCCTGGTAGAGGCCGCTCGACTCGCTGGTACGGGGAGCGCTCTCATGGTTGGCCAGCCAGACGGGGACGCGGATGCGCCCGCGCGCGTCCAGGAGGTAGGCGGCCGTGGTGTGGGAGTCGCACTCGACGACCACGCGACGGCTCTGATAGGGACTGATCTCGTCGAGCAGGACGTCGATTTCGGTCACCGGCCCTCCCAGACGCCGATCGTCGCCGCATCCGCCGGCGGACCAGTCCGGTCCGTCCGGACGTAGAATCGAAGGTAGTGCCCTCTCCGGCGGAGCCGCACCGCGACCGCGTATAGGTCGTATAACGACCGCCGTTCCAGTCCGGGCATGGACCACCCACTTGTTACGGATGCTTATGCCCGCCGAGCTCACCTTTGTCGCCCCCCGCCGCGCCAAGCCGCCCCAGCACCTGGCCGACCTCAGCCCCGAGGAGCGTGCCGAGGTCGTCTCCGACCTGGGCGAGAAGCCGTTCCGCGCCAAGCAGCTGGCCAAGCACTACTTCGGCGGTCTGGAGTCGGACACCGAGGCGATGACCGACCTGCCCGCCGCCTCACGGGAACGGCTGGGCGAGGCGCTGCTGCCGACCCTGCTCACACCGGTCCGGCACATCACCTGCGACAACGGCATGACCCGCAAGACCCTGTGGAAGGCCTTCGACGGGGTGATGTTCGAGTCGGTGCTCATGCGCTACCCGGACCGCGTCACCCTGTGCATCTCCTCACAGGCGGGCTGCGGCATGAACTGCCCGTTCTGCGCCACCGGCCAGGCGGGGCTCACCCGCAACCTGTCCACGGGCGAGATCGTCGACCAGGTGGTCGCCAGCGCCCGCGACCTGGCCCGCGGCGAGGTCGCCGGCGGACCGGGCCGGATCAGCAACATCGTGTTCATGGGCATGGGCGAGCCCATGGCCAACTACAAGCGGGTCCTGCAGACCGTCCGGCGGATCACCGACCCGGTGCCCGACGGCCTGGGCATCTCCCAGCGCGGCGTCACCGTGTCCACGGTCGGCCTGGTGCCCGCCATCAACAAGCTCATCGACGAGAAGATGCAGGTGCGCCTGGCGATCTCGCTGCACGCGCCCGACGACGAGCTGCGCGACGAGCTGGTGCCGATCAACACCCGCTGGAAGGTGGACGAGGTCCTGGACGCGGCCTGGCGCTACGCCGGGACCACCGGGCGCCGCGTGTCCATCGAGTACGCGCTGATCAAGGACATCAACGACCAGGCCTGGCGCGCCGACCTCCTCGGCGAGCTGCTCAAGGGCCACCTGGTGCACGTCAACCTCATCCCGCTCAACCCCACCCCGGGGTCCAAGTGGACCGCCTCCCGCCCGGAGGACGAGCGCGAGTTCGTCCGGCGGCTGCAGTCCCACGGGGTCTCCGTCACGGTCCGCGACACCCGGGGCCAGGAGATCGACGGGGCCTGCGGCCAGCTGGCCGCGGCCGAGGGGTGATCGAGACCGGGCTGGCCTTCCTGGTCGCCCTGCTCTCCGGCCTCGTCCCGGTCCTCAACATCGAGCTCTACCTCGTGGGGGCCGTCGTCGCGGTGGACGACGGCGCCCTGGTGGCGATGGCCGTCGCGGCGGGCCTGGGCCAGACCCTGGGCAAGCTGCCGTACTACTACGTGGGCCGCGGCACGATCTCCGCGCCCTGGCTGCGCCGCAGGGCCGCCACCCCGGGCCGCTGGGCCGCGCGCGCCGAGCGCTGGCGCGAGAAGGCGCAGGAGCGCCCGGTGTGGGGCCTGGGGCTGGTCGCCCTCAGCTCCTTCGCGAGCGTGCCGCCCTTCCTGATCATCTCGGTGCTGGCCGGGGTCGTGCGCATCGGCGTGTGGCGGTTCGCCGCCATCACCTTCGTCACCCGCACCGCCCGGTTCCTCATCGTGGTCTACGCGCCCGCCTGGGCCATGTCCTACCTCCCGGGCTGAGCACCGCGCGGTCCCGCCGCACCACGCGCGCACGCGTGCCGCACACTCCACCCCAGGCCTCGGACCGAGGGCCCGTGCCCGCGTTCGCGCTTGTGGTCTGTCTTGCAAACCTCCCGTCCGGCGTCTACGCTGAGCGAAAGGTTTGCGATACAAACCGGAGGTGCGGATGCCCAGCGGACCCGACTTCGACCGACTCCGGCGGCTGCGCGCCGTCACCGCCGAGTTCCGTGACTACCAGGGCCTCAACCTCGTCCCGCCCGGGCTGCTCCTGATGAGCCTCGGCCTCCTGCACGGTCGCGGTGTGGAGCCCCTGTTCGCGGCGATCCCCGTGGCGGCGGCGACGGCCCTGTCGGTGCGCTGGTACTACCGCCGGCGCTTCGGCGTCGTCGAGGCCCTGGCCGGACGGCCCCGGATCCCGGCCCACCTCCTCCTGCTCGCCCTGCTCTGCCTCGGGGCCCTGTTCGCCGCCGACCTGGTTCCGCCGGGACCGGTGGGGACCGGGGGCCTGGTGTTCGCCGCGGCCATCGCCCTGTGCGCCTACCCGCACTGGCGCCTGCGCGTCCACCACCTGGTGGTCGGCGCCGTGCTGGCGGCGGCGAGCCTGCTGCCCCTCGGGCTGTGGACACCGACGGGGGAGCACCCGCTGGGGTTCACGTCCATGGTCGTGCTGACGGTCGTCGGCGGCGCCGCCGTGTGCGTCGCGGGCCTGTTCGACCACCGCGTGCTCGTCCGCACCCTGCCGGCGGTCGGACCCGTCGGCGGGAGCTGACCATGGGGACGCCCTTCGAGGACATGGCGGACATGGACCGCCTCGTGCACGAGCCCGCCCGGTTGGCGATCACGAGCGCGCTGCTCTCCTGCGAGAGCGCGGACTTCCTCTTCCTCCAGCGGATCACGGGCCTGTCCAAGGGCAACCTGTCGAGCCACCTGTCCAAGCTGGCGGCGGCGGAGGTGGTGGAGGTCCACAAGAGCGGCGACGGCAGGCCGCGCACCACCGTCCGCCTCACCGGGCGCGGCCGGACCCTGGTGGCCGACCACTGGGACCGGCTGATGCGCCTGCACGAGGCCGCCCGGACGTGGACCGCGCCCGACGCCTGAGGCCACGGCCACGGCGGCGGGTGCGGCCATCGGCACGGACAGGGGCACGGTCAGAGGGCGCGGTCGGCCAGGCGGACGGTGGCCGCGACCACCTCGGAGCCGTGCGTCAGGGCGGCGTCGTTGTGTCCGGCGCCCGCCACCACCACCGGCTCGGCCGAGCGCGGCGCGGCGGCGGCGACGGCCAGGCTCTGCCGCGGGGGAACGATGGTGTCCGCGTCGCCGAGGACGACCGTGACGGGGCGGTCGATCCGCCCGATGGTGTCGAGCACGGGGTAGCGGTCCCACAGCAGGGCGCGGACCGGCAGGAACGGGTAGTGGTGGGCGCCGAGGTCGGCCAGTGACGTGAACGGGGAGCGCAGGAGCAGGGCCGCGGGCGGGCGCTCGGCGGCCAGCGCGGTCACCACGCCCGTGCCGAGGCTCTCCCCGAAGTAGACCGTCCGCTCCGGCGGGTGGCCGCGTGCGACGAGGAGGTCGGCGGCGGCCCGGGCGTCCGCGGCCAGACCCTCCTCGGAGGGCAGGCCCGGATTGCCCCCGTAGCCGCGGTAGTCGAAGAGGAGCACCGTGAAGCCCTCGCCCGCCAGCGCGCGGGCCAGCGGGGCGCGGGTCAGCCTGTTCCCGGCGTTGCCGTTGGCCACCAGCACGGCCGTGTCCCGGTCGGCTCCGCGCGGGGGTACGAGCCAGGCGCCCAGTTCGAGTCCGTCCGACGTCCGCAGGCGCACGTCCTCGGCCCCGTGGAGCACGCTTCCGGCCGAGGGCACGTCACCGCGCGCGGGCAGGTAGACCAGTGAGCGCTGCAGGCTCCACATGCATACTCCCAGGAGCGCGACGACGATGACGGCGGCGATCGGTACGAGCACGCGGCGGCGCCCGCGGCGCGCGGCCATGTCCGGACCTCCTCCCCGGGTCGCCTTCCCGGGGTACCTCCCCCGCGGCGGCGGTCCCGACGCGCCGGCAGCCCCGGACACGGGAGCGCGCCGCCGGCGCGGACCGGCGGCGCGCCCGCGCGCCCTCAGACGGTGGCCAGGTCCCGGCGGCGGAACCCGCCCAGGCCGACCGCCGTCGCGGCCACGGCCACGCCCAGCACCACGAGGAAGGGAGCCGCCTCGAACTCCTCGACCGGAAGCTGGGACACGATCCCGAACGGGCCGTAGTCCATCATCCACTCCGGCAGGTCCAGCAGCGGGCCGAAGATCGTCGCGACGAGGCCGTAGCCGAACCAGGCCCAGACCACGCCGACCAGCCGCGGCGCGACACCGACGAACAGCGTGGTCAGACCGATGAACATCAGCACCACCGGCAACTGTGCCGCGGCGGCCTCGGTCACCGTCCCCACCCAGTCGTAGTCCCCGGTGGCCAGGCCGGCGCCGATCCCCATGGCGGCGCCGCCCAGCAGCGTCATCACGATCGCGGCGAGCGTGCTGACCAGCATCGCCGAACCCATCCACCGGATGCGGCCGACCGCCGTGGACAGGACCAGCTCCGCGCGCCCGGACGTCTCCTCCGTCCTGGTGTGGAGCACCGACAGCATGGCGAAGGCGACCGCCGTCATCACCACGTAGAGCAGCAGCATCCCCAGGAACGCACTGGACATGTTCTGCGCGTCCAGTCCCATCCGGGCGACCAGGTCCGGGTTCTGTTCGACCATCGTGTCGATCTCGGAGATGAGTGTGCCGAAGCCCAGGGAGAACAGGGCCACGGCGGCCGTCCAGGCGAGGATCGACATCCGCTGCTGGCGCAGGTGCAGGGCGAACACCCCGTTGAGCAGCGGGCTCGCGTCGGCCGGCCCCGGCCGGGCGGCGACCAGCCCGGCGCCGACGTCGCGGCGGCCCGCCAGGGTGAACGCCACCGCGAAGAGGACGGCGATGACCACCGCGTAGAGCCCCAGCGGCCACCAGCGCAGGTCGTCGAACATCCGGGTCTGCTGGGCCCAGGCGAACGGCGAGAACCAGGACGGCGCGCTGCCGCCGCGCTCTGCGATGTCCCCGACGACACGGAAGGTGAACAGCACCCCGATCACCAGGAACGCGAGTCCGCTGGCGCCCCGGGAGTGCTCCGACACCTGTGCGCACACGGCGGCGATCGCGCCGAACGCGACCCCGGCCAGGGCCATGCCCGCGCCGAAGGCCACCGAGTCGGCGACCGCCAGGTCGTTCACGACCATGCTCAGCGCGAGCAGGGCCCCGATGACCGCGTTGACGATCGCGTTGGTGGCCAGGGCCGCCGTCATCTGGGCGCTGGGGCCTACGACGCTGGCGCGCAGCAGTTCGGCGCGTCCGCTCTCCTCCTCGGCCCGGGTGTGCCGCACCACGTGCAGGATGCTCATGACGGCGAGGGCCACGAGCAGGGTCATGGTCATCTCGTTGGCGACCATGGCGCCGAGCCCGTAGGTGTCCAGGCCGTAGCCGGGGCCGCCGAGGACGATCCCGGTCGGGGTCTCCATGACCGCCGCGCGCGCCAGGCGCTGCTCGGGGGTCTGGAACATCTCGTCGAGGGTCGGGATCGTCATCGCGAGCATGCCGACCAGGGAGACAGTCCACACCGTCATGCGGACGCGGTCGCGGCGCAGGATGAACCGGATCAGGTGGCCGGTTCCGGCGAACGTCCTCATTTCGCACCGCTCCCGTTCCCGGCGCGGTCGCCGTTCAGCGCGGCGAGCTCGTCGCCGTAGTGCCGCATGAACAGCTCCTCCAGCGAGGGCGGGTTGCTCACCAGGGAGCGCAGGCCCAGACCGGAGAGCGCACGGACGGCGCCGTCCAGCTCGGTGTTGTCGACGTCGAACGTGACGGTGTCGCCGTCCACCTCCAGCCCGTGCACGCCGGGCATGCCGCGGAGCACGGACGGGTCCCCGTCGGTGGTGGCGCGGACGGTGGAGCGCGTCAGGTGGCGCATCTCGTCCAGCGTGCCGGACTCCACGGCCACACCCCTGCGGATGATGGTGACCGTGTCGCAGAGCTTCTCGACCTCCGCCAGGATGTGGCTGGACAGGAGCACCGACCGGCCCTGCGCCTTGGCCTCGCGGACGCACTCGGTGAAGACCGACTCCATCAGCGGGTCCAGCCCGGAGGTGGGCTCGTCCAGGATGAGCAGCTCCGCGTCCGAGGCCAGGGCGGCCACCAGGGCGACCTTCTGCCGGTTGCCCTTGGAGTAGGTGCGCGCCTTCTTGCCCGGGTCGAGTTCGAAGCGGCCCAGCAGCTCCTTCTTCCGTGCGGGGTCGACCTTCCCGTGCAGCCGGCCGAGCAGGTCGATGGCCTGGCCGCCGGTCAGGTTCGGCCACAGGGCCACGTCGCCGGGCACGTAGGCCAGGCGGCGGTGCAGGGCCACGGCGTCGGTCCACGGGTCGCCGCCCAGGACGCGGGCGGTCCCGCCGTCCGCCTTGAGCAGGCCGAGCAGGACGCGGATGGCGGTGGACTTGCCGGCGCCGTTGGGGCCGAGGAAGCCGGCGACCTGGCCGGTCTCGACGGTGAGGTCGAGGCCGTCGAGGGCCTTGAACCGGCCGAAGTACTTGTCGAGTCCGCGGACGTCGATGGCGGGTGATGGCATGGGAGGTTCCTCCGTGTGGCAGGTGGCGGCCGTGCTGTGGCCTCTGGTCCGTTCAGCGCGCTTCCTCCGGGGGATCGCTGCTGTACAGGAGGTAGGCGTCGAGCATGGTGCGCTCGGTGAGCAGGCCCTCGGTGTAGACCTCCAGCGCCGGGAGCATGAGGTCGTGCGCCGAGCGCCGCAGGAGCTCGCGGAAGTCGGTGTCCGGTCCCATGCCGTGCAGCGTGAACAGCATCGTCACCGAGCCCATGCCGTTGGCGGCCAGCCAGCGTGCCCGTGCCTTGGGGTCGCGGCTGGGGCGGATGGCGCCCGCCTCCTCGCCCTTGGCCAGGTACTCCTCGATGTCCTCGACCATGTGCTCGAACAGGGCGGCGGCCATGGGCCCGCCCGTCTGCAGTGAGCGGAGCACGTAGCCCAGCAGGTCGGAGTACTCCTCCATCTCGGCCATCTGCTGGAGGAACGTCTGCTGGTCGTGCGAGGTGACCGCCTCGGTCTTGGCCTCGCGGACGGACTGGCGGACGTGGTCGTCGCAGGCCTCGCGCAGCCCGGCCTTGGACCCGAAGTGGTGCAGGACCAGGCCGGGGGAGACCCCGGCGCGCTCGGCGATGGTCCGAACGGTGACGTCGAACCCGTGCCGGCCGAAGCACTCGACGGCCGCGTCGCGGATGCGTGCGCGTGCGGTGAGGTCCTCGTCCCGGTCGGGAGGGCGCCTCGGTGTTGAACCCATGTTCAATAGCTTAAACACGTGTTCAGCTTCCTGGCAAGCCGGTCAGCCGCGTTCGGTTCCGGAGCCGTACACTCGGGGCACGCCAACCGAGTAGAGGAGTGGTCCGATGGTGCGGGTCGCGGTCGCCCAGTTCGCCCCCGGTCAGGACAAGTCGGAGAACCAGCGGTCGGTCGCGGAGCTGGCCGGACGTGCGGCGGCCGACGGGGCCGACGTCGTCCTCTGCCCGGAGTACGCGATGTTCACCGCACCGCGCACCGACCACCGCTACGTCGAGGCGGCCGAGCCGCTGGACGGCCCCTTCGTCGCCGCCGCGGCCGAGACCGCGCGCAAGGAGGGCGTCCACCTCGTGGTGGGGGTGAACGAGACCGCCGGTCCCACGCACTTCACCAACACCCTGGTGGCCCTGTCCCCGCAGGGCGAGCGGATAGCGCACTACCGCAAGATCCACCTCTACGACGCCTTCGGCGTGCGCGAGTCGGACGTGGTCGCCCCCGGCCCCATCGAGGAGCCGGAGACCTTCACCGTCGACGGTGTCGTGTTCGGCCTACAGACCTGCTACGACCTGCGCTTTCCCGAGGTGACCCGACGGATCGCCGACGCCGGCGCGCACGTGGTCCTGCTGGCCGCCCAGTGGGTGCCGGGCCCGCTCAAGGAGGAGCACTGGCGCACCCTCGCCCGCGCCCGCGCGGTGGAGAACACCGTGTACGTGGCGGCGGCGGGCCAGGCGGCGCCGACCGGAGCGGGCAACAGCATGGTGATCGACCCGATGGGCACCCCGGTGGCGGCCCTGGGGGAGCAGGCCTTCGCGGTCGCCGCGGCCGGGGTTTCGGCCGCAAGGGTGGACGAGGTTCGCGTGACCAATCCGAGCCTGTCGATGCGCCGATTCGGCGTCGTTCCGCGCGCCTAGGCCGAAGGTCCCGAGCTCCACCCCCTGGGGAGTAAGGGACGAAGGGCGGTAAAGATCCTCTGTGACCTGGGGTCTTCCCAGACTTCGTTACTTAGGGTTATGATTGCCGTGCACGGAGTGATTTCGATTGGTCCGGGGCCTTCCGGACGCCCACAGACTTTGATTCACTTGAGAGCCGGTATCTATCGGCCCGCCAGACTGTCCTAAACCACGGGGGGAGCAAGGACATTGCGCGGAACGAGCACGATGTGCCAACCAGACACGCGGTCCGATCACTCGTCGGGCCTCCACGTCTACGACCCAGGGCTGCTGAGTCAGGCGCAGTGCGAGGGGGACGCCTGCGTCGCCTGCCACACCAAGTGGCCCCGCCCCCGCCGGGTCCTGGGAGTACTGCCGGACGGAGGCCCCGTGTTCGGCTGTGACGAGTGCGCCTCGATCATCGGCGCCGAGTCCCGGATCCCCGCCCGCGAGGTGATGGTGGCCGCCCGCTAGGGCGAGGGGCCGCCGCACGCCCGGGGGCGTGGCACGGCGGGGGCGCGCTCCGCGGAGCACGCCCCCGCCGCGAAGGTCGGGAGGTACGGTCGCGCTCCGGGTCCAGGGGGAGAATCGGACCCGGAGCGCTTCCGCTGACGCGCCCGCTTCCATGGGGAGGAGGGGAAATGAGCGCGTCTATCCCGGATGGTCTCCGGTCGCCGCCGCGGCAGCCGAACACGTGCTGTGAGGGGCGACCGTCACCAACGATACTCCGTGTTGTCCACCACCGACCGTCAGTGAGAGACATCCATCCGTTAATTCCATGAACTTCGGACTACCCGTTGGTGGGGAAGCCCAGGTTGACGCCGCCCTCCGGCCGCTTGCCGGGGTCGGTCCAGCGCGCGGTGACCGCCTTGGTCCGGGTGTAGAAGTGCACACCCTCCGTGCCGTGCGCGTGCGAGTCGCCGAAGAGCGACTGCTTCCACCCGCCGAACGAGTAGTAGGCCATCGGCACCGGAATGGGCACGTTGATGCCGACCATGCCGACCTCGACCTCGTTCTGGAACCGGCGGGCCGCGCCCCCGTCGTTGGTGAAGATCGCGGTGCCGTTCCCGTACGGGTTGTCGTTGATCAGCTTCACGGCCTCGTCGTAGTCCCCCACGCGCAGCACGCTCAGCACCGGGCCGAAGATCTCGTCCCGGTAGCAGGACATCTCGGGCCCGACGTGGTCGAGCAGGGTCGGGCCCAGCCAGAAGCCGTCCTCCCCGCCGCCCAGCACCGGGTGCACGCGGCCGTCGATCGCCAGCGTCGCGCCCTCGCGCACCCCCGACTCCAGGTACGAGGCCACCTTGTCCCGGTGCTCCCGGGTCACCAGCGGGCCCATCTCGCTGCGGTCGTCGTCGCCGGGGCCCACCCGCAGGCGGGAGACGCGCTCGCGGATCTTCTCGACCAGCTCGTCGGCGACCGACTCCACGACCGTGATCGCGGAGATGGCCATGCACCGCTCACCGGCCGAGCCGAACCCGGCCGAGACCGCCGAGTCCGCCGCCAGGTCCAGGTCCGCGTCGGGCAGCACCACCATGTGGTTCTTCGCCCCGCCCAGCGCCTGCACGCGCTTGCCGTGCTCGGCGGCGGTCCGGTAGATGTACTGCGCGATCGGGGTGGAGCCGACGAAGCTCACCGCCGCGACGTCCGGGTGCTCCAGCAGGGCGTCCACAGCGGTCTTGTCGCCGTGGACCACGTTGAACACGCCGTCGGGCAGACCCGCCTCGGTCCACAGCTCGGCGATGAGCAGCGACGCCGACGGGTCCTTCTCGCTGGGCTTGAGCACGAAGGTGTTGCCGCAGGCGATCGCCACCGGGAACATCCACATCGGGACCATCGCCGGGAAGTTGAACGGCGTGATGCCGGTGACCACGCCGACCGGCTGCAGGATCGAGTAGGAGTCCACGCCCGTGGACACGTTCTCGGAGAAGCCGCCCTTGAGCAGGTGCGGGATGCCGCAGGCGAAGTCCACGACCTCCAGGCCGCGCGCCACCTCGCCCTGGGCGTCGGAGAACACCTTGCCGTGCTCGGCGCTGACCAGCTCCGCCAGCCGGTCCTTGTTCGCGCTGAGCAGCTCGCGGAACCGGAACAGGACCTGCACCCGCTTGGACAGCGAGGTGTCGCGCCAGCCGGGGAAGGCCTCGCGCGCGGAGGCGACCGCGGCGTCGACCTCCTTGGCCCCGGCCAGGTCCACGGTGCCCGTGACCCGGCCCGACGCCGGGTTGTAGATGTCCCCGCGGCGCTCGGCGGCGCCGTCGAAGAGCGCCCCACCGATCCAGTGGGTGACGTGCTTGCTCATACTTCCTCTTCCTCGGTGTTGTCGCTGGGGCGTGTGCGGCGGGCGCGTGCCGTGGGGCGGGACGCTCAGGCCTGGGCGTCGACCGCGCGGACGGAGTCGAGCAGGACGTCGCGGCCCTCCGCCGCCTCCTGCGCCGACAGGGTCAGGGGCGGGGCCATGCGGAGCACGTTGCCGTGCACGCCGCCCTTGCCGATCAGCAGGCCGCGTTCGCGGGCGGCCTCCAGCACGCGGCCGGCCAGGGCCGGCGACGGTGCGCCGGTCGCGGGGTCGACCATCTCCACGGCGAACATCAGGCCCTTGCCGCGCACGTCCTTGACGCTCGGCAACTCGGTGAGGGCCCGCAGGCCGTCGGTGATCAGCGCGCCCTGACGCAGCGCGTTGCCCTGCAGGTCGTGCTCCAGGACGTAGTCGAGGGTGGCCCCGGCCGCGGCCATGGACACGGGATTGCCGCCGAACGTGGCCACGCCCAGCGCGCCCAGCCGGTCCATGAGGTCCCCGCGCGCCACGACGCCGCCGACCGCGTAGCCGTTGCCGAGCCCCTTGGCGAAGGTCATGGCGTCGGGAACCACGCCGTGGTTGCCGATTCCGAAGAAGCTCGTCCCGGTACGGCCCCAGCCGGTCTGCACCTCGTCGGAGACGAAGAGGATCCCGTGCTCGTCCAGGACCTCCTTGTAGCGGGCGTAGAGGCCGTCCGGCGGCATCGCGAACCCGCCCACGCCCTGGATCGGCTCGGCGATCAGACAGGCCACGTTGGGCGCGGTGGTGTCCAGGACGTCGCGCAGGTCGGCGACGCAGGCGTCGACGTACTCCTGCTCGGACATCCCGCGGAAGGCCGGGGCGGCGTGGTCGGTGCCGTGCAGGTAGTGCACGTTCAGCGGCGACAGGGACGAGTTCTTCCACGCCCGGTTGCCGGTCACCGCGACGGTGCCGAACGAGCGGCCGTGGTAGCTGCCGCGCATCGCCAGCACCTCGTCGCTGCCGCGCGCGAAGGTGGCCAGGAGCAGGGCGGTCTCGTTGGCCTCGGTCCCGGAGTTGGTGAAGAAGACCTTCGCGTCCGGGATGCCCGACAGGCGGGCGATCTTCTCGGCGAGCTCGACCTGGTTGCGGATCAGGTACAGGGTGGAGGTGTGCACCACGCCCTTGGCGATCTGGCGCTCCACCGCCTCGCGGACCTCGGCGACGTCGTAGCCGAGCATGTTGGTGACGATGCCGGTGAAGAAGTCGAGATAGGTGTGGCCGTCGGCGTCCGTGACGCGGGAGCCCTTGCCGCTGACGATCTCCAGCGGGGACTCGTAGTACAGGGGCAGCCAGGAGGGCATGACCGCGCGGTGGCGCGAGAGAAGTTCGGACATGACCCCAGTCTCACCCCGCCCCGGGCGCTTGGCCAGGATCAGTGTGTTGACAACATGGTGGCCGGTTTTACGGTCTGTAAGACAGGTTCCCCGCGGGCGGAACCGGTGGTCAGAGCGCCTCCCTCGGTCGCCAATGTGTAAGGCGATTCGTCCGGGAGGCGACACCCCGTCCTAGAATGTGCGGGTGCTACCCACTCTCGCCGAGGTTCTGAGCCTGCCCGCCCTCCAGCGCGCCCGCCCTCGTGTGGTGGTCGGATCCGAGTATCTGGACGTGGCCGTGCGCTGGGTCCACATCGCCGAGGTCACCGACCTCGCCCACCTTCTGCGCGGGGGCGAGCTGGTGCTGAGCACCGGTATCGCCATGCCCGACGACCCCGACGCCCTGCGCCGCTACATCGACGACCTGGCCGCGGCCGGGGTGAGCGGGATCGCGGTCGAACTCGGCCGCAAGTACCACGCGGAGCTGCCGACCGCCTTCCTCGACGCGGCCCGCGACGCCCGCGTGCCCGTCATCCAGCTCGACCGCGAGGCCCGGTTCGTCGAGATCACCGAGGCCGTCCACGTCCGCGTGGTCAACCAGCAGCTGGAGGAGCTGCGCGAGTCCGAGAAGCTGCACTCGGTGTTCACCCAGCTCTCCGTCGAGGGCGCCGACACCGCGCAGATCCTGCACGAGGCCGCCCAGCTGTCCGGCTGCCCGGTCGTCCTGGAGAACCTCACCCACCAGGTCCTGGCCTGTGACCTCAACGGCGAGGACCCGGGCACGCTGCTGACCTCGTGGGAGAGCCGCTCGCGCGCGATCCGCTCCGGCTCCCGCACCGTCCACAACCCCGCCACGGGCTGGCTGGTCACCATGGTCGGCGCGCGCGGCCAGGACTGGGGGCGCCTCATCCTCATCGCGGGGGCGGCGCCGACCCCGCGCCAGAGCATGCTCATCGAGCGCGCCGCCACCACGCTGGCGCTCGGCCGGCTCCTGGAACGCCACCAGGAGAGCCTGGAGCGCCAGACGCACCGGACGATCATCGCGGGCATCATCGACCGGGCCTACTCCGACCCGGAGGAGGCCCTGGTACGGGCCCGCGCGGTCGGCGTTCCGCTCAAGGGCCGGGCGCTGGTCGGCCTGGTCCTGCGGTTGCGGGAGAGCGGCACCGGCCTGGCCGCCCAGGCCCGCCTGTCCGACACCGCCGAGGGCGCGGCGCGCGCCTGCCGCGAGCTGCGCCTGCCCGCGCTGGTGGGCTCGCTCGACGACCTGCGGGTGGGCGTCCTACTGGCGCTGCCGACCAAACAGCGACTGGACCCCACACTGCACATGCTCGCCGACCGCGTCCACCAGGCGGTCGGCGGCGCCGCCGTGCTCGCGGTGGGATCGTCGGCGGACGACATCCGCGAGGTGCGGCGCTCCTTCCTGGAGGCCCGCCAGGTCGGCGACGTCGCCATCCGCCAGAGCGACCAGCGGCCGTTCTACCGGCTGCCCGACCTGCACGTGCGCGGCCTGCTGCACCTGTTCCGTGACGACGAGCGGCTGCAGACCTATGTGGAGCGGGAGCTGGGGCCCCTGCTGGACCACGACGCCCGGCACGCCGGTGACCTCACCGACATGCTGCGGTGCTACCTGGGGGCGGGACGCAACAAGGCGCTGGCGGCGAGCCGGGCGCACCTGTCGCGGCCGGCCTTCTACGAGCGGCTGCGCCGGATCGCCAACATCCTCGACGCCGACCTGGAGTCGGTGGAGACCTGCCTGTCACTGCACGTGGCCCTGCTGTCGCTGGACTCGGTCCGGGACGAGCGCTGAGCAGCACGAAGACCCGGGCGGGGATGCTCCCTCCACCCGTAACAGAACCGTGCAGTAACTTTGATTCCGTTGTCGGTCGTGTTCGCGGCGGTGTTTTCCGCCCTTGGCCGCACCGCGTATTCTCGGATTCCTTCGGAACCAACGGAGAGCCTCGTGAGTGAGCAGTCGGATCCGGGCCACCCCCGGCGCAACAACGGCGTCGTGCTCGACGACACGGCCAAACGCATCATCGAGGTGCTCCAGGAGGACGGCCGCCGGTCCTACGCCGCCATCGGCAAGACGGTCGGGCTGTCCGAGGCGGCCGTGCGCCAGCGCGTCCAGCGGCTGCTGGAGGCGGGCGTGGTCCAGGTGGTGGGCGTCACCGACCCCATGATGCTGGGGTTCAGCCGCCAGGCGATGATCGGCGTGCGCACCAACGGGGACCTCAACGTCGCCGCCGACGCCATCTCCGACATCGAGGGCGTGGAGTACGTGGTGATCACCGCGGGCTCGTTCGACCTCCTGGTCGAGGTGGTGGCCGAGGACGACCCCAAGCTGCTGGACATCCTGGCCGACATCCGGTCGGTGGACTCGGTGGACACCACCGAGACCTTCCTCTACCTCAAGCTGCGCAAGCAGACCTACGCCTGGGGCACGCGCTGAGCGGGCGCCCCTCCCGCTGACGGGCCTCACGCGCGGTGCCGGAAGCGGCGTTCCACCTCCGCGCCCACCCGCTCGAACGAACGCAGGACGCGTTGGACGGCCAGCCGCTCCGCCTTGTCCGGACGAAGGACGGCGGAGACGTGCCGCGCGGACGGCAGGCCGGTGAGTTCGCGCAGCACCAGTGCCCCGCCGTCCGGGGCGGCGGCCGGCGTGGTGAAGCGCGGCAGGACGGCGACCTGGTCGCCCGACGCCACCAGCGCCTCGATCAGCCGGTTGTCCACCAGCCGCTGGACGACGCGCAGCTCGCGGCCGGTCACCTGCGCGATCATCCGCAGCACCGTGTCGAAGGGGTAGCCCTCGGGCACCCCGATCCACGCGCAGTCCACCAGGTCCCCGGGGCTGACCGAGGTGCGCGAGGCGAGCGGGTGGTCCGCGGCCATCGCGATGTCCAGGGGCTCGCGGGCCAGCGGCGCGACGGCCAGCCCCTCGGCGCCGGCGGGCCGGACGCTCGTGAGGCTGTGCGCGACGACGATGTCGTGGTCGGCGGCCAGGTCGGCGAACTCGACCTCGGCGAGGTCGACGTCGGAGCAGCGCAGCGTGATGGCGGTGTCGGCGAGTTCGCGCAGCACTTCGGGGAAGAGGAACGTGGCCGCGCTCGGCAGCGCGGCCACGGCCACCGTGCCGGTCGGCTCGCCGCGGAACGCGTCCCAGCGCGCCCTGGCCTGTTCGACGGCGGTGGCGACGGTCGCGCCGCCCTCGGCCAGGACGCGGCCGGCCTCGGTCAGCCGCAGGCCCCGGCCGGACGGCTCCACGAGTTCCGCCCCGAACTCCCGCTGGGCCGTCTTGAGCTGTTGGGAGACCGCCGAGGGGGTCCGGTAGGTCGCCTGCGCCACCGCGGTGACGCTGCCGCGTTCGGCGAGTTCGCGCAGCAGTTCCAGATGTCGGACGTCCATGTAGGCAGCCTACAGAGTGGGTGTCGAAACTATTGATTGTGCTTAAGGGAAAAGGCTGCTGATCTAGGACACATGCCGATCCGTCACCGCCTGCTCGCCGTCTCCGTCGCACTGATGTGGGGCCTCAACTTCATCGCCATCGATGCCTCGCTCGCGCACTTCCCCCCGTTCTTCCTGGTCGCCCTGCGCTTCGCGCTGATCGCCGTTCCGACGGTGCTGTTCGTCCCGTGGCCGAAGGTGCCGGTGCGCTGGCTGGTCGGCTACGGGCTCGGCTTCGGCACCCTGCAGTTCCTCTTCCTGTACTGGGGTATGGCCACCGGGATGCCCGCCGGCCTGGCGTCCCTGGTGCTCCAGGCGTCCGCGCCGTTCACCGTGCTGCTCGGGGCGACGTTCCTGCGCGAACGCGTCAGCGGCCGTCAGCTGGTCGGCATCGTGGTCGCCGTGTGCGGGATGGCCCTGGTGGGCTGGCAGCGCGCGGAGAACGCCACGGTCGTCCCGTTCCTGCTGACCCTGGCGGGGGCGTTCGGTTGGGCGATCGGCAACACCTGCAACCGCCTGGCGAAGCCGGCCGACCCGCTGCGCCTGACCCTGTGGATGTCCGTCGTCCCGCCGCTGCCGATGCTGGCGCTGGCACTCGCGGTCGAGGGGCCCGCGCGGATCGGGGCGTCCCTGACCTCGTTCGACGAACCCGGCGCGCTCGCCGCCGTCGCCGGTCTGGCCTACACCGTGGTGGTCGGCACCGTGCTCGGATCCGGGGTGTGGACGTGGCTGATGGCGCGCCACCCGGCGGGCGTGGTGGCGCCGTTCTCGATGCTGGTCCCGGTGGTCGGGATGACCGCCGCCTGGGTGGTCCTGCGCGAGACGGTGAGTCCGGGCGAGCTCATCGGGGGCGCGTTGGTCGTGGGCGGCGTGCTGCTGGGCAGCACCCGGCGACGCGCGCCACGCGTGCCGGTGCCGGATGTCCGCGAACCAGGAGAGCCCGCGACAGTGGGACCGCCCCGGAGCGGGAAGGTGGGCGCCTCCCGCCCCGGGACGGTGGATTAGGGGCCCCGAGCCCCCCGGGGCCAGGCCGCCAAGCCTGCCTCAGCCTCTGGGGTTCGCTCGGGGCGCGCCACCTGAACCCCAAGGGGTCGAAGGTGCACACGCCGCCCTGCGGGACCCCTGGGGGTGAAAGGTAGGCCGTGCAGCCCGCCCCGGCCACAGGGGGTGAAAGGGGGCCGTGCAGCCTGGCTCAGTCCCAGGGGGGTTGGCCGGGCCAAAGCGAGGAACGAGCGGAGGCCCAAAGGAAGCACAGTGAGGGCGCCGACGGGTCCTGGAGTGCACTGGAAGGGCCGAAGGCCCCGTCCTACAGGCGTCCGAAGGCCTCGGCCAGGATGTCCAGGCCCTCGTGCAGGAGATCGTCGCCGATCACCAGCGGCGGCAGCATGCGCACGACGTTGCCGTAGGTGCCCGCGCTGAGCAGCACCAGGCCCTGCGCGTGGCAGTACGACAGGATCTTCGCCAGGGCCTCGGGGTTGGGCGCCTTGTCCTCGCCCCGGACCAGCTCGATCGCGACCATCGCGCCGCGGCCGCGCACGTCGCCGATGACGTCGTACTTGGCGGCGAGCTCGCGCAGGCGGCCCAGCATCAGGTCGCCGATCTCCCGGGCGCGGTCGACCAGGCCGTCGGACTCGATGGCCTCCAGCGCGGCCAGGGCGGCCGCGCAGGCCGCGGGGTTGCCCCCGTAGGTGCCGCCGAGGCCGCCGCCGTGCACGGCGTCCATCAGCTCGGCGCGGCCGGTCACCGCGGCCAGCGGCAGGCCGCCGGCGATGCCCTTGGCCGTGGTGATCAGGTCCGGCACGATGCCCTCGTGGTCACAGGCGAACATGTCGCCGGTACGCGCGAAGCCGGTCTGCACCTCGTCGGCGACGAACACGATGCCGTTGGCCCGGCAGAAGTCCACGACGGCGGGCAGGAACCCGGCGCCGGGCTCGATGAAGCCGCCCTCGCCCTGGATCGGCTCGATCACCACGGCGGCGACGTTCTCCGGACCGATCTGCTTGGTGATCTGGTCGATGGCCTGGGCCGCGGCCTCGGGCCCGCAGTTCTCCGGGCCGGTCGCCCAGCGGTACGGGTAGGCCATCGGCACCCGGTAGATCTCACCGGCGAACGGGCCGAAGCCCTGCTTGTAGGGCATGTTCTTCGCGGTCAGGCCCATGGTGAGGTTGGTGCGGCCGTGGTAGGCGTGGTCGAAGACGACGACGGCCTGGCGCCCGGTGGCGCTGCGGGCGATCTTGACCGCGTTCTCCACGGCCTCCGCGCCCGAGTTGAGCAGGATCGACCGCTTCTCGTGGTCGCCCGGCGTGACCCGGTTCAGGGCCTCGCACACGTCCACGTAGGCCTCGTAGGGGTTGACCATGAAGCAGGTGTGGGTGAACCGGCCCATCTGCTCGGCGGCCCGCTCCACCACGCGGGGGTCGGCGTTGCCGACGTTGGTCACCGCGATGCCGGAGCCGAAGTCGATGAGGGCGTTGCCGTCGACGTCCTCGACGATGCCGCCGCCGGCGCGCTCCACGTAGACCGGCAGGACGCTGCCCACGCCCTGGGCGACGGCGGACGCGCGGCGCTCCTGGATCGCGCGGCTCTTCGGGCCGGGGATCTCCGTGACGATCCGACGGGACTGGACGACCTCGGTCGTGGCCATGCGGCTGCCTCCTCTGTGCTTGCTGGCTCGCTGCGCTCGCTTGGTCGGGCGCCCGGGTAGCCAGGAACCTTCGGGCCACTCCGGCGTGTTCGCTCGTTCCTCACGAACCCGCCTTCGGACCCTCCAGAACCCTGGCGGCGCCCGACCCGACCCCCATGGGCCAGGCGGTCTCAGAGAGCGACACTAGGCCGGACGGAACACGGCACACATGGACACAGTGGATAATCGACCCAGGACCCTGTGCCAATGCGGCAGGGTCCGGACGGTCGAACACGTGGAGGGGAGGCCCGATGCCCCCGACCCTGGGCGCGCTGCTGCGCACGCCCAACCTGCGGCTGTCCCTGCTGACCGGGCACGAACACCTGGACCGGAGGGTGGAGTGGGTGGCCGTCAGCGAGCTGACCGACCCCACGCCCTACCTGGCGGGCGGCGAACTCGTCCTCACCACCGGCGTGCGCTGGGCCGACGTCGCCCCCGACCCGCGCGAGTACGTCCGCCGGCTGGCCGAGCGCCGTGTGGCCGGGCTCGGCTTCGGCATCGGCGTGGTGCTGGAGCGCACCCCCGAACCGCTGCGCGCGGCGGCGGCCGAGTTCGGTCTCGCCCTGGTCGAGGTGGCCCGCGAGACCCCGTTCATCGCGGTCGGCAAGGAGGTCTCCCGGCTCCTGGCCAAGGAGGAGTACGAGGGCCTGACCCGGGCCTTCACCGTCCAGCGGGCGCTGACCCGCGCCGCGCTGTCGGGGGCCCCGGCGGTCGTGGACCGCCTGGCGCGCGAACTCGACGGCTGGGTGCTGCTCCTGGCCTCGGACGGCACCGTCCGCCACGCTGCGCCCGCGCGGGCGGCCGAGTCCGCCGCCGTCGTGGCGGCGGAACTGTCCCGCCTGCGCGGCGCCGGACCCCGCGCCAGCGTGTCCCTGACCTCGGACGGCATGCACCTCTCGGCGCAGCCCCTGTCCGCCGGGCGCCGGGTGCGCGGCTTCCTCGCGGTCGGGACCGAACGGCGGCTCGGCTCCGACGACCGCACCCTGGTCAACGCGGCCGTGTCACTGCTGTCCCTCGAACTGGAGCGCACAGCGCCGGGCCGGGGCGCCGCCTGGGGGGAGGGCGTCCTGACGGCACTGGTCACCGGGGCGCTCGACCCTCGCGCGCCCGGGGCGGCGGGCCTGCGCCGGCTGCTCCCGCCCGAACCCGTCGTAGTGGCGGTGGCCGCCGGCCTCGGCGGCTCCGGGCCGGCCGAGGGCGTGCTCGCCACCGAGCACGAGGGCCGCGGCCTGCTGCTGGCCGCCGCCGACACCCCGGACGAGGTGCTGGAGGAGGCCCTGGAGGGGCCGGTCGGGGTGAGCGAGGCGGCGGGCTACGGCGACCTGGCCCCCGCCCTGTCCCAGGCCGAACGCGCCCTGGCCGCGGCCGAGGAGGGCGACGGAGGGCTGACGCGGACGGCGGACCTGCCGGGCGGGCTGCTCGGGCTCGTGGACACGCCGGCGGGCGCGCGGATGGCCGACGACCTGCTCGCGCCGCTGACCGGTCGGCGCACGTCCGCCGAACTGCTCGCCTCCCTGCGCGCCTACCTCGCCGCCTCGGGCCGCTGGGACACCGCGGCCGACGCCCTGGGGGTCCACCGCCACACCCTGCGCTACCGGATGCGGCGCATCCGCGACCTGCTGCCGGGCGACCTGGACGACCCCGACTACCGGGCCGAACTCTGGATCGCGCTGCGCGTCCGCGGCTGACCGCCGTCACGCAGGGTGAAAGTCGGGACGTATTCCGGCATTCCAGGGATCTCGCACCGACCCGTCCGCGACAATGGACGTTGCTAGCGGGGGGTAGTCGCGCGGTCACGCGATTCGCGCGCGAGGCCGGGGGTTGTTGTGAGGTCACTACGGGACGACGAGCACGAGGCGGGAGACCCGGGGGGCACGGTGGTCGGGGTCGGAATCCGACCGGTCACCCAGGTCACCCGTTCGGGCGTGGGCCAGGCGTCGCTGCGGTGGAAGCCGCAGATCGACCGCTCCGAGGTCCGGTCCCTGCTGTCCTACCTGCGCGCCTGCCTGAGCCGGGAGGCCGTGCACACCCACGAGGTGCGGGCCGAGCACGTGGACTCCGACACCTGCGCGTGCCTGCCGACCGGCCCCGAGCTGCTGTTCAGCGGGGCGCGCGAGACCCTGCCGCTGCACCCGGAGTCGGCGCGGGTCCTGCGCCTGTCGCTGCGCCGGGGGCAGGCGCTGCGCTACGGCTACCCCCTGGTGGTCGTGGGGGAGGGCACGGACCGGGCGGCCCTGCCGCTGCTCACCGTCGACGTGCGGGTGGTCGACGACCTGGAGGCGGCCACGGGGGCCTACGACCCGACCGGCGCACAGGGGCCGCTGGTCCGGCCGGTGGGGCCGCCCGACATCAACTGCGCGCTGCTGGAGCGGCTCGGCATCACCGATCCCGAGGACCTGTTCGAGCTGCGGACCCGCCTGCGCACCGGCGCGCCCGACACCGTCCGGCGGCCCGCGGCCGTCGCCGAACTCGCCGCCAAGGTGCGCACCCTGCTCAGTCGGCTGGAGATCGAGCGGGTGGACGACATCGACCCGCTCGGAACCCGGGGCCTGCCCCGGGTCATGGACCCCGGCGCGCACAACGTCGCCGTGGTGTTCCGGGCGGGGCCGGGCGGCCAGTTCGACACCGACGACCCGGAGCCGGGCGGTGTGGAGGGGATCCTCGCCGACCTCGACCCCGCCGACCGCGACGGGCTTCACCCGGACCAGGTCGGTGGAACCGCGCTGGAGTCCCTGCTCGGCGGTGCGCCCGAGGACGTCGGCGGACCGGGCGAGGGGGAGGGGGACACGCCCCCGATCTCGGCGACGGCGCTCACCCAGTCCCAGTACGAGGTCGTGCGGTCCGCCATGCGCGAGCAGCTGACGGTGGCGGCGGCCCCGCCCGGCAGCGGCCTGACCGACCTCGTGGACGCCCTCGTGCGCACGGCCGTCGGCCACGGCCAGCGCGTGCTGGTCTGCGCCGCCGGAGAGGACGACGTCCGGGACGTCCTGCGCGGAGCCGGGACCGCGCCCGCGCACCCCGTCGTCCGTGTCGGCGGCTCCCGGCACCGCGCCGCCGAGATCCGGCTGCTCGACCGGATCCTGACCGAGCACACGAACCCCGCCGCCGACGACGGCGACCCGCCGCCCGACGCGGAGGAGGCCGCGCGGCACTGGCGCGACCTGTCCGAGGCATGGAACCGGATCCAACACGTGTGGCGGGCCATGGACACCATGGCCTCCGGCGGCCACGCGCTGGCCCGGCTGGCGGTCGAGCGCGTCCACAGCATCGCCCAGGGCTGGGACCCCGACCGCCTCTTCACCCCCGAGCGCGGCGGTCCGGAGTACTGGCTGCACCGCGCCGAACGCGCCAGGTCCGGCGGGCTGACGGGCCTGCAGCACCGCACCGCCATCCGCCGCGAAATGGGCGTGCCGACCGACTCCGACCACCTCGTCCGGCTGTGCGCGGTCGCCCGGATGGAGAGCGAGTGGCGCGCGGCCGTCGACCGCCGCACGGGCTGCGCGCCGCTGGGCCGGCTCACCGCGGAGCTCTCCGAGGCCGGAGAGCGCCACCGGCGTGCCGGCGCGGCCTGTCTGCGCGCGGTGGCCGAACCCCGGCTGCGCCGCGGCCGGGCCGCGATCGAGAACCGTCTGGAGACGCTGAACTGGCACCACGGGAGCGGCTGGCCCGGCCTGCCCTCCCTGCTCGACACCCTGCCCGCCTGGGTGTGCCGTACCGACCAGGCCCGGGCCCTGCCGCCGACGCCCGGGCTGTTCGACCTCGTGATCGTGGCGGGCGCCGAACGCACCCGCGCCGCCGAACTCCTGCCGGTCCTGTACCGGTCCAGGCGCGCGGTCGTGATCGGCGACCCCGCCCATCCCGGGCCGACGAGCGCGCTGGAACCGGACGAGGAGCGGCGCGCCCTGGCGGCGTCCGGAACCGCCGCCGAACAGCTGGAGGCCCGCGGACTGCGCCACGGGTCCGGTTCGGCGCTGCGGGCGGCCTACAAGGCGGCCCCGCCCCTGCTGTGGCTCGACGAGTACCACGGAGCGTCGCCGGAACTGGCCGAGATCGCCTCCCAGCGCTGCTACGGCGGCCGCGTCGCCGTGCACGCCGCCCCCGACCTGACCGGGCGGGGCGATGTCGACTGGCGCGACGTGGCCGGGACGTGCGAGGCCGCGCCGGGCGCCTCCTACATCAACCGGGACGAGGCCTACCGCGTGCTGGTCGTCGTGGACGAACTCGACGCCGAGGTGCCGCCCGGGACGACCATGGCGGTCGTGGCGCCCACCCAGCCGCAGGTCGCGCTGATCCGGCGACTGCTGGCCAAGCGCGTGCTCCGGCACGACGTCCGGGTGGGCGGCGCCGACCTGCTGGGCCGCGACGGTGACACCGTCGACCTGACCGTCCTGTCGCCCATGCTCGCCAAGGGCTCACCCGCGATCGCCGAACGCCGGGTCCGGCGGAAGAGCCACCTGTGGTCCACCGTGTTCACCCGCACCCGGCGGCTGGTCGTGGTCGGCGACCGCACGTACTGGTCCGGTGACGACGGCCCGCTGGGCGACCTGCTGGCCGGTGCGAGCGACCCCGGCACCGCGCCGGACCCGGTGCGCACCGCCCTGGTCGAGCGCCTGCGCGAGGTCGGGACCAGCGTGCTCACCCGGCAGACGGTCCACGGGTGGACCGTGGACCTGGTCGTCGGCTTCGGCGCCCGTCGGCTGCTGCTCCTGCTGGACCGCGAGTCCCACGGCCGCGGCCTGCGCAGGCTCGTCGCGCGCGGCGAGGCCCTCAACCGCGCCACCGGGGACCCCGTCGTGGTCGTCCCGGCCTGGCGCTGCCTGGCCGACCGGGAGAGCCTGGTGGAAGAGATCCTGTCGGCAAGTTAACTGTGCTTCTGGCGTCCTCGCAGGCTCGGACGCGCATTCGGGGCGCCGAGTAGCCAGTGTTCTTCGTCGTCGACTTGCCTTGCTCGCAAGCTCGCTGCGGCCCCGTCTCCTCCTGCAGAACACTGGCGCGCCCCTCACTACTACCCCCATGGATCCGCCACCTATAGCGGTTTCAACCCCCCGGGGGCCATCGTGAGCGGAACCGGCCACGCCCAACCCCCTACGGTTCCGCATGCGGATACGCACACGTCCAACCCCCTGTGGCCCCCATGCTGAACGGCCTACCTCCACCCCCCTCGGGCGCACGCGAACCGTTTCGTGCGGCTCCGACCCCCTGTACACCCCCAGAGCGGAACGGCCTACCTTTCACCCCCTGGGGCTGAGGCGGGTCGATTCGTGTGGCTCCACCCCCCTGCACGCCTATGGTGGAACGGTCAACTTTCGCCCCCTCGGATGCGCGTAGACCGCTCTCGTGCAGCTTCACCCCCTGCCCCTGAGACACAGGGGGTGGGCGTGCAGATACGGGCCTGCGTGAACCCCTGGGGGGTTGAAGCCTCTACAGGTGAGGGGACCGCTGGGGGATCGCGAGGGGCGCGCCAGTGTTCTGCAGGAGGAGACGGGGCCGCCGCGACGAAGGAGCAAGGCAAGTCGACGACGAAGAACACTGGCCTCCCAGCGCCCCGAGCACGGGCCGAAGCGAGGAACGAGCGGAGGCCCCAGAAAAGCACAGCACAGAGAGGGACCGAAGTTGCCTGAGGGGCACACACTGCACCGCTTGGCGGCGCACTTCGACAAGACCTTCGGCGGCGGGACCGTGCGGGCGTCGAGTCCGCAGGGGCGCTTCGCCGAGGGCGCCGCGCGGGTGGACGGCCGGGTGCTCGTCGAGAGCGAGGCACACGGCAAGCATCTGTTCCTGGGGTTCGACTCCGGGGAGTGGGTGCGGGTGCACCTGGGGCTGTACGGCGCGTGGACGTTCGGAGACGTGGACGGCGAGCGGCACCTGGGCGCGCCCAGGGCGGAGGGCGCCGGGCGCCTGGACCTGGAACGCGACGCGGAGGGCTTCGTGGTGCCCCCGGCCCCGGTCGGCGCGGTGCGGGTCCGGTTCGTGAACACGACCGGCTGGGCCGATCTGCGGGGCGCCTCGGTCTGCGAGGTCATCACGGGGGACGAGAAGGCGGCCGTCCAGGACCGCCTGGGGCCCGATCCGTTGCGGGCGGACGCCGATCCCGAGCGGGCCTGGCGCGTGGTGAGCCGGTCGCGGACGAGTATCGCGGCGCTGCTGATGCGGCAGGACGTCGTCGCCGGCATCGGCAACATCTACCGTGCGGAGTCGCTGTTCCGCGCCGGACTCGATCCCCTGACCCCGGGACGCGACCTGGCCCGTGACCAGTGGGAACGCCTGTGGGCCGACCTGTCCGGGCTGCTGCGCGACGGCGTCCGCGACGGCTACATCATCACCACCCGCCCCGAGGACCGGCCGGATCCGGACGCCCGGCCGGTGCCCCGGCCCGACACCCTCTACGTCTGCTACCGGACCGGCGAGCCCTGCCGTGTGTGCGCGTCGCCCGTGGCCGCGCGGGAACTGGCCGGTCGCACGCTGTACTGGTGCCCCGGGTGCCAGGGCGGTCGCTGACGCGCTGCTTCCCCTGTTCGTGCCCGAAGCGGCGCGGATCGCGTGCGTTACAATCCCATGCCGTCTGCTTAACCGGTTCAGCAAAGGAGGCGAAGTGGGGGCATTAATGCGGCGTCCGACCATCATGGACATCGCCAAGGCGGCGGGGGTGTCCAAGGGGGCGGTGTCGTACGCGCTCAACGATCGGCCGGGGGTCTCCAAGGCGACCCGCGCCAGGATTCTGGCGATCGCGCACGATCTCGGATGGGCGCCCAGCAGTACCGCGCGGGCCCTCTCCCCGGGCGGCCGGGTCGGCGCTCTGGGCCTGGTGGTCGACCGTCCGGCCCACTCACTGGGCGTCGAACCGTTCTTCATGCAGCTGGTCTCGGGTATCGAGGCCGAGCTCGCCGCCACCGGTATGGACCTGTTGTTGCAGGTCACGGAGGATGCCGATGCCGAGTTGGCGGTCTACCGCCGGTGGGCGGCCGAACGCCGGGTGGACGGGGTCATCCTGGTGGACCTGCGCGTCGACGACGCCCGGGTCGCCCTGGTGGAGGACCTCGCGCTGCCCGCGGTGGTGCTCGGCGGGCCCGACGGCGCGGGAACGCTACCGTGCCTGTTCAGCGACGACGCCGCCTCGATGCGCGAGGTGGTGCACTATCTGGCGGCTCTCGGACACGAGCGTATCGCACACGTCTGCGGCCCAGGCGACCTCGTGCACTCGCGGGTGCGCTCGGCGGCCTTCGAGCGCGCGGCCGCCGAGGCCGGGCTGCACCAGGCGTTCACCATCGAGGCCGACTACACGGGCGAGGCCGGGACGCGTACCACGCGCAAGCTCCTGGCCAGGTCCGATCGTCCCACCGCACTGGTCTACGACAACGATCTGATGGCGGTGGCCGGCCTGGGCGTGGCCAGGGAGATGGGGGTGGACGTGCCCTCCCGGCTGTCCATCGTGGCCTGGGAGGACTCGGTGCTGTGCCAGCTGGTCCGCCCGTCGCTGACCGCGGTCTCCCGGGACGTGCCCTTCTGCGGCGGCGAGGTGGCGCGGATGCTGGCCCTGGCCGTGGCCGCCGAACCCCTGGAGCCCCGTGAGGCACCGCGCGGCGAGCTGCACCCGAGGGCCAGTACCGGTCCCCGAAGAGCATGACCGGCAACCGTCGTCGCTGTTACAAGGCCATAACAGCGAAGTGTCGGGGATTGACGGGGTTCGTCCGAGCATGTTGTTGTTAACGTCACTTACCCGGTTCAGCAAACGGCCCATCCCGGCACCGTCTGGGAGCGCTCCCAGCTTAGGGGATCCCCCCACGGGCCGTCCGGGTCGAAGGAGGAGTCGAGATGAGATCGCTGCGGCTTCCGGCGGCACTCGCGGCACTGGCCATCGCGGCCACTGCCTGCTCGAGTGGCGGCGGAGAAGATGATGGCAACTCGGGGTCCTACCCCCGAGAGGAGACGCTGTACACCACGGGCACCGCATGGGGTCCACCCACGAGCTGGAACCCCATGATGAAGGGCCAGTACGCGGTCGGCACCATCGGCCTGGCCTACGAGCCGCTCTTCCTCTACGACTCGGCCGCGGGCGAGTACGTCCACTGGCTCGCCGAGAGCGACGAGTGGACCGCCGACAACGTCCACGAGATCACCCTCCGCGAGGGTGTCACCTGGACCGACGGTGAGCCGCTGGTCGCGGAGGACGTGGTGACCACGCTCGAACTCGGACAGATGGAGGGCTCGCCCTACAGCAACGTCTGGGACTACGTCGAGTCCGTCGAGGCCACCGACGACCTGACCGTCGAGGTCACCTTCTCGGAGTCGCGCCCGCAGGAGTGGATGAACTGGGCGTACACCAACCCCGTCGTCCCCTCGCACATCTGGTCCGAGATGTCGGAGACCGACGTCATCGAGAACCCGAACGAGAACCCGGTCGTCACCGGCCCCTACGTCTACGAGTCGCACAGCGACGACCGCATGGTCTGGGAGCGCAACGACGACTGGTGGGCGATCGAGGCCCTCGACATCGACATGGACGCCCGCTACATCGTGGACATCGTCAACGCCTCCAACGAGGTGACGATGAACATGCTGACCCAGGGCGAGGTCGACCTCTCGAACAACTTCCTCCCGGGCATCGACCAGGTGCTGGAGGGCGACGAGACGCTGACCAGCTACTACGACGGTCCTCCGTACATGCAGAGCGCCAACACCGCCTGGCTGGTCGTCAACCACGACCGCGAGCCGATGAACGACGTGAACTTCCGTCAGGCGCTGGCCCACTCGATCGACATGCAGGCGATCATCGAGGGCCCGTACTCCAACCTGGTCGAGGGCGCCAGCCCCACCGGCCTGCTCCCGGCCTGGGACCAGTTCATCGACCACGAGCTGGTCGCCGAGGAGGGCTTCACCTTCGACCAGGACGAGGCCGTCGCGATCCTGGAGGAGAACGGCTACCTCGACGAGGACGGGGACGGCTTCGTCGAGACGCCCGACGGCGAGCCCATCGAGCTGACCCTGCAGGTGCCGTCCGGCTGGACCGACTGGATGGAGTCGGCCCGTCTGATCGCCGAGCACGCCCAGGCCGTCGGCATCAACGTCACCGCGGACTTCCCCGAGTTCGACCTGCTCGTCGACAGCCGCAACTCCGGTGACTTCGACATGCTCATCAACAACGAGCGCCAGCAGAGCAACACGCCCTGGACCTACTACGACTACCTCTTCCAGCAGCCGGTCCAGGAGCAGCAGACCACGGTCAACTTCGGACGGTACGAGAACGAGGAGGTCTGGAGCCTGGTCGAGGAGTTCGCCGCCCTGCCGGTCGACGACATCGAGGGCCAGGTCGAGCTCAGCTCGCAGATCCAGGAGGTCCAGCTGACCGAGCTGCCGGCCATTCCGCTCTGGTACAACGGCCTCTGGGCGCAGCACAGCACCAACAACTGGACGAACTGGCCCTCCGAAGCCGAGGACACGCCGGACTACCCGGCCGCGCTCTGGAACGGCTGGCTGGAGCTCAGTGCGGTGCAGATGCTCGCCGAGCTCGAACCGGCCGCCGAGTAGCCACCCCGAGGCCGGGGTGTCGGGAGCTCCCACCCCCCGCCCCGGCCACTTCCCGCCCCGGCCGGACCGCGATACCCGTGACGAGCCAGTGAGGCCGTCGCAGGTCCGGTCCGGCCGGGGCCGTGTCCCGGCGGGGCGGGCGCCGCCCCCAAGCCCGGCGCCCGCCCCGCGCGGGGCGCGGGACTCCCACGAGGAACCACTGTCACGGCGAGCCCACGAGCACGCCGGCGGCGAGGAACCCGCCGCGTCCCGAGCCCCGAACCGATCCCGCGAGGTCCCAGGGCAACGGGGCCCATGACCGTCCGCCGCCATCACCCTGGAGGAAAGTGTGTGGCGCTACATCGGCCGCAAACTGGCCGTCTACCTGCTGACGTTCGTCGTCGCGGTCACGATCAACTGGATGATCCCCCGGTTCATGCCGGGGGACCCGGTCCGGAGCATGCTCTCCCGCGCCTCGATCAGTGACCCCGAGGCCCTCGAACGCATGAACTCCTACTACAACGAGCTCTTCGGACTCGACACCCCGCTGTGGCAGCAGTACCTGAGCTTCTGGGCCGGACTGTTCCGCGGTGACCTGGGGATCAGCATCATGCTCTACCCCGAGCCGGTGATCGACATCATCCTGCGCGCGGTCCCGTACACCCTCGCGGTCCTGCTGCCCGCGATCCTCCTGAGCTGGATCGTCGGCAACCGCTTCGGCGCCTACGCGGCCCGCAGCAAGATCCTGGACAACACGATCCTGCCGGTCGGCTACGTCCTCACCGCGACGCCGTACATGTGGCTGGCCCTGCTGCTCGCCTGGGCCTTCGCCGTGGTGCTCGGCTGGTTCCCCGTCGCCAACGGCTACAGCTTCTCCCTGATCCCCGCGTTCACGTGGGAGTTCATCTGGGACCTGGTCATGCACTGGTTCCTGCCGTTCCTGTCCATGTTCGTCGTGGCACTCGGCGGCTGGGCGATCGGCATGCGCAACATGATCATCTACGAGCTGGAGGCGGACTACTCCAACTACCTCCAGGCGCTGGGCGCCCCGCGCAAGCTGATCCGCCGCTACGCGTTCCGCAACGCGATGCTGCCGCAGATCACCGGCCTGGCCGTCCAGCTGGGCACGATCATCGCCGGAGCCCTGCTCACCGAGATCGTCTTCAACTACCCTGGTCTGGGTTCGCTGATCCTGGACTCCCTGACCAACCGCGACTTCTTCCTCCTCCAGGGCATCTTCCTGTTCGTGGTCGTGGGAGTCCTGATCGCCAACTTCATCATCGACATCGTCTACGTCCTGGTCGACCCGCGTACCAGGGTGCAGATGACGGGAGGAGCGGCATGACCGACGTCGCCGGCGCCCCGGGCGCGGATGGGGCCAAGGCCCCCGAACCGGCCGCGGAGCGCAAGGTCTCCGAGACCCTGCACTTCGCGCGGCGCAACCCCAAGCTCCTCATCGGGTCGAGCATCGTCCTCGGCCTCCTGCTCATCGGGCTCATCGGCCCCTTCTTCGTCGGTGACGACCCCAACGCCTACGTCGGTCCGCAGAGCGAGCCGCCGAGCGGCGAGTACTGGCTGGGCACGACGAGCTTCGGCCAGGACATCTGGGCCCAGTTCGTCTACGGCCTGCGCTCGACGTTCCTCATCGGCGTGTTCGGCGGCGGCGTCGCGTTCGTCATCGGTACCGCCATCGGCTTCGTGGCCGGCTACAAGGGCGGGATCGTCGACGAGATCCTCAACATGATCACCAACGTGGTCCTGGTGCTGCCCGCCATGGTCGTCCTGATCGTGGCCGTGGCCTACCTCGACGCACGCGGTGTGTTCATCCAGGGCATGTTCATCGGCCTGACGTCGTGGCCGTGGGCCGCGCGCGCGGTGCGCTCGCAGACCCTGTCCCTGGCCACGCGCGACTTCGTCGACCTCGCCCGGCTCAGCGGACGGCGCACCTGGCGGATCATCACCACCGAGGTCGCTCCGAACATGAGCTCCTACCTGGTGATGACCTTCATCCTGCTCTTCGGCAGCGCGATCCTCATCGCCGCCGGCCTGGACTTCATCGGTCTGGGCCCGACCAACGGGGTCTCGCTCGGCCTGATGCTGGAGAGCGCGGTCGCCTGGAGCGCCCTGCAGCTGGAGATGTGGTGGTGGTTCATCCCGCCGGGTCTCGGCATCACCACGCTGGTCGGTTCTCTGTACATCCTCAACGTGGGTCTGGACGAAGTGTTCAACCCCAAGCTGCGGGAGCTGTGATGACCCTGCGCGTCAAGGACCTGAAGGTCTACTACCAGACCCTGCGCGGGGACGTCCACGCCCTCGACGGAGTCAACTTCGACCTCGCCGACGGCGAGATCATGGGCCTGGCCGGAGAGTCGGGCTGCGGCAAGTCCACGCTGGGCAAGAGCCTGATCCGCCTGGACTCGCGGATGCGCCACGTCGGGGGATCCGTCGAGCTCGACGGCAAGGAACTGCCCATCGCCGACGACGACGCGATGGTGCCCTTCCGCTACCACGAGATCTCGCTGATCCCGCAGTACGCGATGAGCGCGCTCAACCCGACGCGCAAGATCGGGCGGATGATCAACGAGCTGCTCCGTTCGCGCGGGCTCCGTCCGGCCGACATCGCCGAGGAGCTGGAGCGCCGGCTGGAGCTGGTCGGCCTGGACACCGACGTGCTCAACCGGTTCCCGATCGAGCTGTCGGGCGGGATGAAGCAGCGCGTGGTCATGGTGATGTCCACGCTGCTCAACCCGTCGCTGCTGATCGCCGACGAGGCGACCTCGGCGCTGGACGTGTCCACGCAGCGCTCCGTGGCCGAGTCGATGGTGGAGTTCCGCGACCGCGGCTACGTCAAGAGCATGGTGTTCGTGACCCACGACATCTCGCTCGTGTACCAGATGGCCGACACGATCATGGTGATGTACGCGGGCCGGATCGCGGAGAAGGCCTCCACGAGCACGATCATCAACAATCCGCAGCACCCCTACACCCAGATGCTGATCTCGGCGCTGCCCGAGGTCGGCTCGACGGCGGAGGAGACCCGCCTGGAGGGCATTCCCGGCACGCCGCCCGGGCTGCTCAACCCGCCGACGGGCTGCCGGTTCAAGGACCGCTGCCCGATGGCCTTCTCCAAGTGCAACGAACAGCCGCCGCTGCTCGAGATCGAACCCGGCCACTGGGCCGCTTGCTGGAAGACGGGGTGAGGCAGACCATGCTGGAACTCGACCGCGTGCACAAGGTGTACCGGGTGGGAGCGTTCGGCGGCGGGCGGCTGCGCGCCGTCCGCGACGTCAGCCTGACGGTGGAGCCGGGCGAGGTCGTCTCCCTCATCGGTGAGAGCGGCAGCGGCAAGAGCACCATCGGCAAGATGGTCCTCGGCCTGTTCAAGCCGACGTCGGGCCGGATCACGGTCGAAGGCACCGACATCACCACCATCAAGGGATTCGCCGCCCGCAAGGAGTACTACCGGAAGGTGCAGGGGGTCTTCCAGGACCCGTTCAGCTGCTTCAACCCGATCTTCAAGGCCGACCGGGTCTTCGAGATGATCCGCAGCTCCTACTTCCCCGGTGTCTCGGACGCGGACTGGCGGGACAAGGTGCTGGCGGCCGTGGGGACCGTGCGCCTGGACCCGGAGAACGTGCTCAACAAGTACCCGCACCAGCTCAGCGGCGGCCAGCTCCAGCGCCTGCTGATCGCGCGGGCGCTGCTGCTGGACATCAAGCTGCTGGTCGCCGACGAGATCATCAGCATGCTGGACGCCTCCACCCGGATCGACGTGCTCAACCTGCTCGGCGATCTCAAGGAGCGCGGACTGGGCATCCTCTTCGTCACCCACGACCTCTCACTGGGCAACTACGTCAGCGACAAGTCGGTGATCCTGCGCAAGGGCGCCATCGCGGAGATGGGTCCCACCCTGCGGGTGTTCGACAACCCGCTGCACCCCTACAGCCGCCACCTGCTGTCGTGCGTGCCGCAGCTGCACCGGACGTGGGCGGAGGTCGACGCGGAGCTGGCGGCCAACCCGCCGGAGGACGTGAAGTTGCCGACGGTGGAGGAGGGCGACGACTCCGCCCCCCTGCTCGAAGCCGAGGAAGGCCACTTCGTCGGGATCGACCAGGGCTGAGGCCCGTCCCACCGCCCGCCGCCCGGCCCGGGAGGGTCCACGGCCTCCTGGTTCCACCCCATGGAGGACGGGGCCCTCTCCGTGTTTTCCGGGGGAGGGCTCGTGGCGGTTCTCCGCCCGGGCCCGGGGCCGTGTCCGCCGAAAGCGGAATTCGTCGCCGGAACGCGGGTGGACGGCACCGATTCGAGGGTGTCCGTCCGGACTCGTGTGCTCTTGTGCTGCCCCGTCCGGAACGTGGACCGGCTGTCGGAGAGGGCCCCGGCCGGTGCCACTGCCGCCGGGTGGGGAGCCCTTCGTCGTTCTCCTCGGAGGGGCGGGGCCCGGAGCGGACACGGTGCCGGCGCCACCAGTACTGAAGTGCGTCGACGACACGCTGGTGGCATCCGCGTGAGCGGAGGGTGACGAGAGGGTGTCCATCCCATGCGCCACAGGGGTTCCCCGACCGGACGGACCGTATTCCTCAGGATGTGGTGCGTGTTGCCACACTCAGGACCCTCGCCAACGGGCTCGTCTGTGATAAGTTCAGTAGTGATTGTTAGTCGTTGAATTTCGCAGTTGGTGTCTTGCCCGCGGAGTTTGTGACCGGCGGGCGGTTTCTCATGGATCGGCTCGCGGCAATTATCGGGCGTGTGAGTATGCGTCCGTGTACACCGAGCTGAAGGAGAAAACATGGCTCAGGGAACTGTGAAGTGGTTCAACGGCGAGAAGGGCTTCGGCTTCATCTCCCCCGACGACGGTGGCCCCGACGCCTTCGTTCACTACAGCGCGATCCAGGGCACGGGCTTCCGTAACCTGGAGGAGAACCAGCGCGTGGAGTTCGACGTCGTCGCCGGTACGCGCGGCCCGCAGGCCGAGAACGTCGTCGCTATCTAACACGTAGCCACGTAGTGGGACGCCCCCGGAAGGTACTTCCTTCCGGGGGCGTCCTCGTTGTGTCGGGGGTCTGACGGCCGAGCGCCGCTCGGAGACGAAACCTCGTACGGGGAACCCCCGTCCGCGGGGGCGCCGGGCGGGCGCGGACGGGGTCCGCGCCCGCCCGGCGCTCAGCCCTGGAGCAGCTCTTCGGTGCGTCGGCGCACCTCGGGTGTGTCCAGGCCGCGGACGGTCACCGTGGTGCGGCGGCGCAGGACGTCGTCGGCGGTCACCGCCCACTCGTGGTCGCGGGCGAACACCACCTGGGCCCAGATGTCGGGGCCGTCGGCGTGCACGCGCTCGCCCAGTTCCGGCTGTTCACGGACCAGGGCCGCGATGTCCAGGGCCAGGCTGCCGTAGTGCGAGGCCAGGTGCCGCGCGACCAGCGGGTCCATCCGCGCGCCCGGGTCGCGGTCGATGATGATCCGCTGGGCCACCGCGTCCGGGCTGGCCAGACCGGGCAGGGGGACCGTGCGCAGCGGGTCGGCCATGTCCTCGGCCAGCGGCACGGCGGAGACGCGGCGCAGCTCCTCCAGGACGGTCCGGCCGATGTGGCGGTAGGTGGTCCACTTGCCGCCCGCGACCGACAGCATGCCGCCGCGGCCCTGGGTGACCACGGTCTCCCGCTTGGCGGTGCTGCTGGAGCCCGGGCCGCCCGGCAGGACCCGCAGTCCCGCGAACGAGTAGCTGATGTGGGCCGGGTCGAGGTAGGGCGCGTCGATGCCCAGGGCCGCCTCGCCCAGGATCTGGTCGATGTCGGACTGCACGACGCCGACATCGGCGGGGTCGCCGGTGAACTCCTCGTCGGTGGTGCCCAGGAGCAGGCGGCCCTCCCACGGGATGGCGAAGGAGACACGGTACTTGTCGACCGGGATCGTCAGCGCGGCGCGCCACGGCTCCGGGGTCTTGAGGACCAGGTGGGCGCCCTTGGACAGGCGCACGCTGGGCGCCGCGTCCGGGTCCTCCAGGCGGCGCAGGCGGTCGACCCAGGGGCCGGTCGCGTTGAGGACCAGTCGCGCGTCGATCCCGAACTCCTGGCCGCCGACGCGGTCGCGCAGGTCGGCCCCGGTGACCCGGCCGCGCGTGCTGCGCAGCCCCACCACCTCGGCGTGGTTGAGGACGACCGCTCCGGCGTCCACCGCGGCGCGCACGCTCATCACGGCCATGCGGCTGTCGTTCATCTGGTGGTCGCTGTAGGCCGCCACCGACTTCAGGCCGTCGGTGCGCAGCCCCGGGGCCAGGCGGTGGGCCTGGGCGGGGGAGAGCAGGCGGCCCATGCCGTCGCCGAACGCCGACAGCGCGGAGTACAGGAACACGCCCGCGCCCATCTTGGCGGCGCCGTGGGGGCCGTCCTTGTAGATGGGGACCAGGAACGGCATCGGGTTGACCAGGTGCGGCGCCACGTCGGAGGCGAGGGAGCGGCGCTCCTTGTGGTTCTCCGCGACCAGGCGCACGTTACCCGTCTGGAGGTAGCGCAGGCCGCCGTGGACCAGCTTGGAGGAGGCGCTCGACGTCGCCCCGGCGAAGTCCCCGGAGTCGACCATGGCCACGCGCAGGCCGGCCTGGGTGGCGGTCCAGGCGACGGAGGTGCCGAGGATGCCGCCGCCGATCACGAGGAGGTCGAAGGTGCCTCGCGTGAGCTCCTCGCGCGTGCGCGCGCGTGAGGAGGTGGTGTCGTTCTGGTGGGCTTTGACTGTCATGGCTGGTGCTCCAACCGATCGGGAGGGATGGCGGGGATCCGCGCGGTCACCTGAACGGGCTCCACGTTTCAGGAGGGTGTCCACTGCATAATACGACAATGCCGAACGACAGTGAAGATCGGCCACCTCTCTGCTGGTGGAAGTTCTGAAGATCGGTGCTGAGTCCGAGGTTTTCGTGACTGGTAGTGGCTGGAGTGGCCTGAGTGGTCACTGTCTGCTCATGTTGTGCGGCATTGTCGAACCTGGGTCGGTGGGAGCGTGTGTGCCGGCTCCGGCTTCTCGTCCGGACACGGCGAGGGGCGCCCGGCTCGGTGTGCCGGGCGCCCCTTCGCTGCGCTTCTGACGGGACCGCGGTGGGATCAGGCGGCGAAGCCGGCGAGCCGCCAGATCCAGGCGCCGAGGACGCCACCGACGATCGGTGCGACGACCGGGATCCAGGCGTAGCCCCAGTCGGAGGAGCCCTTGCCGGGGATGGGCAGCAGGGCGTGCGCGATGCGCGGGCCCAGGTCGCGGGCCGGGTTGATCGCGTAGCCGGTCGGGCCGCCGAGGGACAGGCCGATCGCCAGCACCAGCAGACCGACGAGCAGCGGGGCGATACCGGTGCTGAACAGGCCGGCCAGGTCGACCTCTCCCTGGGAGATGTGACCGGAGTTGGCGCCGATGCCCAGGATGCCCAGGAGCAGCATCGCGGTACCGATGACCTCGGTGATGAAGTTGGCGACCGGGTGGCGCACGGCGGGAGCGGTGCTGAAGACGGCGAGCTTGGCGTCGGGGTCGTCGGTGTGCTTCCAGTGCGCGAAGTAGGCCAGGTAGACCAGGACCGCGCCGGTGAAGGCGCCGGCGATCTGGGAGGCGATGTAGCCGGGCACCAGGGACCACTCGAAGTCGCCGATGCTGGCCAGACCGATGGTGACCGCGGGGTTGATGTGGGCGCCGCTGGTGGTGCCGGTGACGTAGACGGCCATCGCGACCGCCATACCCCAACCGAACGTGACGACGATCCAGCCCGCGTTCTCGGACTTGGACTTGGCCAGCACGACACCGGCGACGACACCGCCGCCCAGCAGGATCAGGATCGCCGTTCCGACGAACTCTGCCAGATAGACCATGGGGACCTCCGCCCCTCGAGGGGCAGCCGGGTCACGGGAGGGCCGGCCGTGTCGGCGAGGGACTGCCGGACACGGGCATCATCGGACCCACCCGTCACATGATGGGATGGAAGGGACACGGACCGTGCCCCGGGACCGCGCCCAGGGGTTCCGATGGGACCAGGGCCCCTGGGCGGCGGTTGATGTGGAGGGGAGACCCCCGGGTTACTTCTCGTCGTCGCGCTCGACCCAGTCCAGGGTGCGGCGCACGGCCTTCTTCCAGTTGTGGTACTCGCGGTCGCGGACGTCGGCGTCCATCTTCGGCGTCCACTCGGCGGCCTTGTGCCAGTTGGCGCGCAGGGTCTCCACGTCGGGCCAGTAGCCCACGGCCAGACCCGCGGCGTAGGCCGCGCCCAGGCAGGTGGTCTCGGCGACCATCGGGCGCACGACCTCGGCGTCCAGGACGTCGGACAGGATCTGCATGAGGAGGTTGTCGGCGGTCATGCCGCCGTCGACCTTCAGCGAGGTCAGGTCGATCTGGGAGTCGGCGTTCATCGCGTCGACCACCTCGCGGGTCTGCCAGGCCGAGGCCTCCAGGACGGCGCGGGCGATGTGGCCCTTGTTGACGTAGCCCGTCAGGCCGGCGATGACGCCGCGCGCGTCGCTGTCCCAGTGCGGGGCGAAGAGGCCGGAGAAGGCCGGGACGATGTAGCAGCCGCCGTTGTCCTCCACCGTGCGGGCCAGCGTCTCGATCTCCGGAGCGCTGGCGATGAGGCCGAGGTTGTCGCGCAGCCACTGCACGAGCGAGCCGGTGACCGCGATGGAGCCCTCCAGGGCGTACACGGCGGGCTCGTCGCCCAGCTTGTAGCCCAGGGTGGTGAGCAGGCCGTTCTGGGAGGTCACGGGCTCGGTGCCGGTGTTCATCACCAGGAAGGTGCCGGTGCCGTAGGTGCCTTTGACATCGCCCGGGTCGAAGCAGGTCTGGCCGAACAGGGCGGCGTGCTGGTCGCCCAGGGACGAGGCGACGGGTGTGCCGGCGAGGTAGCCGCGGGCCTGGCCGTAGACCTCGGAGGAGGAGCGGATCTCGGGCAGGACGGCCGCGGGGATGTCCATGGCCTCCAGGACGCCGTTGTCCCACTCCAGGGTGTGCAGGTTCATCAGCATGGTGCGGCTGGCGTTGGTCACGTCGGTGACGTGGCGGCCGGTCAGCTTCCAGATGATCCAGGTGTCCATGGTGCCGAACAGGACCTCGCCCCGCTCGGCGCGCCCGCGCAGGCCCTCGACGTTGTCCAGGAGCCAGCGGAGCTTGGGGCCGGAGAAGTAGGTCGCCAGCGGCAGGCCGCAGGTCTCGCGGAAGCGGTCCTGGCCCTGGTCGCCGCCGAGCTCGCGGGCGAGGTCACCGGTACGGGTGTCCTGCCAGACGATGGCGTTGTGGACGGGCTCGCCGGTCTCGCGGTCCCAGACGACGGTGGTCTCGCGCTGGTTGGTGATGCCGATCGCGGCCACCTGGTCCGGCGTGATGTCGCTCTTCTGGAGGGCGTTCTTGACCACGACCTCGACGTTGGCCCAGATCTCCATGGCGTCGTGCTCCACCCAGCCCGGCTGGGGGAAGATCTGGCGGTGCTCGCGTTGGTCGACCGAGACGATGCGCCCGTCACGGTCGAAGAGGATGCAGCGGCTCGACGTGGTTCCCTGGTCGATCGCGGCGACGTACTGCTGACTCATCGGGTGCTCGCCTTCAGGTGGACGGCTCTGGGGTGGGTGGGCGGACGGGGAGGGTGCCGCGGCGGTTCGGCGCGGTCTCGCGTGTACGAGGCCGCCTCCGGTGGGCCGCTGACGTGTGAACCCTTCTCAACTCCGCACGATGTACGACATTGACGCACGATTAGGCGCTAGTTTCATCCGTCTTTCCTTCCCATGTCAAGGCCGCGTGACGCAATCGTGTCGCGTGGGTCACTGCTGGGGGTGCCCATCACGCTTCCAGAGCCGGGCGGGGCAGGGAAGCGCACCACTCCGGCGGGGGTTCCTGATAAATCCGGTGAAGGGTTGTGAAGGAGTGGGTCTCCGGCGCACGCCGAGCCGCCCTCCCTGTGACCAGGGCGGGTGCTCGATGGCGGGGCGCGGGCGTGTCCGGGGCGGCGGGCCCGTACGGGGGTGGCAGGCCCGCACGGGGGCGGCGTCAGTAGGGGGTGACGCCCAGTTCGCGGGAGATGGCGCGCGCGGCGTCGCGCACGTAGGAGACCTGCTCCATGTCGGGCTTGCCCTCCGAGCTGGCCAGGCGTTCCACGGCGCCGCGCACCCCGATCGCGCCCACGGTGACCCCGCGCCGGTCGCGGATGGGCGCGGCGATCGACACCTCGCCCTCCACCAGTTCCTCGACCTCCCAGGCCCAGCCGCTGTCGCGGACCTCGACCAGCTGTTGCTCCAGGACGGCGGGGGAGGTGACGGTGTGGCGGGTGAAGGAGGTCAGGGTGAGGGCGTCGCCGTTGTCGGCGGTCGCGGGGTCCTCGTCGGGTACGGCGAGGGGGTCGAAGGCCATCAGGGCCTTGCCGATGGCGGTCGCGTGCAGCGGCAGCAGCGTCCCCACGTCCAGGGTCTGCGCGGAGGAGTCCGGCCGGAACACGTGGTGCACGATCAACACCTGCCGCTTGTGCAGGGTGCCGATCCGTACGCTCTCCCCGCTCCGTGAGGCGAGGGTGTCCGCCCAGTTCAGAGCCCGTGTGCGCAGCTCGTTCCCGTCCAGGTAGCGCGTGCCGAGACTGAGCATCCCGCCGCCGAGCCGGTAGTGGCCGGACTCGGGATCCTGTTCGACGAAGCCCACGTGCTGGAGCGTGCGCAGGATGCCCAGGGCGGTGCCCTTGGGGAGTTCGAGCGACCGGGAGATCTCCGCGAGGCTCAGCCCTCTGGCGCCGCTCGCCAGCAGGCGCAGGATGGCGGCCGCGCGTTCGATGGACTGGATTCTTCCCGGCATTGCGGTGCTACCACTCTCTAGTACGACAATGTCATACGCCGAATGCTACTACGCGTCGTGACGCGCACCACCCCCGGGCGACGGACACGTCCGCGGGACCGGCACAGTGTAGCCGCGGGCATCCGCCCTGACCTGGGCGGGTGCCGCGGTCACAGCTGCGCCGCGGCCTTGGAGATCCGCTGGGCGGCCTCGGCGACGTCGCCGTCGGTGATGTCCAGGTGGAGCACGAGGCGGATGCGCGATCCGTCGCCCAGCGCGGCCACCCCGTGGTCGGCGAAGGCGTCGACGTACTCCGCCGCCCTGCCCGCGGGGGTGTCCACCAGGACCATGTTGGTGGCCGCCGCGGCCGACAGGCCGGGCAGCTCGTCGATACGGGCGGCCAGCAGCTCCGCGCGCTCGTGGTCGGCCACGATCCGCTCGCGGTGGTGGCGCAGGGCGTGCAGCGCCCCCGCCGCGATGATCCCGGCCTGGCGCATCCCCGCGCCGAGCAGCTTGCGGCCCCGGCGGGCCCGCAGCACCGTGTCGGCGTCACCGGCCAACGCGGAGCCCACCGGCGCGCCCAGACCCTTGGAGAAGCACACCGAGACCGTGTCGAAACCCTCCGCGACCCGGGCCGGAGCGACGTCCAGAGCGGCGGCGGCGTTCCACAGCCGGGCGCCGTCCAGGTGGGTGCGCATACCGTTGCGGTGCGCGAAACCGGTCACCCGGCGCTGCTCCGCCAACGGCACCACCCGGCCGGTGAAGGTGTTCTCCAGCCACAGCAGCGAGGGCTCGGCCCGGTGCACGTTGCCCTGGCGGGCGCCCGCGAACCAGGACTCCAGCTGCGCGTCCGAGGGCACCACGCCCTCGGAGAAACACCGCGGCTGGACCCGCGACAGGACGGCCGAGGCCCCCTGCTCGTCCCCGATGAGGTGGTGGTGCTCGTGCGCCCACACCTCGTCGCCGCTGCGTGTGGACACGTAGAGCCCGAGCTGGTTGGCCATGTGGCCCGAGGGAACGTACAGCGCCGCCTGCGCGCCGAGCAGCGCGGCGGTCTCCTCCTCCAGCTCCCGGACGGTCGGGTCCTCGCCGAACACGTCGTCGCCGACCTCGGCTTCGGCCATCGCCCGGCGCATGGCCTGGGTGGGGCGGGTGACGGTGTCCGAGCGCAGGTCGATCATGGCGGGCTCCTTGGCGTGGGGTTCCCACCGAACATAACCGGCGCCGGTCAGTCCCCGGTGACCCGGTCCAGCGCCTCGGAGAGCGAGCGCAGGGCCGTCAGCGCCTCCTGGGCCTCCTCGACCCCCATCTCGGCCACCAGAGCGTCGGCGAACCGGGCGTGGTCGGGGCCGATCCTGCGCACCGCGGCCAGCCCGGCGTCGGTGGGTCTGAGCAGTTTGGCCCGGCTGTGCGCCGGGTTGGGCCGGTACTCGCACAGGCCCTGCTCCACCAGCACGTCGGCGATGCGCTGGACGCTCTGGCGGGAGGTGCCGAACCGGCGGGCGATGGCGGAGACCGGCAGCGGCTCGTCCAGGACCGCGCCCAGGACCTGCCACCGTGCGGCCGTCAGCCCGCCCGCGCGCGCCAGCTCCTCGGCCACGCCCAGGATCTGGCCGTTGAGGCGGAAGACGCTCATCGCGGTCCCGCTGAGCAGGGCGGCGTGGTCGGTCGCCGCCGGCGCCCGGCTCACGCCTCCTCCTGCAGGACCATGTACGCCGAGGCGTCGTGCTGGGCGAACAGCCGGTGCCAGGCGTCGACGATCCGGGGCTGGTGCAGGTCCAGGCGCAGGAAGATCTGGCGGGCGAACTCGACCGGCGCGGTCGGGTTGGCGGTGATGAGGTCGCCGTCGGTGACAGCGAGGTCGTGGCGGTAGCGGTCCGCGCCGGCGTAGCCGGTGGCCTGGAGGTACTCCGGGACCGCGCTGGTGTGGTCGCGGTGGTCGAGCAGCCCCTCGCGGGCCAGGCCGGCGGTGGCGCCGCAGATGGCGGCGACCGGCACGCCCGCGTCGAGGAAGATCCCGGCGGCGGAGGCGAAGGGCGCCAGGGATTCGGGTTCGGTGTCCCAGCCGGTGGCGCCCGGCAGGATCAGCATCGCGCTCGCGGTGGGCTTGAGGTCGGTGAGCGTGATGTCGGGCAGGACCGTGAGGCCGCCCATGGTGGTGACCGGCGCGCCGGTGAGCCCGACGGTGACGACGTCGTAGCGCCCGGGCTGGCGCTGCCAGTCACCGGAGCGGATCTGGGACACCGCGTGCCCGATCTCCCAGTCGGCGAGGTCGTCGTAGACGGCGAGGTGGACGGTGGTGGCGCTCTCCGTGTTCATGACAACATCCTGTCAATACGACAGCATGTTGTCAATAGTGGAGCGTTGGCGGCCCAGAGGTCCGCGGGAGGGATTCATGATCCCGGAGAGACCGGAGGCGTGTGGGCATAATGGGGTGAGTTTCGGCTATCCGTCCTTTTCGGGCGACGCGAAATTACAGATAACCCCACGGCGAAAACCGGAGAGGTGGGCCCCTTGCCGAGCGGAACCGGTCGTCGCTTCTTCGTCGCCATCGGCGTCTCCAGGTACCGGAACCTCCCTGAGGAGCAGCAGTTGGGCAGGGTCGGCGCGGACGTGCGCGCGGTCCGGGACCTGTTCACCGCATTCGACTACGAGCCCGTTCTGGAGGGCATGGGCGGATACGAGAGCGCGAACGACATTCGCGAGAAGATCAGGCGCTGGGTCGCGGACGTGGACCTCACCGACGAGGACGTGGTCGTTCTTTATCGGTGATCGCCACCTCCTGGCCACCGGCTCGGACGACGGGACGATCCGGGTCTGGAACCACGCGGCCCGCGCGGTGGTCGGCGAGATCGGCGTGGGCAGCTGGATCAACGACATGGCGGTCACCGGGGCCGGTGACCTCTATGCCGCCACCGACTCCGGGGTGGTCGCGCTCCGGATCGATCCGAGTTCGTTCACCACCCCCTGATCCCTGGAGGAGCCCACGTGGCCCGGATTGTTTGTGTCCACGGCATCGCTCAGCAGTTCGAGGGCGCCAACACCCTGCTGTCGGAGTGGCACCCGGCGCTCGCCGACGGGGTCGAACGGGCCGGGACGGAGATCGCGGCCGAGGACGTCGCGATGGCGTTCTACGGCGATCTCTTCCGGCCCGAGGGGCACCGGTCCGCTTCGGTGCCCCCAGTTGGGTGCAGCGCGCACTGACCTCGCTGTCCCACCACCGCGCCTTCGCCGGGGTCGCCGATCGGGCGATGGTGGCCGACCTCAAGCAGGTGCGCGCCTACCTCACCGATCCGGAGACCAGGGAGCGGGCACGGGAACGGGTCCGTGAGCGCATCGGACCCGACACGCGGCTCGCCGTTGGGCATCGCCGGACTGATCTTCGACCGCCTCGCACCCGCGCCGGTCGGCGGTCGGGGTGTCCGGCCGCGGGTGGTGCGTGCGTGGACCAACGTGGCGGACCGGCGCGACGTGGTCGCCCTGGTCAAGGAACTGGAACCGCTGTTCGGGGGGATCGACGACGTGCCCGTGGACAACGGGCCGAAGGCGCACGACGCCGTGCCCTATCTGACGTCGAAGGAGGTCGGCCGGGCGGTGGCGGCTGCCCTGGCGGGTTGAGGGCGGGTCGGCCGTGCGTCGTGATCGGGCCCCGGGGAGCGGTTTACCCCGGGGCCCGACGTGCGGGAACGCCTGTGGGGAGGGGGTTGTGGGTGACGCGGGTCTCAGCGAAGTAACAGATACGAACGCGCGGGTTCACAGAAGCTCACAAATGGTATTACCATTGCCGATGTTCGTTTCCAGCGTGGGTCAGAGCCGTTAACGCGGCGGCCACCGCACCACCGTCCACTGGAAGGCTCCGTCGTGGAGAACTTCGAGCCCGTCTACGGCACGGGTCCCCTCCTCGGGATCGCGGCGGGCGCCATCGCGCTCCTGCTGCTGTTGATCATCCGCTTCCGACTGCACGCGTTCGTCGCGCTCGTCCTGGTCAGCGTCCTGACCGCCCTCGCCACCGGCATCCCGGTCTCCGGGGTGGTGCCCACCCTCCTGGACGGGTTCGGCGGCACCCTCGCCAACGTCGCCCTCCTCGTGGGCCTGGGCGTCATGATCGGCCGCCTGCTGGAGATCACCGGAGGCGCCGCCGTCCTGGCGGGCGCCCTGATCAGGCTCTTCGGTGAGAAGCGGGCACCACTCGCCCTCGGCGTGGCCTCGTTGCTCTTCGGCTTCCCGATCTTCTTCGACGTCGGCCTCATCGTCATGCTGCCGATCGTCTTCAGCGTGGCCCGCCGCGTGGGCGGGTCCGTGCTCACGTACGCCCTGCCCACGGCCGGTGCGTTCGCGGTCATGCACGCCTTCGTGCCGCCGCACCCCGGGCCGGTCACCGCCGCCGTGGAGATCGGCGCCGACATGGGCCTGACCCTCCTGGTCGGCCTGGTCCTGGCCATCCCGACCTGGTACCTCTCCAGCTACCTGTTCGGCCTGTGGGCGGGCAAGCGGTTCGAACTCCCCGTGCCCGACGACATCCTGGCCGACGGCACGGTCAAGCACGAGAACCCGCCGCACCTGGCGACCGTCCTGGGCCTCCTGCTGCTCCCGATGCTGCTGATCTTCGGCAACACCGGCACGTCCACGCTCGTCGCCACCGGCGCCGTCGCCGAGGACGCCCTCTGGGTGCAGGTCCTCATGCTGCTCGGCCAGACCCCCATCGCGCTGCTGGTCACGCTGCTCGCCGCGATGGTCGTGCTCGGCAGCGGACGCTTCAGCCGCACCCGCGTGGAGGAGATCGTCGGCGGCGCGCTCGGCCCCGTGTGCGCCATCATCCTCATCACCGGCGCCGGCGGCATGTTCGGCGGCGTCCTGCGCACCAGCGGCATCGGCGAGGCGCTCGCCGGGACGCTGGAGGAGACCGGCCTGCCCGTGATCGTCGCGGCCTTCGTCATCGCCCTGGCCCTGCGCGTGGCCCAGGGTTCGGCGACCGTCGCCCTGACCACCGCCGCCGGTCTGATCGCCCCGGCCGTGCACGCCAGCACCGGCCTGTCCTCGATCGACCTGGCGCTGGTCGTCGTGGCCATCGCCTGTGGCGCCACCGCGTTCTCGCACGTCAACGACTCGGGCTTCTGGCTGGTCGGCCGCTTCCTCAACATGGACGTCAAGACCACGCTGAAGACCTGGACCGTCATGGAGACGCTCATCGGCTTCGTGGGCTTCGGCCTGGCCTTCGGCCTCAGCCTTGTGGTCTAGGGCGGATGCCTCCGCTCAGGAGGACGGCGCGTCGTCCGGCTCGGATGGCGTGTCGTCCTCCAGGGCGGTGGACACCTCCGTGACGATGGAGCGCATCGCGGCCTCCGCGACGTCAGGAAGCCCGTCCCGGATGGCCTGGGCCACCGCCAGGTGCAGGCGCAGCGCCTCCGGGCGCGGCGTGAGCGGCATCAGGTGGTAGGAGGTCCGCCCGACCAGGACCTCGGCGACCACCTGGGCCAGCCCGGCGAACATCTCGTTCCCGGAGAGTTCGAGGATGCGGCGGTGGAAGGCGATGTCCAGTTCGAGGAAGGTCTCCAGGTCGCCCGCACGGCCGGTGGCGGCCATCTGCTCGGCCACCACGGCCAGCTGGGCCCGCTCCTCGGCACCGCCGTGGCGGGCGGACAGGGCGGCCGCCGCCGGTTCCACGGCGGCACGCAGTTCGTTGAGGGAGCGCAGCTGGACCATCCGGCCGTCGCCGGCCAGCCGCCAGCGGATGAGCTGGGGGTCGAAGATGTTCCACTCGCCGCGGGGGCGCACCCGGATGCCGGTGCGGGGGCGGCTGACCACGAGCCGCATCGACTCCAGCACCCGGACGGCCTCGCGCGCCACCGTGCGGGAGACGCCGAAGTCCTGCTCCAGCCCCTGGAGGGTGAACGTGTGGCCCGCGGCGTACTCGTCCCCGGCGATGGCGGGCCCGAGCACGGCCAGCACCCGGTTGTGCAGCGTGCGGTGGTCTGTCGCCATCGTTCCCGTACTCCTGTCGGCTCCGTCCTCGACCGATTCCGGCCAGTCGTCAGCCTGAAGCCTAGCCCGAAAGATTGATATCACTATTAGTGGTGCCCGTTGCCGACGTGTGCGCGGGCCCACGACACGGAGAGACCATGCACTTTGTCTTCATGGGCGTCTCGGGTAGCGGGAAGACGACCGTGGCCCAGACCGTGGCCGAGCGGCTCGGCCTGCCCTTCGCCGAGGCGGACGCCTTTCACCCCCGGGCCAACATCGACAAGATGTCGGAGGGCGTGCCGCTGACCGACGACGACCGCTGGCCGTGGCTGCGCGAGCTGGCCGGCTGGATCGCCGCGCACGAGGCCCGCGGCGAGCACTCGGTGATGGCCTGCTCCGCGCTCCGGCGCGACTACCGCGACGTCCTGCGCGGCGGTGCTCCCGGGGTGTACTTCCTGCACATGGACGGTCCCGAGGACGTGATCCTCGACCGCATCGCCGCGCGTCCGGACCACTTCATGCCGCCCGCGCTGCTGCGTTCGCAACTGGACACCCTGGAGGCGCTGGAGCCGGACGAGGAGGGTGCGGTGTTCGACGTGCGGCTGGACGTGGACACCCTCGTCGAGGGGGCGCTGGGCTACGTCGAGCAGCGGCTGGGGTCGACCTACGCCTGACCGGCGGGGCCGCCGCCCCGTGTGGTGGAACGTTTTTGTTACGTATATGCCGTGGTGGGCGACTTGTGCGAGTGCGGTCGACACGCGACCCTGGTCGGCATGCACGATTCCGTTTCGTCCCCCGCCCCGGCCCCCGCGGAGGTACACACCGACAAGAACGACAAGCCCGACCAGGCCGAGGCCGCTGACACCCGGAGCGGCGCCGCCCCGACCGACGAGCCCACGACCGACGGGCCCCGGGCCGCCGAGCCCACGGCCGACGACTCCCGGGCCGTCGCGGCCGGCCGGCGCGTCCCGCTCCGGATCCCGGCCGGCCTCACCTCGCTGCCCCGCGTCGACGCCCGGCGGCTCTTCACCTCCCGACGCGCCGGACAGCGGCCGCCCGCGGACGTGACGCAGACCGCCGGCGTACTGTTCGCCGCGCTCCCGGTGGGCGCGCTCCAGGCCTTCCTGGTGTGGTCCGTGCTGGACACCGGTGTGCCGGACCGCTTCCTGGCACCCATGTGGACCCTGGTGGTCGGCGCGGCCGTCGTGGGCGCGGCCCTGGCCGGGACAGCGATCCCCGTGCGCCGGGCGGTGCCCGCACCGTTGTGGACGGCCCGCGTCCTCGCCGTCGTCGCTCTGTGCGGGTCCGCCGCCGCGCTGCGGCTGGCCGCCCAGTTCGCGGACACGGCCCTCATGCTGGCGGGCTTCCTCTCCGCGATGCTCGCCATCACGGCCAACATCGCCCTGTGGAGCACCGAGGTGCGCCGCTGGTACGGAGTGCGCGACTCCTAGCGAGTCCCGTGACTCCCGCGCGCCACGGTTCCCAGCGCGGCCCGCGACTCCCGCGCGCCTCGCGCACGCCCCGCGACCCCAGCGGAGCGCGCGGCGCCCGCACAGCCGCGACGCCTGGCGCGGCGCGGCGAGGGGGCGGGCGGTCCGGTTCCACTCCCGGCCCGCCCGCCCCCTCACCCTCGCGCGGCGGACACCCGCCCCGCCGCGCCACAGGCCCTAGACGGCCTGTTCGTGTACTTCATCCCCTTCGTCCTCCTCGGCGCCGTCGGCGATGACGTGCAGCCGTGCCAGGTGCTCGCTGTCGTCCTCCCCGTGGCGGGAGACGTACAGCTCGCGCGCCTCGTCGGCGATGTCGGATGTCTCGTCCTCGAAGCCGTAGTCGACCAGGTCGTCGAGCAGGTCCAGGGTGCGGTGGAGGGCGTCGCCGTCGTCCTCCTCCTCGTCCTCGGCCGCGGGCACGTGGTCGACGACGGCGGCCAGGGTCGCGGCCCTGGCCTCCTCGACGGCACTCTCCGCACCCGCCGCGGCGGTCAGGCGGATACGGGTGATGGGGTCCTCGTCGGCCACCAGCATGAGCTGTTCGGCCAGCCAGGAGGTCTCCTGGCCTTCGAGGAACGCGGTCAGGTCCGCGTCGTCAAGGGGAGTGGTCATGGCCAGATCATAGGACGCTTCCGGCCCCGGTGCGCAGGGGTGGGAGGGGATCGGTGTGACGAATGGGAACCGAAATCGCCCGCCGCCATTCATCCGATGAGCCGATGAAAAACGGGTTTCTGCGCGTGTGCGGAAAGTGACAGGGGTATCGCACGGCGGGGGAGCGTGATATGGCCGCGCAGTTGTACACGATGTCGGGAAACGCGATCTATGGATCCCGGCACAGAACTGAAACGGTTGTATTAATACCCAGTCGTCTATCTTCACACCAGGACCGAGTTCGGTCTAGGGTCCACTCAATCGACGAGGGCCACACCCCCGGCCCGCATTGAGGTGGACCATGCTCAGGAAGTCTCCCCGAAAGCCGCTCGCCCTCCTGGCGGCGGCTACCTCACTCGCGCTGGTGGCGACAGCATGCGCGGAGAGTACGCGCGAAGGAGGTGGTGGTGCCGACTCCTCAGAGCCCTTCGTGTTCGCGGCCGCGGGCAGCATCAGCACCCTCGATCCCTTCCTCACCAGCGATGGTGAGACCTACCGATACAGCCGTCAGGTCTTCGAGACCCTGCTGCGCCACGAGTCGGGCGGCAGCGAGATCGTCGGCGGACTCGCCGAGGACTGGGAACAGTCCGAGGACGGAACCGTATGGACGTTCCACCTCCGTGAGAACGTGCAGTTCCACGACGGCGACGCCCTGGACGCCGAAGCCGTCTGCGCGAATTTCGACCGCTGGCACAACCTCACCGGCGGTTACCAGAGTTCCAACAACTCCTACTACTGGCAGTCGGTGTTCGGCGGGTTCGCGGAGAACGAGGACGAGGACATCCCCGAGTCCCGGTACGTTTCCTGCGAGGCGCAGGACGAGCTGACCCCGGTCATCACCATCACGGAATACTCCTCGATCTTCCCCGGCGGATTCAGCCTCGCGGCGTTCGGCATCATGAGCCCGTCCACCCTGGAGGCCATCGCCGACCAGGAGATCACCGGCGAGGAGGGCAACTACACGCTCCCCGAGTACAGCCAGGTCGCCGGGACCGTGGCCGGCACCGGGCCCTTCACCGTCGAGGAGTGGGACCAGGACCAGGACGAGGTCACCCTCCAGCGCTTCGACGACTACTGGGGCGAGCCCGCGGGCTTCGAGACCATGCTCCTGCGCGCCATCCCCGACGAGACGGCCCGCCGCCAGGCCCTGGAGGCCGGCGACATCCACGGGTACGACCTCGTGGCCCCCGCCGACGTGGAACCCCTGGAGGCCGCCGGCTTCCAGGTGCCCACACGCGACGTGTTCAACATCCTGTACATGGCCTACCAGCAGGAGGCCAACGAGGCGCTCGCGGACCTGGAGGTGCGCCAGGCCCTGGCGCACGCCGTCGACCGCCAGCGCATCGTCGACACGATCCTGCCCGCCGGCGGCGAGGTGGCCACGCAGTTCCACCCCGACACCCTCGACGGCTGGTCGCCGGACGTGCAGACCTACGAGTACGACCCCGAACTGGCCGAGGAGATGCTCGCCGACGCCGGCCAGGAGGACCTGACGCTGGAGTTCTGCTACCCGTCCGACGTCACCCGCCCCTACATGCCCGCGCCGCGCGACATCTTCGACGTCATCTCCGCGGACCTGGAGGCGGTCGGCGTGACCGTGGAGCCGGTCACCTACGAGTGGGCCGACTACATCCCGCGGACCAACTCCGGCGAGTGCCCGCTGTACCTGCTCGGCTGGACCGGTGACTACAACGACGCCTACAACTTCATCGGCACCTGGTTCTCCGGCTACAACAGCGAGTTCGGCTTCCGTGACGAGGACCTGTTCGAGGCCATGGCCGAGGCGAGCGGCAACCCCGACGACACGGAGCGCGTCGCCGCCTACCAGGAGCTGAACAACCAGATCATGGACATCCTGCCGGGGCTGCCCATCTCCAGCTCCCCGCCGTCCATCGCCTTCGCCGAGAACGTCAACCCGCCCGCGGTCAGTCCGCTCACCCAGGAGAACTTCGCCGAGGCCTCCTGGAAGTAGGGCACTCCCGCCCGGAAGGGCCCGGCCGGTCACCCAGGTGACGGCCGGGCCCCCACCCTGCACGCGGACACGCGCGTGCCCCCCACACGCGGACCGGCGCGTGCCACCCGGCGCCCCGGGCCACCCCCGCGGGCCGGGCCGACCCACCACCCTCCCCGACGGCGCCCGCCCCCATCCCGGCGGAGGCGTCCGCGTCACATCGTTCACCACTGACGAAAGGCGGCGAAGGTGCTGCGATTCATCGTCAGGCGAGTTCTCCAGCTGATCCCGACCCTGGTCGGACTCTCGATCCTGCTGTTCGTCTGGCTGCAACGGCTTCCCGGCGGTCCGGAGTACGCCCTCCTCCCCGACGACGCGACCGACCAGCAGCGGGCCTCGCTCCGGAGCTCACTGGGACTGGACGAGCCGCTCACGGTCCAGTACCTGTCCTTCCTGCGCCGCATCCTCCAGGGCGATCTGGGCACCTCCATCGCCACCGGGCGGCCGGTCCTGGAGGAGTTCCTCACCCGCTTCCCCGCCACGTTCGAACTCGCCGTGTCGGCCATGCTCATCGCCGTCACCGTCGGACTGCCGCTGGGCTACCTGGCCGCCCGCCGCCGCGGGACCGTGCTGGACTTCGCGGCCGTCGGCGGATCCCTGGTCGGCATCTGCACGCCGGTGTTCTTCCTGGCGTTCATCCTCAAGGTCGTCCTCGCCGAACGGCTCGGGCTGTTCCCGTCGGCCTTCCGGCTCTCCCCGGGGCTCAACCGCACCAACCTCAGCGGCTTCGCCGTCCTGGACGGGCTGCGCACCGGGGAGTGGGACGTGGTGGTCGACGCGCTCGCCCACCTGGTGCTGCCGGGCCTGGCGCTGGCCTCCATCCCCCTCGCGGTCATCGTCCGCATGACGCGGGCCAGCGTGCTGGAGGTGCTGGAGGAGGACTACGTCCGCACCGCCGACGCCAAGGGCCTGCACCGCAACACCGTGCGTACCAGGCACGTCATGCGCAACGCGATGCTGCCGGTGGTCACCGCCATCGGGCTGCTCACCGGAAGCCTCTTCGCCGGGGCGGTCCTCACCGAGAGCGTGTTCGCCTTCCCGGGGATCGGGTCGTTCATCTACTCGGCCACCCAGGAGCGCGACTACCCCGTGCTCACCGGGTTCATCCTGATCATCGCCACCGTCTACGTGTTCATCAACCTCCTCGTGGACATCTCCTACAGCCTCCTCGACCCGAGAGTGCGGGCCCAGTGATGACGACGCCACCGAGTCCCCAGAATCCCGCCGGCACCGGGACGAAGAGCGAGGCCGCGCCCCCGCTGGGCCGCAAGGCCGCCAAGGTCGACCGGCTCGCCGAGCTCATGGGCGAACGCCGCGACGACGGCCACGGGGCCGGCGTCTGGCGCGAGGCCCTGGCGCGCATGCGCCGCAGCCCCATGGCCATCTCCGGCGCCGTCATCGTCACCGTGTTCGTCCTCGTGGCGCTCTTCTCGCCGCTCATCGCCCCCTACAGCCCGACCGCGCAGACGTGGGGCGCGGAGGTCTTCCCCAACCGCAACGTGTTCGTCGGACCGCGCGCGGAGAACCTGCTGGGCCTGGACAACCTGGGCCGCGACCAGTTCTCCCGGATGGTGATCGGCGCCAGGCAGACCCTGCTGGTCGGCGTGGTCGCCACCCTCGTCGGATTCTGCGTCGGCGCCCTGCTGGGCGGTTCGGCGGGCGCCGCGGCCACCCTCGGCGGCGCCTGGGGCCGCCGGTTCGACAACGTGGTCATGCGCGTCATCGACATGATGCTGGCGCTGCCCACCCTGCTGCTGGCCGTCACCGTCGCCGCGCTCGTCGGCCCCAGCCTGACCACGGTCATGATCGCGGTCGGCGTCGCCCAGATCCCGATCTTCGCCCGCCTGCTGCGCGGCGCCATGATCTCCCAGGGCTCCCGCGACTACGTGCTGGCCGCCCAGGCGCTGGGTGTGCGCAAGCGCCGCATCGCCCTGGCGCACATCCTGCCCAACTCCATGGGCCCGGTGATCGTCCAGAGCACCCTCACCCTGGCGACCGCCATCATCGACGCCGCGGCCCTGTCCTACCTGGGCCTGGGCAACCCGGACCCGGCCTTCCCCGAGTGGGGCACGATGCTCGCCGACGCCCAGCGGTTCCTGTCCAGCGCGCCTTCGCTGGCCGTGTACCCGGCGCTGGCCATCATCGTCACCGCCCTGGGCTTCACCCTGCTGGGTGAGGCGATGCGGGAGGCCCTCGACCCGAAGGTGAGGAAGTGACCATGAGTTCCAGCACGCCGCTGCTGACGGTGGACGAGCTGTCCGTGGTGTTCCACCGCCGCGGTTCGGACGACGTCCGGGCCGTGGACGGGGTCTCCTTCACCCTGGAGGAGGGGCGGGTCACCGGCCTGGTCGGCGAGTCCGGCTGCGGCAAGAGCGTCACCTCGCTGGCCCTGATGGGCCTGTTGCCCTCGCGCGGGCTCACGGTCGGGGGGTCCGCCCGGATGCGGCTGCCCGAGGGTGAGACCGACCTGCTCTCCCTGTCCCCGAGCCGGATGCGCGACCTGCGGGGGGCGCAGCTGGCGATGATCTTCCAGGACCCGCTCAGCTCCCTGAACCCCGTCATCCCCATCGGCCTCCAGGTCACCGAGATCCTGCGGCGGCACCGCGGGCTCCGCGGCTCGGCCGCCCGCAAGGAGGCCGCCGACCTGCTGCACCGCGTGGGCATCCCCGACCCCACGCGGCGGCTCCGCGAGTACCCGCACCAGCTCTCCGGCGGGATGCGCCAACGCGCCCTGATCGCCATGGCGGTCGCCTGCCGGCCGAAGCTGATGATCGCCGACGAGCCCACCACCGCGCTGGACGTGACCATCCAGGCCCAGATCCTGGAACTGCTCAGGGACCTGGTCGTCGAGGAGGGCACGGCCCTGCTGATGATCACGCACGACCTGGGCGTGGTGGCGGGCCTGTGCGACGACATCAACGTGCTGTACGCGGGACGGGCCGTGGAGGCGGCGCCCCGGGGCCCGCTGTTCGCCGAGCCCACCCACCCGTACACGGTCGGGCTGCTGGGCTCGGTGCCGCGCCTGGACGCGCCGCGCGGCGAGCCGCTCACCCCCGTGCGCGGATCGGTCAACGACAACATCGCCTGGACGGACGGGTGCGCGTTCGCACCCCGGTGCGACCACTACACGATGAAGTGCCTGCGGGGCGCGCCCGAACTCGTGCACGCGTCCGAGGAGCACGCGCACCGGTGCGTGAACCCGCTCGCGGGCGAGCGGGCGGCGGACCGCGCCGTACAGGAGAGCCCGGCCGCGGTCGGCGACGAGGAGGCACGCGGATGAGCCTGCTGGAGATCACGGACCTCAAGGTCCACTTCCCGATCAAGCGCGGTGTGGTCTTCGACCGCACGATCGGCCACGTGCGCGCGGTGGACGGCGTCAGCCTGACCATCGAGCGCGGCCAGACCTACGGACTCGTGGGGGAGTCGGGCTGCGGCAAGACCACCCTCGGCCGGGCCGTGCTGCGGCTGGTCGACATCACCGAGGGCCAGGTGTGGTTCGGCGACCGCGACCTGGCAGGGCTGGACACCGAGACGATGCGCCGCGAGCGCCGCCACCTGCAGATGGTCTTCCAGGACCCGCTGGGCAGCCTCAACCCGCGGCAGAACATCGGCTCCATCCTGCTGGAGGGGCTGCAGGCGCACGGCATCGGCGGACCGGCGGACGACCAGGAGATGAGCCAGTCGGAGCGCCGGGCCCGCACGCTCCAGGACCAGCGGGCCCGCGTGGTGGACGCGCTGGAGCGCGTGGGGCTCTCGGCCAGGGCGCTGACCCGCTATCCGCACGAGTTCTCCGGCGGCCAGCGCCAGCGCATCGGGATCGCCCGCGCGCTGGTCCTGCGGCCCGACCTGATCATCTGCGACGAACCGGTGTCGGCGCTGGACGTGTCGATCCAGGCGCAGGTGCTCAACCTCCTGGAGGGGCTCCAGAAGGAACTGGGCCTGACCTACCTGGTCATCGCGCACGACCTGGCGGTCGTACGGCACGTCAGCGACGTGGTCGGTGTGATGTACCTGGGCTCGCTCGTCGAGGAGGCCTCCGGCGACGACCTGTACGAGACGCCGATGCACCCGTACACGCGCTCGCTGATGTCGGCCGTGCCGGTACCGGACCCGCAGGTGGAGGACGCCCGCGAGCGCATCCTGCTGGCGGGCGACCTGCCCTCCCCGGCCGCGCCGCCCCCGGGCTGCCGCTTCCACACCCGGTGCCCGTGGCGGCAGGAGGAGCGCTGCGACACCGAGCGGCCGGAGCTGCGCACGGTCAGGGGCACGCACAAGGTGGCGTGCCACTACGCCGAGCAGATCCTGTCCGGCGAGATCCGGCCGCGCGAGGAGTACGCCGAACGCATCGTCCACGGGACGGGTGCCGGTGCCGCCACCGCCACCGGCACCCGTAGCGGTAGCGGCACGACGTGAGGGGAGGGGCGGACGGGTCCGCGTGAACGCGCTGGTGGGCGGCCGGTTCCCCGGACGTCCCCGGCGCGGCGGAGCGGATCGCGGGCCCCGAATTCGCACGCACGGTGATCTGCGCGTTCCTCTGCGTGCAGTTCCGGTCTCATTTCGGTGACCTGTCGCAGGTGTGACTACTGCTCCTTATGGGAATAGAGATACGTTTTTCCCGTCCCGACCACAGGTGGCCAGGTGCCCCGCTCGCCTCGGCATCTCGACAAGCAGGAGTCCCCTGTGACCTTCCCCCTCAGTGCGGGCACGCTCTGTGCCCGCCTCATGACCGGAACCGCCATCGTGGCGACGGCCGTCCTCGGCGGCTCCGCCCTGGCGTCCGCCTCTCCCGTCCCCCTCAGTCCTCCCGGCGACAACGGCACGGTGAAGATCCACTCGCCGAGCACGCCGGAGGAGGACAACCGGAACGTGCCCAAGGTCTGCGACTTCCAGATCGTGGCCTTCGGATTCGACCCCGCCCAGGAGGTGACCTGGGAGATCGTCGTCCAGGGCGGCGGCAACCCGCACGAGGCCGAGCCGGTGCTCGAAGGCACCCTCGTCCTGGACGACGAAGGCGAGGGCAGCACCGAACTCCTGGACCTGGAGGACGGCCACTACCACCTCAACTGGACCTTCGAGGGCGAGAACGGCGAGGCCAAGCAGAAGGTCTTCAAGGTCAAGTGCGACGACGAGGAGCCGGAGCCCTCCGGGGAGCCGACCGAGGACCCCTCCGCGGAGCCGAGCGAGGAGCCCACGGAGCAGCCCTCCGAGGAGCCGACCGAGGACCCGACCACCGAGCCGTCCGAGCCGGGCACCGACCCCACGGAGCCCACCGAGCCGACGGACGGGGCCACGGACCCGGTCGAGAGCGACGAGCCCACGACGCCCGCCGACGAGAGCGGCACCCCCGGTGACGCGGGCGGCCTCCCCGTCACGGGTACGGCCCTGGCCGGCCTGGTGGCCGCGGGAGCCGTCGCGGTCGCGGGCGGTGGCGCGGCCGTCTACTTCACGCGCAAGCGCCGGGACACCCCGGCGGAGCCGGGTGAGTCCACCGAGGGCTAGCCCTCGGAACCCGTAGCACTGAGGGGGCGGCGCCGGACGGCACCGCCCCCTCACCGTTCCCGCAGGGGTCGATCGCGAGGGTTCGCGCCCCGCTCCCTCACAGGACGGTGAGCCCCGCCTCCTGCGCCCGCTTCCGGAGCCGGGTCACGTCCGCGCAGCGGAACGCCACCTGCGAGTCGTCGGCGAGGACCAGCCAGTGCCTACGGGAGGCCAGAACCCGCTTCTCACCGCTGATGAGCGCCGTCGCCGACACCTCCACACCTCCGATCCGCGCATCGCCCCGGCCTCCGGAGAACACGAGAACCGCTCGGCCCGGATCCACGGTGGTCGGACCGAGCGGCGGGACATCGTCGACCAGGACCTCGATCCTGATCCCGGGCCCGCCCGGGCGCGACGCCACCGCGCGCACCAGGAACGTGCCGTAGACCACGAGACAGGACCCGGCCACCGCCGCGATCGTCAGGCCCCACACCCGGCCCTGGGACGGATCGGACGCGATCGCGGCGGCGCACGCGGCCACCCCCGCGACCGAGGCGGCCACCAGCCCCGGCAGCCGACGCCGCCACCGCGCGCCCGGGTCGACCGGCCGATCGAGGCGGTGCAGCACCCGCCACCCGGTCCACCTCCTCCGGTCGTCGTTCTCGACGGCGTTGAGCACCACCGACCGGCCGTGCCTCTGAGCGGCCCGCCCCAGGGCGGACGCGGTGAACAGGCAGACGGGGACGGCGCCCGCGAGCGCCGTCGCCAGGTCCTCCGGACGGTCGGAGTCCAGGGCGGCGGCCAGCAGGACCACTCCGGCGGCCAGGCCCAGGGGGTGGATCAGCGCGACGCGCAGGAAGTCGAGGAGGCCGTCCACCCCTCCCACGCCCCGGACCCCGGTGTGGTCCGGGAGCGCGGGGTGCTCCCGGGCCCGGAAGTGGTGCCTGACCTCGGGGTCGGGCCCCCGTTCCGGGGCGGGGCGCACCGGCAGGGCCAGCACCCGCGGATCACGCAGGGCGTACGACCAGGCCTCCCGCAGGCGGCGTGCCCTGACCCACGCGCGGCGGTACCGGAACCACCACCCGAGGGTGCCGCCGGCGATCACCACTCCGAGGACCAGGGAACCGACGTCCGCGCGCCGGCCCTCGCCTCCGTGGCCGAGCAGCACGACCACCGGCTCGGAGGCGAACATCAGGCCGACCATGACCAGCAGCATCGCCGACAGGCCCGCCGGGAGCCTGCGCCAGGAGCTGTCCCGGCGCTCGGCGACCCCCAGATGGGCCGCCGCGATGTCGTACCAGGCACCGAAGGTGGCCGGGAGGGCGACGTCCTGCGGGAAGGGGGGCAGTTCGGCCTCGCGTCGGCCGGGGCGCGCGGCGGAGCGGCGGCGGGGGATCATCGGCACATCATAGGACTCCGCCTCCCATGGGACCTCGCCGAAGCTACCGGTCCCGCGGGTCCTGTTCCCGCAGGCCGCGGCACACCCGCAACAGGCGCTCGCGCAGGACGGCACCCCGCTCGGCGAACGCGCTCTGCGCGGCCATGTACGCGGCCTTGCCCTCCGCCGTCTCGATGCGGACCGGCGGATAGCCCCAGTCGGCCAGGTCGTAGGGCGAGGCCCGCATGTCCAGCACGCGGATGTCCTTCGACAGCTCGAAGCAGTCCACCACCAGCTCGGACGGCACGGCCGGGGCCAGCTTGTAGGCCCACTTGTACAGGTCCATGTTCGCGTGCAGGCACCCGGGCTGGTCCAGGTCGGCCTGGCTCTCGCGGGTGGGCCGCAGGGTGTTGAGGGGTCTGGCGGGCTCGGTGAAGAAGCGGTACGCGTCGAAGTGCGAGCACTGGACGCGGTGCGACTCCACGACCCGGTCCGTGCCCGCGTGCCCCAGCCGCAGCGGGACCTGGCCGTGGCGGACCTCCGTGGTCCGGTACACCATCGCCCACTCGTGCAGGCCGAAGCAGCCCAGGTGCGCGGGGCGGGAGGCCACCGACTCCAGCAGCCGCTCGACGAAACCCAGCACCGGCCGAGCCTCGACGAAGGCCCCGGCGTCCAGCACCACCGCGCCGCCGGCCTCGGTGTAGAACCGCTCGTCGAGCCGGGCGCGGGCGCCCTCGCCCAGCAGCGCCGTCCCCACGCCGGGGTGCCATCTGCGCAGTTGGGACGGCTTGAGGTTGTAGTAGGTGAAGAGGAAGTCCTCCACCGGGTGGCGCTCGCCCGCGCGGCGGCGCCGCAGGTGCTCGGCGACCAGCGCGTCCACGCGTGCCTCGTGCCGGTCGGCGCGCTCGCGCCACTCGGTCTCGGTGAGCGCGTTCCTGGTGATCGTCACGGCCCCCAGGGTAGGCGGCCCGCGCGCCCGACCGGTCCTGGGACGCGTTCCGCCGGACCCGGGCGCCCGGACCAGTCGCCCGGCCCCGGCGCCCGTGTCCGCGCTCAGTCCTCCGGCTCGGCCGCCACGACGTCCAGCAGTCCGGGGAACCGCTGCTCCAGATCGGCGCGGCGCAGGGTGGCCATCCGGCTGTTGCCCCGGGCGACCTGCCGGATCAGCCCGGCCTCGCGCAGGGCGCGGAAGTGGTGGGTGACCGTCGCCTTGGAGACCGGGAGTCCGAAGGAGCTGCACGTCCTCGCCGTGCCGTCGGGCGCGGCGGCCAGCTCGCGCACCACGCGGCGGCGCAGCGGATCGGCCAGAGCGGAGAGCACCGGGCCGAGACTCATCTCCGCCACGGCCGGGTGGCCTTCGTCGTCGGGCATGCGGATCGACCCCCCTTCGAGGTACGGCTTGCATCATACCTATGGAGCGGTTAGCGTGCGCTAGGTACGAATTTGATCGTACCTAATCGTGCCGACCGGAAAGGCATCCCCGATGACCCAGCCGTTCACCCTCGTGGGCACCGCGCGCCCCAAACCCGCCCGTGCCGGGGAACTGAGGGAACTCCTGCTCTCGTTCGTCGATCCGACCCGCCGCGAGCCCGGATGCCTGGAGTACCACTTCCATGAGGACCGCGACGAGCCGGGCGTGTTCGTCTTCTACGAGGCGTGGCGCTCCGAGGCCGACCTCGACGCCCACCTGGCCCTGCCGCACATGCGGGCCTTCTGGGAGCGGCGCATGGACTACCTGGAGACCGACCTCGACATCCGCTTCCTCACCATGCACAGCCCGTACCCGTCCGCCCGGGCCTGAGGCGCCAGCGGGCCTTCCGGGCGCCGTCAGTTCGACTGCTGGACGGGCAGGTGGCGCCCCAGATAGCCGATGTAGACCCGGTTGGTCGTGCCGGGGCCCAGGTGCGGATAGAAGTACAGCCGGGGGCAGATCCCGTACTCGATGTCCAGCTTGATGTGCGCGTACATGGGCACGCGACCGCTCGGCTCCACCTCGGTGGGCACGCGGAACAGCCGCTTCTCGTTGAGCTTGCCCCGGTTGCGCACGTAGTCCGACTCCTGGGAGGCCAACCGCTTGACCGGGATGACCTGGTAGCCGTCGGGGGTCTCCCGCAGGTAGGAGTGGAAGCCCAGCCCGCTGCCCGGGTTGTCGAACTGGTAGCGGGCGTAGTCGTTCAGCGCCAGCAGCGCCTCCCACGCGCGGGTGACCCACAGGGTCTCCTTGCGGCTGTCCTCCAGTTCGTGCACCGTGTCGTGGTCCTCGATGGTGAAGAACAGGTGCGGCAGGGCGCTGCCGTCGGTGATGCGGTCCAGCAGGTCCCGCACGGTCACCGGGGGCCGCTGCTGCGGGTCGCGGGGCGCGGGGGTGGCGGCCAGCCGGAACAGGCCCTCCTCGCGGACGCGCTCGCGCAGCCAGCGCGCCTCGAAGCGGGCGGCGCGCAACTGCTCCCGTGCCGTGTCGACCTCCTCGGCCAGATCGGCGGTCTCGGCCAGCAGGGCCTGCCGTTCGTCGGACAGCTCCGCGATGCGCGCGCTCTGGCGCTTGACCTCCTCGCGCAGCCGCTGGGTCAGCTGCTCCTGGGCGTCGCGCTCGTGGACCGCGGCGAGGCCGCCGCCGGCGGTGTCCCCGGGGTGGCGGGCCGAGGGCACGCGTCCCTGGTCGTCCGTCCGGCCGTGCCCTCCCGCGCCGCCGTTCCGGACCGGCGCACCGGCCGCGCCGCGGTCGCCGCGGCTCAAGGCCCGCAGCCGCAGATCCGTCGTCTCCTCGGCCAGCAGGGCGTCCACCGCGGCCAGGGGAGCGGGCAGGCCCGCCGCCAGCGCGGTCTCGCGCACCCGCCGCGAGAGCGCCGCGCCCACCCAGTTGCGGATCCGGTCGCCCTCCCGTGCGGTGTCGAGCGTCGCCGGGCTCATCCGGGGATGGCGCGCGTGGTCGCTCTCGTCCATCACGTCCACGGCGGGTAAGAACGTCCGGACTCCCCCCGTGGGGATGTCCAGCCCCCGGGGGAGCAGGGTGCCCACGCGCTCGATGGCGGCCGCGTCGAGCACGTAGCCCGCGCACATGCCCGTGGACCGGGACAGCGCGCCCGCCATGGCCTCGCGCCAGCCGGCGACGGTGACGTCGCGGGGCGTGCCCGTGGCCACCACGGCCAGTCGGCGGTCGGGGGCGCGGATCGCCGACACCAGCGTGTCCACCAGCGCGTCGTCGCGCCCGCGCACGATCCGCGGGCCCGCCGGGAGCGGTTGGGCGCCGTCACGCGCGGCGACCTCCTGCAGGAGCATCCGCGCGGCCTCGGGTGGCATCACGTCCAGGCGCGGCTGGTCCGCGGGGGACTCCTCCCGCGGCGCGGGGTCGACGGTCATGTCGATCCACAGGTGCTGGCCGGGGGAGAGCTCGGGATCGACGACCACCGAGGCGATGGTCCGCCAGACCCCGTCCGGTTTGTCGGATTCGGTGGTGAGCCGGAGGAACGCCAGTCCCTCCTCGGGGTTGTCGTGCCGGACGACGAGGGCGCGGGAGCGATTGCTCAGCTCGTAGTGGCCCGAACAGGAGAAGTCCACGCGGGCGCCCGAGTTGCCGCGCTTGCTCAACCAGCGCGAGAAGACCGCAGACGCCGCGGCGACGAGGTCTCCGTCGTCCTCCGGGACCGAGGCGAGCGTGCGGTACACGAGCGGCAATGAGCACTCCTGGACGTTGTCGGCGGACCGGGGCACGGCTCGTTTGTGCTGGCCGTACCCTCATCAACCACTCTGGAGTAAGGACCGCGCTCACGCCAGTCGGTTGACCCGAACAACCTGTGCGCGTCTTCGGTGCCCGACGCCGCGGGGCGGTGGCCGCGGGGCACGGTGACGGCCGCGGCCGGTCGCCGCCGCACCGTGCCGCGCGGACCTGCGCGGACCTCCGCGGATCTGCGCGGACCTTCGCCAGTGTGGCCAACTCCCATGGTGGGATTGGCAATCGTGGACAAGGCGGACCCCGTCGGCGGGGACTAGCGTCACTGCCATGTCTACGCGCCCGTTCTGGCTGGCCGGCACCGCCGCGACCGGCGACACCGAGATGACCGTCGTCAACCCCTACACGGGTCGGACCGCGGGTACGGTCGCCGTACCCTCCGTCGACCAGATCGAGGAGGCCGTCGCCGCCGCGCACGCGGTCTCCGCCGAGGCCGCGGCCCTGCCCGCGCACGTGCGGGCCGACGCCCTCGACCACGTCTCGCGCCGCCTGGCCGAGCGTGCCGAGGAGATCGCCCAGACCATCACCGCCGAGAGCGGCAAGCCGATCAAGTGGGCGCGGGCCGAGGCCGGCCGGGCCGTCTCGGTGTTCCGCTGGGCCGCCGAGGAGTCGCGCCGCGACAGCGGCGAGCTCCAGCGCCTGGACACCGACCCCGGCGGCACCGGGCGGATGGCCCTGGTGCGCCGCGTGCCCCAGGGCCCGGTGCTGGGCATCTCCCCGTTCAACTTCCCGCTCAACCTGGTGGCGCACAAGATCGCCCCAGCCATCGCGGTCGGCGCGCCCATCATCCTCAAGCCCGCTCCCGCCACCCCGATGACCGCCCTGCTCCTCGGCGAGATCATCGCGGAGACCGCGCTGCCCGGCGGCATGGTGTCGGTCCTGCCGATGCCCAACGACCGCGCCGCCACCCTGCTCACCGACGAGCGCCTCCCGGTCATCTCCTTCACCGGCGGCCAGTTCGGATGGGAGCTGCAAAAGCTCGCCCCGCACAAGCACGTCACCCTGGAACTGGGCGGCAACGCCGCCGCCGTCGTGCTCGACGACGCCGACCTGGACTGGGCGGCCGGGCGCGTGGCGCTGTTCGGCAACAACCAGGCGGGCCAGGTGTGCATCGGCGTCCAGCGGGTCGTCGTCACCGACGCCGTCCACGACGAGTTCGTGTCCCGTCTGGTGGACGCGGTCGAGGCGCTGGGCGTGGGCGACCCCGCCGACCCCGCCACCGACGTGGGGCCCCTGGTGAACGAGGACGCGGCCGTCCGCGTGGCCGCGTGGATCGACGAGGCCGTCGCCGCGGGCGCCAAGCTGCGGACCGGCGGCACCCGCGAGGGCGTCACCGTGGCGCCCACCGTCCTCACCGACGTGCCGGCCGACGCCAGGGTCGTGCGCGAGGAGGTGTTCGGCCCCGTGCTGGTCGTCCAGCGGGTGTCGGACACCGACGAGGCCTTCGCCACCGTCAACGACAGCGACTTCGGCCTCCAGGCGGGCGTGTTCACCCGGGACCTGCAGACCGCGTTCCGCGCCCACCGGGAGCTGGAGGTCGGCGGTGTGATCATCGGCGACGTGCCGACCTTCCGCGCCGACCAGATGCCCTACGGCGGCGTCCGCAAGTCCGGTGTGGGCAAGGAGGGCGTGCGCTCGGCGATGACCGACCTGACCTACGAGCGGGTCCTGGTGCTCACCGGCATCGATCTCTAGTGCTTTTTTGGGGCCCAGTGTTTTTCTGGGGCCTCCGCTCGTGCCCACGCCGTCGCCCGCCACCACCCTCAACGGACGCCTGCGGCGCAGTCCTTCTTGCTTTGGCCCGTGCTCGGGGCGCTGGAGGCCAGTGTTCTTCGGCCTCGTTCGTGCCGGCCCTCGCAAGCTCGCTTCGGCTACGCCCTCGGCCTGCAGATCACTGGCGCGCCCCTCGCGACACCCCCTGTGGCAACGCAAGGGCTGAACGGCCTACCTCCAACCCCCAGGGGTGAGGGTGGGCTGGACGGCCTACCTCTTGCCCCAGGGGTGAGGGTGGGCTGTTGGCCTACCTCTCACCCCCAGGGGGTGGGGCCTCGGCTACAGGCGCTCGGCGTGCTCGAACACGTGGCGGGCCGCGGACCCGAGCCGCGGCCCGTACTGCGTGCTCCTGTCGTCCGCGTACTTGAAGCTGACGACCGACGAGACCGTGCCGCGGCCCGTCTCCGTGTCGAAGCCGGAGAACCACGGGCCGCCGCTGGACCCCTGGGTCATCGTGCAGCCGACGCCGTTGGCCGTCGTGCCGCCCGTGTCGGGTGCAGTGCGGCCCGAGCAGTAGTGCAGGTCACGGCCGTCGAACGGGGAGGCGGCCGGGTATCCGAACGTGTACACCTGCACGCCGTCGCGCACGCGGTCCTCGGTCCACGTGTCGAACGCGATCCGCTGGGCCCCCACGGCCCCCTGCACGGTCCGGCCGTCCCGGGTGTTGAGCACCGCCATGGCGAAGTCGTAGCTGTCGTCGGCGTCGCGCTCCCACTGCGGGGCCACCAACAGGTCGCGGGCGGTGTAGCGGCCGTGCGGCGCCGCGCCGTCGGCGTACCCGGGCACAAACGCCCAGTTCTTCGCCCAGGAGCCCCGGCCGTCCTTGGCGCAGTGGCCGGCGGTGACCAGCGTGCTCCGGTTGGCCGAGTCCACGACCGACGCCGAGCACGTGAAGTCGCGGCCGTCCATGGTGAGGAAGACCTTTCCGGTCGTCCGGGTCACCAGGCCGCCGGAGGTCCAGCGCTCGCCCGTGCTGTCGGGGTGCGGGGCCGCCTGCGGTTCGGCCTCGGCGCGCTCCGCGCGCTCGGAGAGCTGGAGGGCATCCTCGACGAGGTCGGTGGCCATGCTGATCGGCTGCGCCGCCGCCATGCGTTCGACGGTCCAGTAGTCGAGGACCGCGCGGCGCTCGGCCTCGGTGACCGCGGCCGCCTGGTGCGACACCCCGTCCGCGCGGGACAGCGCCTCACGGTCGGGGGCCTCGTCGGTGGAGGACACCGTCCGGGTGAGGGCGGAGGCGGGGGAGGGGAGCCGGTCGGCGGCGGCCGTCCCGCCGAGGAGGACCGCCGCGGCGGCGAGGCAGGCCAGGATCTTGGGAGTGGTGGGCACATTCATGCGCCCGATACTTGCATACTTTGAGTAACTCAAAGACTACTTTGAGTTTGTGTCCGTGCTTCGTGGGAACGAGGCGGCCGGACGGCGCGGCGGGAGTCGCGTCGCCCGGCCGCCGTTCAGGGGGCCGGTGCCGCTCGGGGCGCGGCGGGCGGGGTCAGGCGAACGGGACCGTGATCCTCGACGGGGCCTGCTCCGGGGACGTCACCGTGACGCGGTCGCCGATCCGGCTCTCGCTGTCGTAGCGGTGGTCCTGGCTGTCCACCACGACCGCCAGGCGGTGCCTCGCGGGCACGTCCCACACCACCGGCTGGAGGTCGGCGCGCACCGTCACGGGCTCGCCCGGCACGGCGTCGCGCAGGGTGTAGGGCGTGTGTGACACCAGCGACCCGGTACCGCCGCCGTCGATGGCGTACAGGTACACGAACACCGACTGGTCGGGCGTGGTCGGCGTCAGAGTGAACTCCGCCTCGGGCGTGCCGGCCACGCGCGCGCCGTCCGGCAGGCGCGGTCCGGTCCACACGGCGGACCGGTAGCGGTCGACCAGGGGCAGCGACACCCCCGTCGGCACGTCGAAGAACTGCTGGAGCGCGCCGGAGAGCAGCACCGTGCCGCTCTGCGCGGTCGTGCCGATGCCGGTGCGGAAGCGGTAGTCCCAGCCGGTCGCGGGCTCGGGCTCCATGGCCCCGCTGCTCTGCCAGCGGAACCAGTGGGTGCTCGGCCGGTCCAGGTAGTAGGTCTCCGTCGTACCGGTCACGGACGGCCAGTCGGGGTGGGTGCTCCACCCGCCGCGCCCGTTGTTGGGCCGCACGTGGACCGGGTCGTCGGTGGCGACCGCGTTGGCCTCGCCCTTGAGGTGGTGGTCGAACCAGTCGCCCAGGGCGGCCCAGACCTCGTTGGGCAGGCCGACCGCGCCGAAGGCCTCCTGGGTGGCGTGGTCGCCGGGGGCCAGCATGAGCCGCTTCGGGCCCTCCAGCGCCTCGTAGAAGTCGGTGATCTGGCCGGGCGGGAAGATGCCGTCGTTCCACGCGTTGGCGAGCATGACGGCGGTGCCGTTGGCGTTGATGTCGTCGACCTTGGTGGCCACGGAGCGGTCGGGTGCCAGGTCCAGCGCCGGCTGGATGTTCCCGTCGCGGTACTCCCGCTCCATCTCCCGCAGGCTCTCGCCGGGGCGGCCGGTGATGTTCCCGGCCAGCAGCAGCAGTTCGGCGGCCTGCTCGTTGACGGTGGCGTCGGGGTAGAGGGAGGCGGCCAGGTCGGTCCACCCGCTGAGCGCGGCCACCGCGCGCACGCGGTCGTCCTCGGCGGCGGTCAGCAGGCTGATGCCGCCGCCGTAGGAGATGCCGCCCATGCCGATCCGCTCGGGGTCGGCGTCGGTGTTCTCCAGCGCCCAGTCGATGACGGCACTGGCGTCGGCGCGGTCCTCCGGGCCGGCCACCTCGATCTCGCCGCCGGAGTCGTAGAAGCCGCGGGAGGTGTAGGCGATCACCTGGTAGCCGGACTCGTGGGCGAGCCGGTGGGCGGCGCCGACGTAGATGAGGTTGGGGGTACCCCAGGCGGAGGGCATGACCAGCAGCGGGTGCGGGCCCTCCACGCCGGTGGGGGTGAACACCTTGGCCTGGAGCTCGATGCCGCCGTGGCCGGTGATCGTCTCGTGGGTGACGGTGGCGCCGACCGCCGCCGAGGCGGGTGCGGCGGGTAGGAGCACGGCGGTCAGCAGGGCGGCCAGCACACCGGAGAGCAGGCGCGCGAGGGTGCGCGCGGGCGTGCGGGCGGCGGGAGGAGTGCGGGGGTCGGGCACGGGCGGGGGAAGGGGCGCGCAGGGCATGGGGCGGGACCTCGGGGGTGGGGGACGGGGGAGGGGAGGGTCCCGAGGGCGTCGCGCCCCGCCGTCGGGGAGTCGGTTGCTTAACTCGCCAGTAACCTACTCACCGGTCAAGTTAGGTGACCGCCGCCGACTTGTAAACCCCCCCTTCCGCGACCGTCCGGAGCCGTGTGCGCACGCCGCCCTGACGCCGTGCGCGCGCCGCCTCGGCGCCTTCCGCGTGCCGCCCGGAGTGACTTCCGCGCGCCGCCCGGGCGGCGTCCTGGGCGTCCCGGTCACCGTTGTCCACAGGCTGTCGGCGGGAATCGCGCGGGTGCGGAACAATAAGGGGCGTGCGAGAAGAACAGCAGCGAACAGTAGTGATCCTCGGCTCCACCGGATCCATCGGGACCCAGGCCGTCGACATCGTCCAGCGCAATCCGGGGCGCTTCCGGGTCGTCGGGCTCGCCGCGGGGGGCGGCCGGGTGGACCTGCTCGCCAAGCAGGCGGCCGAGCTCGGCGTCGGGACCGTCGCGGTCGCCGACCCCGAGCGCGCGGCCGAACTCGCCGCAGCGCTCGCGGTCCACGGCAGCGGGGCCACCGTCCTCGCCGGGGCCGAGGGCGTCGCCGAGCTCGCCGGATCCCCGTGCGACGTCGTCCTCAACGGCATCACCGGGGCGCTGGGCCTGGAGTCCACCCTCGCCGCCCTGCGGGCCGGCCGCCGGCTCGCGCTGGCCAACAAGGAGTCCCTCATCATCGGCGGTCCGCTGGTGCGCGAACTGGCCGCGCCCGGCCAGATCGTCCCGGTCGACTCCGAGCACTTCGCCCTGGCCCAGTGCTTCCCCCACCTGCCCGAGGGCGAGCTGGGCAGCCTCGCCCAGGGCCACGTGCACGCCCGCCGCGACGAGGTGCGCCGCCTGGTCGTCACCGCCAGCGGCGGGCCCTTCCGCGGCCGCACCCGGCAGGACCTGGCCGACGTCACCCCCGAGGACGCCCTGCGGCATCCCACCTGGAGCATGGGCCCGGTCATCACGGTCAACTCCGCGACCCTGGTCAACAAGGGCCTGGAGGTCATCGAGGCCCACCTGCTGTTCGACATGCCCCTGGACCGCATCGACGTCGTCGTGCACCCGCAGTCCATCGTCCACTCGATGGTGGAGTACGTCGACGGTTCCACCATCGCCAAGGCCAGCCCGCCCAGCATGATGATCCCGATCGCCTACGGCCTGGGCGCCCCCGACCGGGTCCCCGGCGCCGCTCCCGGCCTGGACTGGACCACGGCCCAGAGCTGGACCTTCGAACCGCTGGACCACGAGGCCTTCCCCGCGGTCCGGCTCGCCTGCGAGGTCGGCGCGGAGGGCGGGACCGCACCCGCGGTCTACAACGCCGCCAACGAGGAGGCGGTCGACGCCTTCCTCAAGGGAAACCTCGCGTTCCCGGCCATCATGGACACCGTGGCACGGGTAGTCTCGGATCATCAGCGGGCGGGGCAACGGGGGCCGTCGCCCTCGGAGCTGACCCTCGGCGACGTGTACGACGCTGACAGCTGGGCCCGGGCCCGCGCACACGAGCTGCTCGCGGGTTAGGTCCCCAACCGGCTTGAGGAGAGATGCATGGTCCTGGCGATGACCGTGATCGGGATCATCCTGTTCGTACTGGGACTGCTGTTCTCGATCGCCTGGCACGAACTCGGCCACCTCTCCACGGCCAAGATGTTCGGCATCAAGTGCACCGAGTACATGGTCGGTTTCGGCAAGACCCTCTGGTCCGTCCGCCGCGGGGAGACCGAGTACGGCGTCAAGCTCGTCCCCCTCGGCGGCTTCGTGCGCATGGTCGGCATGCTGCCCCCGGCACGCAGGACCGCCGACGACGGGCGCAAGCTCTCCCGCTGGCGGGCGATGGCCGAAGACGCCCGTGAGGCCTCCTACGTCGAACTGGCGCCGGAGGACCAGGACCGCCAGTTCTACCAGCGGGCGCCGTGGAAGCGGCTGATCGTCATGTTCGCCGGACCGGCGATGAACGTCGTGCTGGCCGCGATCCTGCTCGGCGTGCTGTTCATGGGCATCGGCGTCCCGCAGAGCACCACCACCATCGGCGCGGTCAACGAGTGCGTGGCGCCCGTGGGCAGTTCCGTCGCCGACTGCGAGGACCTGCCGCCGACCCCGGCGGCGGAGGCCGGCCTGGAGCCGGGCGACGTCATCGTCTCCGTGGACGGGGAGCCCACGCCCGACTGGAACTCCGCCAACCAGCAGATCCGGCAGTCGCTGGGCAGCACCGAGGTCGTCGTCGAGCGTGACGGCGAGCGGCTCGCCCTCGACGTCGACATCATCGAGAACGAGCTGCCCGCACGCGACGCCGAGGGCGAGATCCTCTATGAGACCGACGCCGACGGCGAACGGGTCTACGACGACGAGGGCTTCGCCGTCTACCGGACCGAGACGGTGGGCTTCCTCGGCATCATCTTCCTCAACGAGCGGGCGCCGCTCACCCTGGGCGAGTCCGCGGCGGAGATGGGGAGCATGCTCGTCGCCGTCGGCGAGGCCCTCATCAACCTGCCCAGCCGGGTTCCGGAGGTGTTCGCCGCCGCTTTCCTGGGCGAGCAGCGCACGCAGGACTCCCCGGTGGGCATCGTCGGCATCTCCCGCATCGGCGGCGAGATCATGTCGCAGGGCCTGCCGGTCGCCGACACCGCGGCACTGATGATCCAGATCCTGGCCGGGGTCAACCTCTTCCTGTTCGCCTTCAACATGCTGCCGATCCTGCCGCTGGACGGCGGGCACATGGCCGGCGCGATCTGGGAGTGGATCAAGCGCGGCTGGGCGAGACTGACCAAGCGGCCCGACCCGGGGCCGGTGGACGTGGCGCTGCTGACACCGGTGGCCTACGTCGTGGTCGCGTGCTTCCTCGTCTTCAGCGTGCTGCTGTTGATCGCCGACGTGGTCAACCCGGTCAGACTGTTCGGTTAACGGCGGGGAAACCGGCGGGACGACTTCGGCGGACCTGCCGGTCGGCCCCGTCGGTGCAGGTAACCTTGAGGTCGCGATCCGGGAACGGCGGTGCGGCCCGGGCCGCCGGCTGCGCCGGTCGGCCGTGCGCACACTCGGACGCGACACCGCGCGCTGCGCCAGGCGCCCTCTATCGGAAGATTTCAAGTGCCGCCCCCCTCCGGCGGTAGACGAGGTGAATCAAGCGTGTCCATCGATCTCGGCATTCCCACCGCTCCGCCGCGCCCCTTGGCGACCCGTCGGCGCTCCCGGCAGATCATGGTGGGAAACGTCCCCGTCGGCGGGGACGCCCCGGTCTCGGTGCAGTCGATGACCACCACCCGGACCTCCGACATCAACGCGACGCTCCAGCAGATCGCCGAACTCACCGCTTCGGGCTGCCAGATCGTCCGGGTGGCCGTGCCCACCAACGACGACGCCGACGCACTGCCGATCATCGCCAAGAAGTCGCAGATCCCGGTCATCGCCGACATCCACTTCCAGCCCAAGTACGTGTTCGCGGCGATCGAGGCCGGTTGCGCGGCGGTGCGGGTGAACCCGGGCAACATCAAGAAGTTCGACGACAAGGTCGCCGAGATCGCCCGGGCCGCCAAGGACACCGGGACCCCGATCCGGATCGGCGTCAACGCCGGCTCGCTCGACAAGCGGCTGCTCGCCAAGTACGGCAAGGCCACGCCCGAGGCGATGGTGGAGTCGGCGCTGTGGGAGTGCTCGCTGTTCGAGGAGCACGACTTCCGCGACATCAAGATCTCGGTCAAGCACAACGACCCCGTGGTGATGGTCAACGCCTACCGGCAGCTCGCCGAGGCCTGCGACTACCCGCTGCACCTGGGCGTCACCGAGGCGGGCCCCGCCTTCCAGGGCACGATCAAGTCGGCCGTGGCCTTCGGCGCCCTGCTGTCCGAGGGCATCGGCGACACCATCCGCGTCTCCCTGTCGGCCCCGCCGGCCGAGGAGGTCAAGGTGGGCGCCCAGATCCTGGAGTCCCTGGGCCTGCGGGAACGCGGCCTGGAGATCGTCTCCTGCCCCAGCTGCGGCCGGGCGCAGGTGGACGTCTACACGCTGGCCGAGGAGGTCACCGCCGGCCTGGAGGGCATGGAGGTGCCGCTGCGCGTGGCCGTCATGGGCTGTGTGGTGAACGGCCCGGGCGAGGCCCGCGAGGCCGACCTGGGCGTGGCCTCCGGCAACGGCAAGGGCCAGATCTTCGTCAAGGGCGAGGTCATCAAGACCGTCCCCGAGTCCAAGATCGTGGAGACCCTCATCGAGGAGGCCATGCGCATCGCCGAGGAGATGGGCGAGTCCGGTGTCGAGCCCGGTGAGCCCACCGTGGCCGTGGCCGGCTGACCCGACGCGCGCCACGGGCGCCGGCCGGTCGCCGCCCGACGCGCGTCATGCCCGCCCGCCGCCCGCCCGCCCGTTCCCGACCCGTCCCCCTCCACCGAGAGGCGGGGCGGGTCTTCTCGTGTCACGGCCCTGTGGTCCCCCTCACCCCTCGGCCGGACGGGACTGTCCACGGGCAGGGGGGCGTTACGCCAACGTTGGTGAAACCGCAGGTCACGTGGGTCTAAACACGCTGCGTGATTTTGGGTGACATGCATCACGCCATCGTGCGTTTTGTTGCGCCGTGCCGCACGGATTCTGGATTTTCGGCCGGACAAACGCAATGAATGTGGGTCATGTTACGCGGGTTACACGGCTAATGTTGCCTAGGGCACGTTCCGGCCGAGACCGGCACGGAACGGACGCCCCACCCCCCTCTCACCATTCCAGGGGACCACTGTGTCCTGCCTGGTTTTCGGTGTGCCCGCACGCAGGAACGTCGAGGAGTGACACGTGGTCGACCAGCAGACCCCCGTGGGAGCCAACGCCCCCACGCGCTCGGGCGGTGCGCCCGCGCTGAGGGAACGACTGACCAGACGCAAGCCCGTCGAGAAGCTGGTGGCGGAGACCCAGGGCGCCGAGGGCGCCGGACTCCGGCGCCACATGGGCTTCTGGCAGCTCGCCATGATCGGGATCGGCGCCACCCTCGGCACCGGCATCTTCGTCGTCCTGGGGGAGGCGGTGCCGGTCGCGGGTCCCGCCGTCGTCCTGGCCTTCGTGCTCGCCGGTGTGACCGCGCTGTTCTCCGCCCTGGCCTACGCCGAGATGGCCGGGATGATCCCCGCCTCCGGCTCGGCCTACTCGTACTCCTACGCCACCATGGGCGAGTTCATGGCCTGGGTGTGCGGCTGGTGTCTGATGCTCACCTACGGCGTCTCCGTCGCCGCCGTCGGCGTGGGCTGGGGGCAGTACATCAACGAGCTCCTGCACCTCACGACCGGCCTGTCGATGCCCGCGGCGATGCTCGCCGGTCCGCTCGAAGGCGGACTGATCAACGTCCCCGCCGCCATCGTGGTCCTGCTGTCGATGTTCGCCCTGCTCGTCGGGGTGCGCGAGAGCAGCCGCGTCAACGCGGTCATGGTCGCGATCAAGATCGCCATCCTGGTCATGTTCGTGGCCATCGCGGTCACCGCCGTCCAGGACGGCAACTTCGCGCCGTTCATGCCGATGGGCATGGCGGGCGTCAGCGCCGCCGGCGCCACCCTCTTCTTCTCCTACATCGGCTTCGACTCGGCCTCCACGGCGAGCGAGGAGGCCAAGAACCCCCAGCGCGACCTGCCGCGCGCGATCATGTTCTCGATGATCCTGGTCACCGCGCTGTACTGCCTGGTGGCCTTCACCGCCGTCGGCGCGCTCAACTGGGCCGACTTCGCCGACGGGGAGACCTCGCTCGCCGGGATCCTCACCGCGGTCACCGGCACCACGGTCTGGGCGGTCATCTTCGCGGCCGGCGCCGTGCTCGCCCTGGCCAGCGTCGTCCTGGTGGTCCTGTACAGCCAGACGCGCATCCTCTACGCGATGTCGCGCGACGGGCTCATCCCCAAGGCGTTCTCCACCCTGGACGCCAAGGGCACCCCGCGCGCCAACACGATCATCACGTCGGTGCTCATCGCACTGCTGGCTGCGCTCATCCCGCTGGGCCCGCTCGCCGACGCCACCGCGATCGGCACCCTGTTCGCGTTCGCCCTGGTGAACGTGGCCGTGCTGGTGCTGCGCCGGTCGCGCCCCGACCTCAAGCGCGCCTTCCGCATGCCGGGCGCGCCGGTCACGCCGGTCCTGGGCGTGCTGTCCTGCGCCTACCTGATGTTCAGCATGGCGCTGAGCGTGTGGGTCGCCTTCCTCGCCTGGCTCGCGGTCGGCCTGGTCATCTACTTCTCCTACAGCATGCGCCGCTCGGCCCTGGAGCACGAGGACACCGTCGAGGTCCGCTCCTGACGGCCGCGCCCCGCGCACGGTGAACGCCCCGGAGGGGTCGGGGGCGAGCCCTCGGCCCCTCCGCCGCGCCGCCCGTCGTGGCCTGGAACACAGATCACGCGTCAACACGCGAAATGACGCAAAGAATACGGGCACTCTGCGCTGAATACGCAACGTATCCACGATTCGGCGCACTGAAAAAGCGGACATTCGCCCCTAGAGTGGATGCGGCCGAGCAGCGACCGACGACCGGAGGTGACACGGTGAGCGACCGGACCCTGCGCGTGGCCCTGGACCAGGGGACCGCACCCAGCGGCGACACCGCCGCCGCCCTCGCCCGTCTGGCCGACCGTGCCGCGACCGCGGCCGCCGCCGGAGCCGACCTGCTCGTCGGCCCGGAGATGTCGATGACCGGCTACAACATCGGCGCCGACACCGCCCGCCTGGCCGAATCCGCCGACGGGCCCCTGTGCTCCGCGGTCGCCGCCATTGCGGCCGACGCCGGGATCGCCGTCGTGTACGGCTTCCCCGAGCGCGCCGACGGCACCGTGTACAACACTGTCCAGCTCGTCGGAGCCGACGGCACGCCCCGTGCCGCCTACCGCAAGGCCCACCTGTTCGGCGACCTGGACCGGTCCGCGTTCACCGCCGGCTCCGAGCCCGTCGTCCAGGTGGAGCTCGGCGGACTGCGCCTGGGCCTGCTGGTCTGCTACGACGTGGAGTTCCCCGAGCCCGTGCGGGCGCACGCCCTGGCCGGCACCGAACTGCTCGTCGTGCCCACGGCCCTCATGCGCCCCTACACCGACGTGCCCACCCGCGTCGTGCCGGTCCGCGCCCTGGAGAACCAGATCCACCTGGCCTACGTGAACCGCTGCGACACCGAGGGCGACCTGCGGTACGCGGGGCTGAGCGCCCTGGTCGCGCCGGACGGCACCGACACGCTGCGGGCGGGACCCGACGAGGAGCTGCTCGTCGGCGACGTCGACCCGGACGCGCTCACCCGGGCCCGGCGGGACCAGTCCTATCTGGCCGACCGTCGCCCGGAGCTCTACACCCGGTTCACCGGCTGAGCCGCACCACCATTCCCGAACCGCCGGCCCCGGCCGGCCGACCGAGCCAACCGCTCGCCGACACCCATGCGAAGGAGGGGCCTGATGACGTCTGCCGTGCCCACGGCCGCCGGTGCCACGCCCGCACAGGACACACCGCTGAACATGTGCGGACCGGACTTCCCGTTCGCCTACGACGACTACCTGGCCCACCCCGCGGGGCTCGGCCAGGTCCCCGCCGCGAGCCACGGGACCGAGGTCGCCGTCATCGGCGGCGGACTGTCCGGCATCATCACGGCCTACGAGCTGATGAAGATGGGCCTGAAGCCGGTCGTGTACGAGGCCGACCGGATCGGCGGCCGACTGCGGACGGAGAAGCTCGACCACTGCCCCGACGACGTCGTCGCCGAGATGGGCGCCATGCGCTTCCCGCCGTCGTCCACCTCCTTCTGGCACTACGTGGACCGGGTCGGACTGGAGACGGTCGGCTTCCCCAACCCGCTCTCCCCGGTCACGCCGAGCACCGTCGTCGACCTCAAGGGACAGGCGCACTACGCCACCGCTCTGGACGACCTGCCCGAGGTCTACCGCGAGGTCGCGCGCGCCTGGGAGCGCACCCTGGAGGACGGCGCCCAGCACACCCGCATGCAGCGGGCCATCCGCGAGCGCGACGTAGCCACGCAGAAGGAGATCTGGAACGAGCTGGTCGCCAAGCTCGACAACCAGACCTTCTACGGCTTCCTCTGCGACTCCCCGGCCTTCGCCTCCTTCCGTCACCGGGAGATCTTCGGCCAGGTCGGTTTCGGGACCGGCGGCTGGGACACCGACTTCCCCAACTCCATCCTGGAGATCCTGCGTGTCACCTACACCGGTGCCGACGACGACCACATGAGCATCGTCGGCGGCGTCCAGCAGTTGCCGCTGCGCCTGTGGGAGGACGCCCCCGACAAGCTCGTGCACTGGGCGCAGGGCACGACCCTGGCCTCCCTGCACGAGGGCGGACCCCGCCCGGCCGTGACGGCGCTGCGCCGCACCGCCGCCAAGGGCTCCCCGTCGGGCAACATCACCGTCACCGACGCCTCGGGCTCGACCCGTACCTACGCCGCGGCCGTGTTCACCGCGCAGAGCTGGATGCTGCTGTCCAAGATCGACTGCGACGAGGACCTGCTGCCCATCGACCACTGGACGGCGATCGAGCGCACCCACTACATGGAGTCCTCGAAGCTGTTCGTGCCGGTGGACCGCGCGTTCTGGCGGGACCGGGACCCGGAGACCGGCCGCGACGTCATGAGCATGACGCTCACCGACCGCATGACCCGGGGCACCTACCTGTTGGAGGGCGAGGACCCCGACGGCCCGGCCGCGATCTGCATGTCCTACACCTGGTGCGACGACTCGCTCAAGTGGCTGCCGCTGTCGGCCAACGAGCGACTGGAGGTCATGCTCTCCTCCCTCGGCAAGATCTACCCGAACGTGGACATCCGGTCGCACATCACCGGTGACCCCGTGACGGTGTCGTGGGAGGACGAGCCCTACTTCATGGGCGCGTTCAAGGCCAACCTGCCCGGCCACTACCGGTACCAGCGCCGCCTGTTCACGCACTTCAAGCAGGACGGCCTGGCCGAGCGCCACCGCGGCCTGTTCCTGGCCGGGGACGACGTGTCCTGGACCGCCGGCTGGGCCGAGGGCGCCGTACAGACCGCCCTCAACGCCGTGTGGGGCGTGGTCGACCACTTCGGCGGCGCGACCGACCCGGCCAACCCGGGGCCGGGCGACGTCTTCGACGAACTCGCCCCGCTCGCCCTGCCCGAGGACTGAGGCCCCGCGGGAACGGGACCGCGTCCGAGCGCCTTCGCCCGGACCTCCGGCCGGACCGCCTTCCTCCCGGCCCCGGCCGCGCCCAGCGCGGCCGGGGCCGACGCGTTCCGGAAGGCTTTCACCCAGTGAAAGTCGTACTGCGCGGACGGTCGCGGGTCACACAGCATGGTGACCGAGGCCACGGAGCGCGGAACGTGCGATCCCGGCGACCCGACACCGTCGTTCGCGGCGGTGCGCCGTCCCCCGCGCCCCCCGTGGCCGCCCACCGACGCAGGAGGCCGCGCACATGACGGAGTTCGTTCGCAACCAGTGGTACGTCGCCGCGTACGGGACCGAGATCGGCCGCGCGCTGTTCGCGCGTACGATCCTCGGTGAACCGATCGTGTTCTACCGCACGGAGGCCGGTGAGGTCGTCGCCCTCGCCGACCGCTGCGTCCACCGCCGCTACCCCCTCTCCGAGAGCCGGCTGGACGGTGACCGCGTCGTCTGCGGCTACCACGGCTTCACCTACGACACGCTCGGCACGTGCGTGTCCGTGCCGGGCCAGAAGCGGATCCCGCGCACCGCCCGTGTCCCCGCCTACAAGGTCGTCGAGCAGGACTCCTTCGTGTGGGTGTGGATCGGCGACCCGGACCTGGCCGAGACCACCCCGATCCCCCGCGCCCCCTGGCTCGACGACGAGGCCTACACCGTCGTGTGCGGCATGGAACCGCTCGCCGCGCGCTACGACCTGCTCGTCGACAACCTCCTCGACCTCTCCCACGAGACCTACCTGCACGGCGGCTACATCGGCACCCCCGAGGTGGCCGAGACCCCCATCACCACCGAGGTCGACGAGGCCGAGCGCGTGGTCTACGTCAGCCGCCACATGGCCGACGCCGCCTGCCCGCCCTTCTACGCCGAGTCCACCGGCATCGAGGGCCGCATCACCCGCTGGCAGGACATCGAGTACCGGCCGCCGTGCCTGTACCTCCTGCACAGCCGCATCGCCCCCGTGGGCGTGCTCCCGAACGAGGACGGCACCGACCCCGACGCCTTCCACGTGGAGGTCGTCTACGCCATCACGCCCGAGACCGAGCACAGCACCCACGACTTCTGGGCGGTCGCCCGCGACTTCGCCCTCGGCGACGACCAGGTGTCGGCCTTCCTGAGGGAGAACAACCGCACCGTCGTCCTGCAGGACGTGGTCGCCCTCGACCTCCTGGAGAAGGTGGTCGAGCAGGAGGCCGACGGCTACCAGGAGCTGTCGGTCAACATCGACACCGGCGGTCTTGCCGCGCGCCGCATGCTCAGGGCCATGGCGGCCGAGGGCCGAGGGCAGGAGTCCCCGGCGCCGACCGCGGCGGCCGGGCGGGGGCGGTCGTGAGTCCCGCGGGCAACCGGCCGATGCTCCAGGGCGACGGCATCGTCCGCATCCACTGGGTGCTGGGCACCGACCAGCTGCGGGCGGTGTGCCACTGCGGCGCCGAGCGGCTCTTCGAGGACCCGGTCGTGCTCTGGGAGTGGGTGCTGGACCACCCCGAGGGGCACCGGCCCGGCTCCGCCGACGAGGCGGGGACCGGCCCCGCCGAGGACGCGCGGGACCCGCGCACGCCGGTTCCGGCCGGCCGCTGAACAGTCACGGGACCGCCGTGGAGGAGGAGGGGCACAAGATGACCGTGACCACCGGGCCGCGCGTCGAGCTGGAGTTCGACGCGCGGCTGGACCGCAGGGAAAACGTCGCCGACGGCGTGCTGCGGCTGACGTTCACCCGCGTCGACGGGGACGCGTTCGATCCCTGGGAACCCGGGGCGCACGTCGACCTGGTGCTGGGAACCGACCTGGTCCGCCAGTACTCGCTGTGCGGCGACCCGGCCGACCGCGACGTCCTGCGCGTGGCCGTCCTGGACGTGCCCGACGGCCGGGGCGGCTCGCGGTTCGTGCACGAGCGGTTGACCGAGGGGAGCACCGTCCGCCTGCGCGGACCGCGCAACACCTTCCCGCTCCTGTCGGCGCGGCGCTACGTGTTCGTGGCCGGCGGCATCGGCATCACCCCGCTGCTGCCCATGGTCCGGGCGGCCCACGCCGCCGGAGCCGACTGGCGGCTGCTCTACGGCGGGCGCACCCGGGCCGCCATGGCCTTCGGGGCGGACCTGGCCCGGGAGTACGGGGACCGGGTGGCGCTGCACCCGCAGGACGAGGTGGGACTGCTGGACCTGGACGCCCTGCCCGCCGACCCCGGCGAGGGCGACCTGGTCTACTGTTGCGGTCCCGAACCCCTGATCGCGGCGGTGGAGGAGCGCGCCGCGGGATGGCCGCCGGGTACGCTCCGGGTCGAGCGGTTCGCCCCGCGGGAGGCCGCCCCGGGCGGTGGCGCGTTCGACGTGGAGCTCGCCGAGACGGGCGTGACGGTGCACGTCCCCGAGGGCCGCTCCGTGCTGGAGGCCGTCGAGGACGCCGGTGTCCAGGTGCTCTCCTCCTGCCGCGAGGGCACCTGCGGGACCTGCGAGACACCCGTGCTCGACGGGGTGCCCGACCACCGCGACTCGCTGCTCACCGACGAGGAGCGGGCATCGGGGGAGATGATGATGATCTGCGTGTCCCGCGCGCACACGCCGCGCCTCGTCCTCGAACTCTGAGCCGGCGGCACCGGCGGGCCGGGGACACGCGGGTCGCGGGCGGCGGACGGGAGGAGGCGTGCGTGGCGGACACCGACGGGGCGCGCGTGACGGACGACGGCGGGGCGCGCCCCGACCACCGCACGGTCACCGCCAAGGTGCTCGCTCTGCTGGGCGCCTTCACCCCCGCGACCCCCGAGCTCACGCTCACCGAGCTGGCCCGCCGGTCCGGGCTGTCCCTGCCCACGGCCCACCGGCGGGCCGCCGAACTCGTGGAGTGGGGCGCCCTGGAACGCGACGCCGACGGCCGCTACCGGGTCGGGCTGCGGTTGTGGGAGGTGGCGTCGCTGGCCCCGCGCGGCCTGGGCCTGCGCGAGGCGGCCATGCCCTTCCTGGAGGACCTGTACGAGGTCACCCGGGAGAACGTGCAGCTCGCGGTCCGGGAGGGCCACGAGCTGGTGTTCGTGGAGCGCATCGCCGGGCGGCACGCCATCCCCGTCCTCACCCGGGTCGGCGGACGCTTCGACCTGCACTCGACCGGGGTGGGGCTGGTCCTGCTGGCGCACGCGCCCGTCGATGTCCAGGACGCGGTGCTGCGCGGGCCGCTGCGCGCCTACACGCCGCTGACCGTGACCGACCCCGTCCGGCTCCGGGCCCGCCTGGCCGAGATCCGCCGGCGCGGGTACGCGGTGAGCGAGGGCCAGGTGACCACCGACGCGCTGTCGGTCGCCGCGCCGGTCCGGGCCGTGGACGGCGCCGTCGTGGCCGCGGTGTCGCTGGTGGTGCGGCTGGACGAGGCCCGGCCCGCCGCGCTGGCCCCGCTCGTCCAGGCGGCCGCGCGGGGGATCTCGCGGGCGCTCAGCTCCGCGCCGCGGCGCCGCTGACCCGGACACGGCGCCGGTCCGGGGTCAGGGCAGGTCGGCGGTTCCGGCGAGGATGGGCTGGTCGACCAGGCGGGACAGGACCAGCGTGCTCTTGGTGCGCACCACGAAGGGCTCGGCGCCGATGCGCTCGATGACCTCCTCCAGGTGGTGCGTGTCGCGGGCCCGGACCTGGACGATGGCGTCGGCCTCGCCGGTGACCGTGCACGCCGAGGTGATCTCGGCGTAGGAGGCCAGCCCGGTGCGGATCTCACCTGGTGAGGTGCGGGCGCGGCAGTACAGCTCGATGAACGCCTCCGTGGTCCACCCGATGGCCTGCGGCTCCACCACCACGGTGAACCCGCGGACCGCGCCGGACTCCACCAGGCGGTCGACCCGCCGCTTGACCGCGGACGGGCTCAGGCCGACCGAGCCGCCGATGTCGGCGAAGCTCATGCGCGCGTCGGCGCCGAGTATCGCGATGATCCGCTCATCGACGCGATCCAGACGCATACCGACCTTCCGTTCAATTCCGACCTGACCAGGGCACATGCTACCGGGCAGTGGGAGGTAGACCCTCGTGTCGCCGCCGATGGTCACTCTCCGTGGTGATAACTATTCAGGGGGAAACCAGTCGCGCGTGAGGGAGTCGACGAGTGCGAGCACGAACCTGGGCCACCGCCTCCACCGGAGCGATCCTGGCCTCCCTGGTGGCGGCCCTGCCCGCGCAGGCCGCGGAGGCGGCACCGGCGACGCGGGTCGACCTCAGGGCCCTGGAGTGGAGTCCGTGCGAGGACATCGGGCCCGTGGGCGACGAGACGCTGGAGTGCGCGACCCTCACCGTCCCGATGGCCCGCGGGGACGACGGCGGGAGCGCGCGTGGACAGGACGCGACCGTCGACCTCGCCCTGTCCCGGGTCCCCGCCACCGGGACCGCCGAACACACCCTGCTCGTCAACCCCGGCGGCCCCGGCAGCGCGGGCCGCATGTGGGCCTCCCACACCCACCGGCGCATGTCCGAGGAACTGCGCGAGGTCTACGACGTCGTCTCCTTCGACCCCCGCGGCGTCGGCGCCTCCAACCCGGCGGTCGCCTGCGATCCCGACTTCTTCACCGCCGTGCGCCCCGACACCGTTCCCGCGGGGCCGGACGAGGAGGCCGCCCTGCTCGACCGGGCCGAGGCGCACGCCCAGGCGTGCGCCGACAACAGCGGCCCGATCCTGGAGCACATGCGCACGGAGGACACCGCCCACGACATGGACGCCATCCGCGCCGCCCTGGGCGAGGAGCGCATCGACTACCTGGGCTACTCCTACGGCACCTACCTGGGCACGGTGTACTCCGCGCTCTACCCCGAACGCGTGCGCGCCCTGGTCCTGGACAGCGTGGTGAACCCGGACCACCCCTGGTACGACAGCAACCACGTCCAGAGCCGCGCCCTCGACCGGGCCGCCGGCGCCTTCTTCGCCTGGGTCGCCCGCCACGACGACGCCTACGGCCTCGGCGGCACCCGGGAGGAGGTCGCCGACGCCTACTACGCGCTGCGCGAGCGCCTGGGCACCGCACCCGCCGCCGACACGGTGGGACCCACCGAGCTGGAGGGGGTGGCGATCGTCGTCGCCTACAGCGGGCGCACCTGGCCGGCCGTCGCCTCGGCCCTGTCGGCCCAGGTGAACGACGACGACCCGGCTCCGCTCGTGGACCTGCACGAGACCTACGGCGACGACGCCGGCAGCGACAACGGCTACGCCGGCTACCTCGCCGTCCAGTGCACCGACTCCCACTGGCCCAAGGACTGGGACACCTGGCGCTCGGACACCGAGGACGTCCACGAGGACGCACCCTTCATGGCCTGGCACAACACCTGGTACAACGCCCCCTGCGCGACCTGGTCGGCGCCCGCCGACGACTGGTTCGGGGTCGGCGACACCCCCTACGAGCGCCCCGCCTACTCCGGCGACGCGCTCGTGGTGCACGCGACCGGCGACGGCGCGACCCCGGTCGAGGGGGCCCACGCCCTGCACCGGCGGCTGACCGGATCGGCCCTGGTCATCGAGGACGGCGGCCGCACCCACGGCGTCGCGCTGACCGGCAACACCTGCGTGGACGAGGCGGTCACCGCCTACCTGCTCCGGGGCGAACTGCCCGAGGCGGGGCCGGGCGCCGACCTCACCTGCGAGGCGGGGCCCGAGCCCCGGCCGCGCGAGGCCCAGCGCGAGCCGACGCCCGACCTGCAGCGGATCGGGCCCTTCGGACTCGACCGCGCCTCGGACTCCGCCGAGATGGTCGAATAGGCTGGAAACGGCGCGAACAGGCGCGTGCGGCCGTCGCCGGCGGCCGCCGCGATGTCGGCGGAACGATGGGGGAGATGCGATGCTGCGGACCTCGCCGGTACGGGTCCTGGGAGAGCGGGACCGCGAAGCCGTCCACGCGCTCCTGGACACCGATCCCGTGGGAAACGTCTTCGTCACGTCACGGCTGATGGCGACCGGAATCTCGGCCGGTCCCACCGGCACCGAGGTGTGGGGCCACGTCGACCGGGGCCGTCTGACCGCCCTGTGCTACTCCGGCGCCAACCTGGTCCCGGTCAACGCCGGACCGGCCGCGATCCGCGGCTTCGCCGACCACGCCCGCTGGCGCGGCCGGCGCTGCTCCTCGATCGTCGGCCCGGTCGAGGCCGTCGCCGAGTTCTGGCGGCAGGTCACCCCGGCTTGGGGACCCGCCAGGGCGATCCGCGACAGCCAGCCGGTCCTGGAGATCGACGGCCCGCCCCACGTCGCCGCGGACCCGCTCGTGCGGCGCGTACGCCCCTCCGAGCTCAACATCCTCGTCCCGGCCTGCGTGGCGATGTTCACCGAGGAGGTCGGCGTGCCGCCCGACTCCGGTGACGGCGGCGCGCTGTACCGCGCCCGGGTGGAGGAACTGGTCCGCACCGGCCGCGCCTTCGCCCGCATCGAGGACGGGCGCGTCGTGTTCAAGGCCGAGATCGGCGCCGTCACACCGCACGCCTGCCAAGTGCAGGGCGTGTGGGTGCACCCCGACCTGCGCGGACAGGGCCACTCCAGCGCCGGCATGGCGGCGGTGGTCGAGTACGCGCTCGCCGAGGTCGCCCCCCGCGTGACGCTCTACGTCAACGACTTCAACACCCCCGCGCGCGCCGCCTACCACCGCGTGGGCTTCCGCCAGGTCGGCGAGGTCATGTCCGTCCTCTTCTGACCCCCGCCCGAGAGGACCCTGCCCGCCCGGGCCCCCGCCCACCGGTTCCCCCGGAAGGGTGAATCCGCACCCTGTTGCAGGACCCCCGGGGGGAGCGGTGAGCGGTTCCACCTACGGCGACCTCCGGGGTGAAGGTGAGCCGGTCCACTCACCGCAACCCCCAGGGGTCGAAGGTGGGCGGTCCCGTCCACCCGTGCCCCAGGGGGTTGATCGGGCCAAAGCGAGGAACGAGCAAGGCAAGTCGACGACGAAGGCCCCGGCGTCAAGCGCCCGCGAACACCGGGGTGTCGGCGATGAGCGCACGCGTGTACTCGTGTTCGGGCGCCGACATCACCTCGCCGACCGGCCCGTACTCCACGATCCGGCCCTTGTTGAGCACCGCGACGCGGTCGGCGATGTTGGACACCAGCGCGATGTTGTGGGTGACGAACAGCAGCGCCATCCCCGCGTCCTGCAGGTTCCGTAGCAGCGCGACGATCTCGGCCTGCACCGACACGTCCAGGGCCGAGGTGATCTCGTCGCACACCAGCAGGTCGGGCTTGGTGGCCACCGCGCGGGCGATGCACACCCGCTGGCGCTCACCGCCGCTCAGCTGCTCGGGGAAGCGGTCCGCGTAGGAGGCCGACAGTGCGGCGCGCTCCAGTGCCTCGGCCACCACGGCGTCCGGGTCCTGCGGCCGTCCCACCAGGTGGCGGTAGGGGCCCAGGATCTGGTCGCGCACGCGCTTGCGGGGGTTCAGCGCCTCGTACGGGTTCTGGAACACGTACTGCACGCGCCGCCGCTGCTCGGGGGTGCGCCGGTAGCTGCCGGTGGCCAGCCGCGCGCCGTCGAAGAGCATCTCGCCGGAGAACTGGTGGTGCAGGCCCACGACCGACCGGGACAGCGTCGTCTTGCCCGACCCGGACTCGCCCAGCAGCGCCACGCACTCCCCGCGCGACACCGACACGTCGATGTCCTCCAGCACCGTGGTGCGCCCGTACCCGGCGGACAGGCCGCGCACGCGCAGCAGCGGCTCCTGCTCCGCTGCGGCCTGCTCCGGGCGCCGGTCCGTCCGCAGCAGGGGGACGGCGCCCAGAAGCCGGCGCGTGTACTCGTGCCGCGGCGCCGTCATGACCTCCGACGTGCGCCCGCGCTCGACCAGCTCACCCTGGTACATGACCGCGATCTCGTCGGCCAGCCCCGCGACCACCGCCATGTCGTGGCTGATGTAGACGCCCGCCGTCCCGTAGTCGCGGGTCATCCGGCGGATGGTCTCCAGCACGTGCGCCTGCGTGGTCACGTCCAGGCCCGTGGTCGGCTCGTCGAGCACGATCACGTCCGGTCGGCCGATGAAGGCCATGGCGATCGCCACGCGCTGCTGCTGGCCCCCGGACAGCTGGTGCGGGTAGCGCGCCAGGAAGGCGTCGTCGTCGGGCAGCGCGACCTCGCGCAGGACCTCGCTGACCCGCGCGGCCACCTCGGCCGCGGACAGGGAGGCGTCGTGCAGGGCCTCGCGCAGCTGTGTGCGCAGCCTGAGCGCGGGGTTGAGCGCCGAGGCGGGGGACTGCGGGATGTAGGCCACCGCCCGCCCCCGCAGCGCGCGCACGCCCTGTTCGGACAGGGTCGCGAGATCGGCCCCCGCCACCTCCACGCGGCCGCCGGAGATCTCCGTGGCCCGCTTGCAGTGCGCCAGCAGGGACAGCCCCAGCGTCGTCTTGCCCGACCCGGACTCGCCCACCAGGCCGAGGATCTCACCGCGCCGCACCGTGACCGACACGCCGCTGATGATCTCCACGTCCGAGGGACGCCCGATCACGGTGAGTTCGTCGACCACCAGCACGGTGGTGTCGTTCGGCGTCTTGTCCTGTGTCACTTCTCGACCCCCCGGTCGATGCCGATCGCGGCCCGTGAGAGCCCGTCGGTGATGAGGTTGGCGCCGATCGTCAGGACCGCGATCGCGGTCACGGGCAACGCGACGGCCCACGGCTGCACGGCCATGCCCTGACGGTTCTCGTTGATCATCAGGCCCCAGTCCGCCGTCGGCGGCTGCAGACCCATGCCGAGGAAGCCCAGGACCGCCACCACGCCGATCGAGTAGGTCAGCCGCAGGCCCAGCTCCACCAGCAGCGGGCTGGTCACGTTCGGCAGGATCTCCACGGCCATGATCCGCCACCGCGGCAGGCCGATCGCCTCGGAGGCCTTGACGTAGTCCTGCTCGATGACCTTGCGGGTGGCCTCGCGGATGACGCGGGCCACGCGCGGCAGGTGCGAGACCGCGATGACGGCCACGATCAGCCACACCTTGGGGCCGATGATCGACATCACCAGCAGGGCGGCGATGAGCTGCGGGAAGGCCAGCAGGACGTCGTTGACGCGCATCAGGGCGTTGTCCAGCCATCCGCCCTGGTAGCCGGCGACGATGCCGACGACGGTGCCCGCGGCCACGCCGATCCCGGCCGCGGCACCCGCCAGCAGGAGCAGGGTCCACCCGCCCCACAGGAAGCGCGTGAGCACGTCCCTGCCGCGGTTGTCGCCGCCGAACAGCGCGCCGTCCACCCCCGTCTCGAACGGCTTGGCCACGAACTCCGTCGGCGTGTACGGAGCCACGAAGGGGCCCACCACGGCCACCAGGACGACCAGGGCGGTCAGGACCACGCCCACCTTGGTTCGGCCGAACCGCCACGCGGTCCGGAACAGCCCGGGGCGGCGCCGGGGCGGCGCGACGGCGGGCCCGGCGGTCTTCGTCGAAGGCGTACTCATCGGTTCGCGACCCTCACCTTCGGGTTGGCCGCCAGACCGATCACGTCGGCGACCAGGTTGACGAGGATGTAGATCCCGGCGATGAGGAGGACGACGGCCTGGATCAGCGGCACGTCGCGGTTGGCGATGGCGTCCATCAGCACCTTGCCGACGCCGGGGAAGTTGAACAGGTACTCGATCGCCACCACGCCGCCGGCCAGCCACGCCAGTTGCAGCGCGACCACCTGGGCGACCGGGCCGATGGCGTTGGGCGCGGCGTGGCGCCAAAGCACGAGGCGCTCGCTCATGCCCTTGAGCCGTGCCTGCTGCACGTACTCGCTCTCCAGGACCTCGATCATCGTCGCCCGCATCATGCGCACGATCGGCGGTGCCACGGCCAGCGAGAGCGTCAGGACGGGCAGGATCCACTGGTCGGGTCCGCCCTCGCGGGCGTACACCGACGGGAACAGGTCCAGCCCGCCGGGGCCGAGCAGCAGGATCAGCAGGATGCCGACGACGAACTCGGGGATGGACGCCACGACCAGCGTCCCCATCGACGAGCTGTGGTCGAAGGCCCGGTCCCTGCGCAGCGCGCTCGTGGCGCCGACGGCCAGGGCGACCGGGGTGGCCACAAGCGCGGCCAGCCCCATCAGGGTCATCGAGCTCTGGACGGGCGCGGCCAGGTACTCCGCGACGGGCTGACGGTTGGAGAACGACGTCCCGAGGTCGCCCTGGACGATGCCCTGGAGCCACTGCATGTACTGCACGGCCACGGGCTCGCCCAGGTTGAGCTGTTCGCGCAGCACGGCCAGGCGTTCGGGCGTCGCGTCGCGCCCGAGGATGAGCTGGGCGGCGTCACCGGGCAGCGCCTGGGTGGCGGCGAAGACCACGAGGGACACCGCCCAGAGCGTCAGGGCGCCGAAGAGGAGCCGGACGACGATGAGTCGAGTCATGGTGAGCTTTCGGTTGCGGTCGGAGTGGGGCGGGTGCCGGGGGCACCCGCCCTGGCGGCGGTACCGCTCCCTACTGGTCCATCCACACCCGGTGGAAGGCGTAGGAGCCCAGGGGGTGGCCGGAGACCGCGGGCTCCAGCCCGTGCACGCTCGTCGCGTGGGCGTCGATCAGGTTCACGAAGCCCCAGACGATGTAGCCGCCCTCCTCGTACTCGATCCGCTGCGCCTGCCGGATGATCTCGTTGCGCTCCTCCAGGTCGGAGGTGCTGCGCGCCTGGTCGACGAGCTCGACCCACTCCTCGTCCTCGCCCCACATCGTCTCGTTGTAGGGCGCGCCCACGACCGAGCCCTGCGCGGTCTGGGTGATGTAGTTGCGGGCGCTCCAGAAGTCCTGGCCGAAGGCGTAGGGGAAGCCCTCCTCCGGGTTCCAGTAGTCGCTGGGGTTGACCCGGCGCAGGGTGACGGTGACGCCCGCCTCGGTCGCCTGCTCCTTGAAGACCTCGGCGGCGGCGACCACGCCGGCGCTGATGTCGCTGGTGACCAGCTCGACCTCCAGGCCGTCGCCGTGGCCCGCCTCGTCCAGCAGGCGCCGGGCCTCGTCCAGGTCCTGGTCCCGCTGCTCGAAGTCCTCGGGGTAGGAGGGGTCCATCCGCGCGTACATGTCGTTGCCGATCTGCCCGTAGCCGGACAGCGCCTGGTCGATCATCTCCTGGCGGTCCACGATGAGCCGGAACGCCTGGCGCACGCGTACGTCGTCGAAGGGGGCCTGGTCGACGCGCATGGTGAACGGGAGCCACATGCCGGTCTCGGACTCCATGATCGACAGCGACGGGTCGCCCTCGATGATGGCGACCTGGGCGTGCGGCACCTGGCTGATGATGTCGACGTTCTGGCTGCTCAGCGCGTTGACGCGGGCGTCGTCCTCGGGGAAGTCGATGATCTCCAGCTCGTCGACGTAGGGCAGGCCCTCCTCGTGGTAGCCCTCGTGCCGCGCCATGAGGCTGTACCGGCCGACCTCGAACTCGGTCAGGCGGAACGGACCGCAGCCGACGGGCTCGTCGGGGTCGTAGCCCTCGGGCACCACGCAGTTGTAGTACTCCGCGAGCGCCTCGGGCAGGGTGACCAGGGGCTCGGTGCAGTGGATGACCACCGTGCGCTCGTCGACGACCTCCAGGGCCTCGTGGTCGACGCCCTCCAGGTCGCCGGCGCCGCGCATCGGGTTCTCCGGGTCGATGATGCGCCGGAGCGAGAAGACGACGGAGTCGGCGGTCACGGGCGACTCGTCGTGGAAGGTCAGGCCCTCCTTGAGGACCAGGGTCCACTCGGTGCCGTCGTCGTTGGACTCCAGGGACTCGGCCAGGTACGGCTCGATGGTGCCGTCGTTGCTGTAGCGCATCAGCGACGCGTACAGGGCGTAGTTGCGCGCGATGTCGACGTTGTCGGTGGGGTCGTGCGCGTCGAGGGTGTCGCTGGCGCCGCCGCCCGCGACGCCGACGCGCAGGTGGCCGCCCCGCTGGGGCTCACCGCCACCGGAGCCCGCGGATTCCTCGTCCCCGCCGCAGGCGGCGAGGACCGGTGTCACGGCCGCTCCGGCGGCCGACGCCTTGAGGAGGGAGCGGCGGCTGGGGACGCCGAGGGCGCGGACGGTGGGGTCTTCGGACAGGGACGGCACAGGACACCTCGTCTGGACTGGGAACTTCTCGGTGCCGACGCCGGGTGGGAGGCGGCGCCCGCGGGGCGCGGGACGTGGGGCCGGCATCGACGCACCTGATCCTTGTTGCGCCTGTTGAGAGCGTCAAATGCGCACATGTGCTGACACGGGGTCATTCCGGCACGCCGCCCGGGGCGGGAGACCGGCCGTGTGCCGGGGTGGTGAAACCGGCTGTGGCCTGGTACTTTCCGGCATCCGGTGCGGTGGTTCCGCGGGGCGGTGTGCGCATCGCGCCCACGCTCCCGGGGCGGCGCCCACCGCGGTCGCGACGCTGGGGGTTGTGCCCCAATCGATGTCTCCGGGAAGCGAAACCGTGGTGTTTAACGGGTGATTTATCCGTTTTGTCGGTTTCCATCACGTGCTGGTAACAGTGCGGCCCGGTGTGGCTCCTGTGCGTGTCGGTGCGCGGCGGGCCGACGTGGCGCGAACCCCCGCCGGCGGCCGTATCCGGCCAACGCCGTGAGCACGCGCATTGCCTGCGTGTTACACCTCACATGGGTTCGCCTGGGGTCCGGAGCGTTTCCTTTGTCCTCCTCGGGGAGGACACAGGGCGGGGTTTTGTGGCCAATCCCCGGCATGCCGAAGCCGGGTGTGCTGTTCTGGAGCAAGTACGCCCTTGTCTAAGGTGAGTGCAGGCGGCGCGACCCGCGCGCCCGACGCGGGTGATTGGAGTGACCGGATGGCTGAGGCGAGGCAACTCCGCGAGTTCGTGCCCGCGGACGCCCCGGACGGCATCACACCGGACGTTCCGGCGATCGATGTCGCCGACGTGACCGGAGGCGTCACCGACCACACCGTGTGGAGCTGCGCGGGGAACCTCACCGCGGTCCGCTCGGTCCGCGCACGGGTACGCGAGTTCCTCGACCGCATGGGCCACTCCGACGAGGTCCTGGACGACGCCGAACTCGCGGTCAGCGAACTGGCGACCAACGCGCTGCTGCACTCACGCTCGGGGCAGAGCGGCGGGGTGATGACCCTGTTCATCCGCTCCGACGCCGGACGGCTCCGCGTCGCCGTGGCCGACCAGGGCGAGCGCGAGGGCGAAGGAGGACACTCCCGCGACGACGGCGAGGACTTCGGCCGCGGCAAGCTCATCGTCGACAGCTGCGCGACGCGCAGCGGCGACTACTGGAACGAGGACACGCACGTGGCCTGGTTCGAGATTGATTCGGACGCCCTATAGACGGGTCGGACGCCCTTGAGACGCGCCCTTCGCGCTTTCCGGCGTGGCCCGCTCGTTCCTCACGGACCCCACCTCCAAGCACTCCAGAACGCGTCGGCGTCCTCCCCGTGCTTTCTTTGGGCCTCCGCTCGTGCCCACGCCGTCGCCCACCACCACCCTCAACGGACGCCTGCGGCGCAGTCCTTCCTGCTTTGGCCCGGATAGACCCCCTCTGGTCGGGGCAGGCTGAACCTCCCACCTCCAACCCCCTCGGGTTGAGGCAGGCCCATGCCCGCGGCTTCGACCTCCAGCGGTCCCGCGGGCACAACACCGCACGTCTCAGGCCCTGCGCACTCGTGAGCTGAGCGGCGTACCTTTCGCCCGATTCACGCAGGACCACATCGCGGTTCCCACTCTCATGGGTGCGCGACTTCGACCACTGAGGGCTCCGCGGGTGTGCGGGCCTTCCGGGGGTCGGTCAGCACATGCCTTCGGCGCGGGGGTGGGCGACGCGGACCGGCTCGGGGGCGCAGCGCACGGTGACCTGGCGGCCCTCGGGGGCCGGCGAGCCGGTGCCGCACACCACGCACGCCCCCGTCCACAGCGCCAGCGCCACCAGGGCCGCACGAGTGGGCTCGTCGCCCCGCTCGTCCACCGCGACGACGTCGTCGGCGGTCAGCTCCAGCCGTCCGCGCAGGTCGGTGAAGCGGGCCATGAGGTCACTGTGCGGGTAGAGGGTCGTCAGGATCCCCTCGGGGGTGCGGTCGTAGCCCAGGATGCCGTTGTCGAACAGCCCCCGGGTGGGGTTGTAGCCGTTGCCGTCCGGGCTCGGCTGCAACAGGTCGTCGAAGGGCGTCGTCCCCAGGGCGCCGCCGAAGGCGATCACCTGCCGCACGCGCGAGTGCTCCGCCAGCTCCAGCGCGGTCGTCGCCAGGTCCGCGCTCACCAGCAGCAGCCGGGCGTCGGTCTCGGCGAGCACAGCGCACTGGGTGTCGAGGTCGGACTCCGTGGACAGCGGGAGCGCCCGGCCGCCCACGGCCATCACCGTGTACGTGGCCGTGAACCGGTCCGGGGAGACCGGGGCGAGCACGCCCACGACGTCGCCCAGGCACAGGCCCCTGCGGCTCAACCCGGCGGCGGCCCGCTCCACCGTCGCGGCGAACGTCAGCGCGTCCACCCGGCGGCCGGCGCCCCGGATCGATCCCCCTCTGGTCGGCCGCAACCGCAGCCGCTCGCACAGGCCCCCGGTCAGCGATCCGATCGGGTCGTCCCTGCGCGGCAGGTGGCGCCCCGACCGCTCGGTTCCTGAAGTCAGCCCAACCCCCATGCGTACCCCCACATCGTGCACACGACGGCGGATCCGCTGCTCGGGCTCGTCACGCCCCCTCCACGTGGCGAGCCCGGCAGCGCCGTACGGAGGCGGGGGCCCTCCCCAGGTTGCACCCCGCGCTCGCACGGTTCCACCGGCCCCGGGACGGGCCCGGGGCTGACGGTCCGACGGGTGTCCGGTGTTCGGCCCGGACCCGACGGCCGCTCTCGGAACCCCTGCGCCCACCGCCGCTCCAGCGAACGGAAGGGCCTGAGTTCCATGTCTGGAAGCCTAGCGCGTTCACAGCCAGATGCACATGCATATTGCGATGCAGATGCATATGTAGATTCTGTCGCCGCACTGACTACACAGCCCGATCCGGGCGATTCGAGCGGGCTCGCGGCCTACGCTCAGCCGGTGTCGCGGTGCCGCTCCACCCACGCCGCGATCTGCGTCCGCGAGTGGAAGCCCATCTTCCGGTTGATGTTGGCCACGTGCCGCGCGGCGGTCGACGGCGTGATGAAGAGCGTCCGGGCGATCTCCGGATTGCTCTTGCCCCGGCTCACCAGCCGTGCGATCTCCAGCTCCCGCTGGGTGAGCCGCGACCGCGGGGGCTCCGACTCCGCAGGGGTGGGTGCCGTGGTCCCGGAGCGCCCGTCGGAGTCCTCCCGGGGTTCCGGGTGCTTCCGTCCGCTGTCGGCCGTTGTACCCGCATCGCGCTTGCGCATGCGCGGTGATCGCGACGCGGGGCGACGGCCGTCCACGGCCAGCCGCTCGGCCAGGTCCACGGCGTCCGACAGCGACATCGCCCGGCCCCGCTCCCACCAGTCGACCAGGCGCCGGCGCCGCCGGCGGACCCGCTCCACCTTCACGAACGGCCACGGCGCCTCGTGGGTCACCAGGCCCAGGTCCGACCGCACCTCGGTCGCCGACCCCGCCAACAGGCACGCCTCCTCGCGCAGCCCCGAGCCGAACGCCACCCGCGCGATCGCGACCAGCGTCCGCGCGGCCTCGGCGCGCTGCCCCGTCGAATGGCTGAGCACCAGCCCCTCGCTGAGGTAGTCGTAGGCCTGCTCCGTGGAACCCAGGGCGTGCGCCACCCGGCCGATCCCGGCCAGGCACCGCGCCTCCTCGGCCACCGACCCGATGACGCGCTGGGTGTCCAGCGCCTCCCGGTAGCAGCGGTCCGCCGTCATGAGGTCGTCGTTGGCCTCGGCGGCCCGCGCCTGGCCCATGAGGGTCACCGCCACGCCCCAGCGGTGGTCCATGCCCCGCAGCAGGGCCAGCGCGGTCGTGTAGTGCTGGTCGGAGCTGGGGTAGTCGCCCTGCTGGGCGACCAGGGCCGCACGCGTGCCCAGCGCGATCGCCTCGCCCCACACGTCCCCGGCGTCACGGCACAGCCGCAGCGCCTCCTCCACCCGCACCGCCGCCCGGTCCGGCGTGCGCGAGCGCACGCCCACCAGCGCCAGGAGGTTCAGGGCGGTGCGCACGAACACGTCGTCGCCCGCCTCGCGGCACAGCCGCAACCCCTCCTCGCCCATGGACAGCGCCAGGTCGTGGTCGCGGCGGACCCGGGCCAACTGGGCGCGCCCGACCAGGGCGCGGGGCCGCGACGGCGCCTTGGCGGCCTCGTCCAGCGCCAGCAGCCGGTCCAGCCAGTGCGCGCCCTCGGAGTAGTTGTGGTGGCTCACCCAGTGGGCGGTCAGGCTCACACACAGCCGCAGGCCCGGTTCGGCGGCGCCCCGCTGGTAGGACCAGCGCAGCAGGGAGCGCAGGGTGTCGTACTCGGCGATCACCCGCTGGCGCCCGGAGTCGCGCTCGGCCCAGGGCATGCCCCGGCTCGACTCCAGCCGTCGGCCCAGGTCCTCGGCCAGGCGGAGCATCCGGGCCATCAGCCGCTCCTGGAACACCTCCGCCTCGCCCGCCGCCGCCAGCCGCTCCTGCGCGAACCGGCGCACGGCCTCCGGCAGGCGGTAGCGGACCCGGCCCTCGAACTCGCCGGTGACGGTGATCAGCGACCGGTCCAGCAGCGACGTCAGCAGGTCGAGGATGGCGGTCTCGGGCAGGGCCTCGTCGGAGCAGACCTGCTCGGCCAGCTCCAGGTCCCAGCCGCGGAACACCGACAGCCGCCGCAGCAGCAGGCGCTCGGGCTCGGGCAGCGACTCGTAGACGAAGTCCAGCACCAGCGGCAGCACCTCGTTGCGCGAGACCGCCTGGCCGGGGCCGGGCCGCGCGAACGGCGAGGCCAGGTGGGAGCGCAGGCCGCGGGCGAGCTCGTCCGGCCCGGTCTCGGGCGCGCTCGCGCCCAGCACCTCGATCGCCAGCGGCACGCCGCCCGCCAGGTCGCACACGACGGCGACGTCCTCCAGCTCCTCCGGGGACGCGGAGAAGCGGGGGTCCCGGGTCCGGGCGCGGTCCAGGAACAGCCGGACCGCCTCGCCGTCGGCCGGGTCCGGCGGCGGCGCGTTGCGCGCGGCCATGGGCGGTGCCATCGCCGGAACACGCCACACCGTCCCGCCGGAGAGCCGGATCGGCTCCTCGCTCGTCAGCAGCACCGACACGTTCGGGCACGAGGCGAGCAGTGACTCGCCGACACCCACGACCTCGTTCGCGACGTGCTCGCAGGAGTCCAGCACCAGCAGCAGACGGCGGTGCCGCAACGCCTCGGTCACCGTGGCCGACAGCGGCTGCCCCGGCTCCTCCACCACTCTGACCGCGTGCGCCACACGGGCGTACACCTCCAACGTCGACCGGGCGTCGGTCAGGTCGGCCATCCACACACCGTCGGGAAAGGAGGCCGTGGACTGCTCGGCCACCCGGAGCGCCAGCCGGGTCTTGCCGATGCCGTCGGCCCCGCACAGGGTGACGGAGCGGCTGGAGCCGAGCAGGCGGAGCAGGTCGCTCAGATCCCGCTCGCGGCCCACGAAGCCGGTCCCCGGTCGGGGGAGGTTGTGCCGCGCGGGCGCGGTCAAAGGTGCCATGGCCTTCACTTGTAGGGGCTGTCGGAGATCGGGCTGGAGCCGGAGGCTCTCGGTTGAGGGTGGAAGCCCCCACTCGCGTTGCGCTCGGGGGCGATGGTGGGTGACGGGTGGGCGGGCTGGAGCCGGGGGCTCTCGGTCGGGGTGGAGGCCCCCACCCTTCGCGTAGCGCTCGGGGGAACAGTGGGAGGAGTGGGAGCCGGAGGCTCGGGGTCGGGGGTGGACGTCTTCCCTTCGCGTGGCGCCCGGGGGCGATGAGCGGGAGATGGGCGGGCCCTCACCGGGGCGGGGGAGGGGCGGTCGGATCGGGGGAGGGAGTGAGGTGGGCGGCAGTGTACGGAGTTCCTGGTTTAGCGCGTGCACGCGCACTGTGCAAGTGCTTCCGGCGTCGCGCAGGGTGCTCAGCCAGGGTCACGGGAGGAACTCCAGCCGGTCAACTGTGTCCTCGACGAAATAGAGAGTTTTCTGAAGATGTTCGCGATATGTCGGGCCGCGGTCGCCTGGCTGATCGTCAGCCGCTCGGCGATCTCCCGGTTGGACAGACCGTGTTCGGCCAGCTCGGCGATCTCGCGTTCCCGGGGCGTCAGGGCTCCGTAGGGCGACTCCTCGGTCACGACCTGCGGGAACGCCAGGGCGCGGTCGCGGACCTGCTCCAGGGGCAGCGAGCGCCAGGCGTTCCAGGCCTCGGCCGCACGGGCCGACCCCACCCTGCGCTCCACCGCCGACCTGAGCCGGACGGTCTCCCCGGACGGGCGGTCCAGCGACGTCCGCAGGTCCGAGGCCACACCCGTGAGCGCCGCGGCGCGCTCGGCCTCCTCCTCGGCCAGGGCCAGCTCCGCCAGCGCCTCCAGGGCCCGCGCGACCGCGATCCGCTGCCCGGACGTGAAGCTCACCCGCAGGCAGGTCGCCAGCGGCTCACGCGCCGCCACGACCTCGCCCTCGGCCAGGTGCAGCCGCCCCAGGGCCCGGGCGCAGCGGGCCGAGGCCGGCGCGGCGTCCAGCTCCTCGAAGATCGACAGCGCCTCGGCGCACAGCGCACGCGCCCGGGCGAAGTCGCGCTGTTCCGCGGCGATCGAGCCCAGGGCGTGCAGACAGCGCGCCGAGCCCCAGCGGTCGCCCAGCTCCTCACCCATCGCCATGCTGCGCTCCAGGTGCGCGACGGCCTCGTCCGTGCGCCCCGCCCGGCGCGCCAACTGGGCGAGCACCCCGCGGACGGTCCCCTCGGAGATCGGGTCGTGGACCTCGGCGATCCACTCCTGGGCGCGCTCGGCGTGGGCACGGGCCTCGTCGGCCGCTCCCGTGCGCAGGGACAGCGTCGCCAAAGTGGCGAGGGCGGAGGCGGCGGCACCCGCCTCACGGCAGGCCCGGGCCGCCTCCAACGCGCTCAGGGCCAGCGTCGTGGTGGCGGGCGCGGTGTCGATGTCCAGCCGCAGTTCCGCCTGGAGCGCCAGGGCCCGCGTGCGCAGGGTCGGCGGCTGGTCGTCGGGGGCGGTGGCCAGCACCCGCTCCAGGAGCCGGCTGCCCTCGGAGGCGAGGTCGCGCACCATCCAGTAGGGGCGCAGCGCCAGGCACACCCGCAGGGCCTCGGCCACGCGGCCGGCGCCCAGGGCCCAGTCCACCACCCGGCCGTAGTTGTCGCGGTGGTGGTCGAGCAGGCGCAGCAGGGACAGGCGCTCCGACCACTCCAGCGAGGTGGTGGACCGCTTGGCGGCCGTCTCCAGTTGCGCGACGCAGAACCGGAGGTAGCGCGACCAGCGCTCGTGCTCCTCACGGCCCTGGGCGGCCAGGTGCTCGGCGGCGTAGGCGCGCACGGTCTCGGTGAGGCGGTAGTGCGCGGTGCCGTCGATCTCGGCGTCGATGACGACCAGCGACTTGTCGAGCAGCGAGAAGTGCAGGGGGAGGATGTCGGCGGAGGCCACGCCCTCGCCCGAGCACACCTCCTCCGCCGCCTCCAGGTTCCAGGTGGTGAACACCGACAACCGGTGCAGCAGCAGCCGCTCGGGCTCGGTGAGCAGGCCGTGGCTCCACTCCAGGACCGCGCGCAGGGTGCGCTGGCGGGGCGGAAGGTCGCCGGAGCCGTCGCTGGTGAGCAACTGGAAGCGGTCGTCCAGGCGGCGCAGGATCTGCTGGACGCTCAGCACGCGCACGCGCGCCGCGGCCAGTTCGATGGCCAGCGGCATGCCGTCCAGCATCCGGCAGATCTCGGCCACGTAGCCGGAGTTCTCGCGGGTCATCTCGAACCCGGCGCGGGCCGCGTGCGCGCGGGTGACGAACAGGCGCACCGACTCGTAGCGCTGGGTGTCGCGCCGGGGGATGGGCGCCGGGTCGTCGGCGTAGGGGTCGGTCGGCGTGGGGCGCGAGGGCAGGGAGAGCGGCGGCACCCGCCAGATGCTCTCCTCGGGAACGTGCAGCGGCTGGCGGCTGGTCGCCAGGATCCGCACGCGGGGGCAGTCGCGCAGGATCGCCTGGCAGAGTTCGGCCATCGGTCCGACGGCGTGCTCGCAGGTGTCCAGGAGCAGCAGGAGGTTCTGCGTGCGCAGGGACGTGATGATGGCGTCCGTCATCGTCCGGGCGTCGTCCTCGACCGCCTGGAGGCTCACGGCGACGGCGCGCAGCGCCTGTTCGTGCGTGGAGGCCTCGCTGAGATCGACGAAGCGGGCACCGTCGGGGAACCGGCGGAGCACGCGCTCGGCCAGGTGGAGGGCGAGCCGGGTCTTGCCGATGCCGCCGGTCCCCGTCAGGGTGACGAGTCTGGCGGTGCCGAGCAGACGGCCGAGGTCGACGATGTCGCGCTCGCGTCCGACGAACCGGATGAACTCGCCGGCGGACAGGGGCAGGTTGTGGCGAGGATGAGACATGGCCTCGATTACGTAGGACACCGAATCGGCCCGCGACGTGCACACCGCAGAGGGCGTGGCGACCACGGAGGACAGGCTGTCACCAGTCTGGCACCCAGTGGTCGCGTATGTCTCGGGAATGGCCGGTTCCGGTACGGGCGGCACTGATGCGCCCGTACCGGTCGCGCCGTGACGATACAGCCGTTATCCTGCGGCGCCGCTCCAGGTCGCGGGGTCGGCGGCGGCCTGTTCACCGGACGCCATGTCCTTGACCTCGTGCTCGCCGCCGTCCTCGAACGGTGGGAACCAGACGAAGGGGATGCCCTTCTTGGACGCGTACTGGATCTGCTTGCCCACCTTGGCGGTGGAGTGGAAGACCTCGGTGTTGAAGCCCCGCTCGCGCAGGAGCGCACCGGTGCGCAGCGCCTGGGCGCGACGCTCCGCGCCGGGCACCACGACCATGACGTCGGTCGGGCAGATCCGCCCCTCCTCGATCCGTCCCTCGGCCACCAGCTTGGCGAAGATCCGGGTGAGACCGATGGAGATGCCCACACCGGGCAGGCGGCGCCGGATGAACTGGCCGGCCAGGTTCTCGTAGCGGCCGCCGGCACAGATGCTGCCGTAGTCGGGGTCGTCGTCGAAGGACGCCTCGTACACGGTCCCGGTGTAGTAGTCGAGGCCGCGCGCGATGGACAGGTCGGCCACGACACTGCCCTCGGGCAGGTCGGCGAGCTCGTCCAGGACGAAGGTGAGCTCGTCCAGGCCCTCGGTGAGCAGCTCCGAGGTGACGCCCAGCGCGGCCACCCGCTCGGCCGCGTCGGCGCCCCGGATGCGCGCGAGCGCCAGGCACGCGTCGGCCTGCTCCCCGGTGAGCCCGTCCCCGAGCAGGATCTCGCGCACGCCCTCGTCACCGATCTTGTGCAGCTTGTCCACCGCGCGGATGACGGCCACCGGGTCCTTGACGCCCAGGCCCTCGTAGAAGCCCTGCAGCACCTTGCGGTTGTTGACGTTGAGCGTCCAGGCGGGCAGGTCCAGGCCGCTGAGGACCTGGTGCACGATCCGCGGCAGCTCGGCGTCGAAGTGCAGCGGGACGGAGTCGACGTTGATCACGTCGATGTCGCACTGGGTGAACTCGCGGAAGCGCCCCTCCTGGGGGCGCTCGCCCCGCCACACGCGCTGCGTCTGGTAGCGCTTGAACGGGAAGGTCAGCTCGTTGAAGTGCTGGGCGACGTACCGGGCGAAGGGCACGGTGAGGTCGAAGTGCAGCCCGAGCCTGGCGTCGGAGTCGTCCTTGGCGTCCGCCTGGAGGCGGTGCAGGGTGTAGACCTCCTGGGAGGTCTCGCCCTTGGCCATCAGCACGTCCAGGCTCTCGACCGAGGGGGTCTCCACGGACGCGAAGCCGAAGGACTCGAACCCGGCGCGGATATGGTCCAGCCACCGCTGCTCCACAGCTCGGACCTGGGGGGTCCACTCGGGAAAACCGCTGATGGGGGTGGGGCGGACGACGCGCTGCTCGGACATGTGGGGTTCTCGGCTCCCTCGGGAGAGAAGTCGGATGGGAACGGCCCGCGGGCCGACCCCAGTCTAGGGCGTGCATGGCGAATACTCGCCCTGCTGCGCGGCGCCCCAGCGGCACTCTCGCCGCGTTCTCATCAGTCGACAGGGAACCAGCCGGGCCCCCGCTGTGCGACAACGGCGAAGCCGCACAGTAGGGGAGCTCCTTCTTCGGCCTTGCGGGAGCACCACTGGATGCCCCGCTCGCGACGGGCAGCATCCACCACACACGCCCTGGGCCGACACAGAGGGAGAGCAGGATCGGCGGCCGGAGCGCCGTCCCGGGCGATGGTGGGCGACGGGTGGGCGGGTCCGCGGTCGGAGGCCGTCCGTTGAGGGTGGTAGCCCGTTTCCCCCGCGGAGCGCCGTCCCGGGCGATGGTGGGCGACGGGTGGGCCGCCACCGGCCCACGTGGACGGTTGTGGGCCGGTGGGGCGCTGGAGCGCCGTCCCGGGCGAGGCCCGGACCGACACCGAAGAGCGAGGCGTCGGTTCCGGCCGGCCGCCCCGTGGGCGTCGCCGTGGCTCCCGCGGAGGGTCGCGTCCTCGTGCCAGGAGTCCGGTTGACCGTGTGTCGGCGGGTGCCTGCCCTCCACCGTAGACTCCGCCGCCGGGCCCGGACAGTGATTGGCGCGGCCAAAAGCGGCCGGAAGCGGTCGCTCACAATGTCGTAAAGTGCCGCAGCGAGGGTACAGATGTGTGCCTGTCCGATCACCCAGTGTTCCCCGACGGGTGGCGCGAGGGAAAATCGGGACCTTCGGTCACGAATCCGCCCGGAACCGGCCCTTCCCTGCTCATGGCCTACGTACTCGCCCAGTTACGGAGCGCGGTGAACCACGTCTCGTCGCCGACTGACCGGAAACGCCGCCCAGGAGGTCCTGCCGGTGTTAGGTTCCAGATGCGGCGCCCCGCGGTGGTTCGGACCGGGGGAGAGTGCCGTTCCCCTCAGCACCGGGCCGCCTGAGCCGCACGGCCGCGCCCGGCTCTCCCGCTAGGACACACCGTGAATGAGCCAGCCAGCAGTCAGCACACCGTCCACGCCCCCACCGAACTGTCGACCAAGATCATCATCGCCGGTGGTTTCGGCGTCGGGAAGACCACCTTCGTCGGCACCGTCTCCGAGATCCCCCCGGTGCGCACCGAGGCGGCCGTGACCGCGGCCGCCGCCGGCGTCGACGACCTCTCCCACACCCCCGACAAGACCAGCACCACGGTCGCCATGGACTTCGGCCGGATCTCGCTGGAGACCGACCTGACCCTGTTCCTCTTCGGCACTCCGGGCCAGCAGCGCTTCTGGTTCATGTGGGACGACCTCGTACGGGGCGCGCTCGGCGCCGTCATCCTGGCGGACGTGCGGCGGCTGGAGGACACCTTCCAGGCCCTGGACTACTTCGAGCGCCAGTACCGGCTGCCCTTCGTGGTCGCCATCAACCAGTTCGACCCGGAGTACGCCTACGGCGCCGACGAACTCCGCGATGCGCTCGACCTGCCCCCCGAGGTACCGGTCGTCTACTGCGACGCACGCGACAAGAAGTCCGTGGTCGGCGTGCTGGTGACCCTCGTCAAGCACGGCATGGCGCTGGAGGCCCGGCAGCGCACGCGGGGCCAGCTCGTCCGGTGATCCCGCGGACCCGCTGAGCCGGACGGGACACCCGGGGGGAACGAAGGGGTTGTGTCCGGCGTTACTCTGGCGTGGTGTTCGGACGAATGGCGGAAAGCGTCCGCCGCCTACTGGGCAAGCCCGGTGCGGTGGACCTGAGGCCTTATACCAAGCTCCTGTCGGCGATCGAGGACAGAGAGGCGGATCTGCGTGAGCTCGACGACTCCGAGCTGACGGAAGCCGCCATCGAACTCGGTAACGCCGAGCTTCCCTATGAACGCGACGACCTCGTGTCACTGTGCGCCGTCGGCCGTGAGGCGGCCCGGCGCGCCCTCGACGAGCGGCCGTTCGACGTCCAGCTGCTGGGCGTCATGTCGCTGCTCGACGGGCACGTCGCCGAGATGGCCACCGGTGAGGGCAAGACCCTCGCGGGCGCCCTGGCCGCGGCCGGGTTCGCGCTGCGCGGCCGGCGCGTGCACCTGGTGAGCGTCAACGACTACCTCGCCAAGCGCGACGCCGAGTGGATGCGCCCCCTCTACGACCTGCTCGGCGTCACCGTCGGGTGGATCAACGAGGACTCCACGCCCGCGGAGCGCCGCGAGGCCTACACGTGCGACGTCACCTACGCCGCCGTGACCGAGCTCGGCTTCGACGTCCTGCGCGACCGCATGGTCACCGACGTCGACGACCGCGTGGTCCCGCCGCCGAGCATCGCCATCGTCGACGAGGCCGACTCCGTGCTCGTGGACGAGGCCCGCGTGCCGCTGGTCCTGGCCGGTGCCGCGGAGAGCCAGGTCGGCGACGTGGAGATGGCCGACATCGTGCGCCACCTCCGGCCGCGCCTGCACTACACGGTCGACGCCGAGGGCCGCAACGTCCAGCTCACCGACGACGGCATCGACGCGGTGGAGAAGGCGCTGGGCGGCGTCGACCTCTACTCCGAGGACGACACCTCGATCCTGCCGCAGGTCAACCTCGCCCTGCACGCGCACGCGCTCCTCCAGCGCGACGTCCACTACGTGGTGCGCGACGGCGAGGTCCGGCTCATCAACGAGTCGCGCGGGCGCATCGCCCTGCTCCAGCGCTGGCCGGACGGCCTCCAGGCCGCGGTCGAGGCCAAGGAGAAGGTCGAGGTCAGCGAGACCGGCGAGGTGCTGGACTCCATCACCGTCCAGTCGCTGATCCTGCGCTACCCCAAGCGCGCCGGCATGACCGGCACCGCGATGGCGGTGGCCGAACAGCTCCGTGAGTTCTACGAGCTGGAGGTCGCGGTCATCCCCTCCAACAAGCCGAACGTCCGCGAGGACCACGGCACGCGCCTGTACGCCACGCGCGAGGAGAAGGAGGACGCCCTCGTCGCCAAGGTGGCGGAGATCCACGAGACCGGGCGCCCCATCCTCATCGGCACGCAGGACGTCGCCGAGTCCGAACTCCTCGCCGGACGGCTGACGGAGGCCGGGCTGGAGTGCGTGGTCCTCAACGCCAAGAACGACGCCGACGAGGCGTCGATCATCGCCGAGGCGGGCACCCACGGGGCCGTGACCGTGTCCACCCAGATGGCGGGCCGGGGCACCGACATCCGCCTGGGCGGCAGCGACATGGCCGACCGCGACCGGGTGGTCGAGGCGGGCGGACTGTTCGTGGTCGGCTACGGCCGCTACCCCAGCAGCCGCCTGGACGGGCAGCTGCGCGGTCGTGCGGGACGCCAGGGCGACCCGGGCGACTCCCTGTTCTTCGTGAGCATGGACGACGACCTGATCGTCAACAACGCCCCCGAGTCCACCGGGTACACCACCTCCGCCGACGGAGAGATCACCGACGAGGGCTGGCTGGCGATGGTCGACCACGCGCAGCGGGTCGCCGAGGGCCAGCTCCTGGAGGTGCACCGGAACACCTGGCGGTACAACCAGCTCATCGACGTGCAGCGCGACGTGGTCCTGGAGCACCGCGAGATGGTGCTCACCGGTGACCAGGGCGACCGGCACGTGGCCGCGGACCGCGCGGAGCGGCACGCGGAGCTGGTGGAGGAGCTGGACGAGGAGCGGGTCGCCCGGGCGGCGCGCCTGATCACCCTGTTCCACCTGGACCGCGGCTGGACCGACCACAACGCCTTCCTCGCGGAGCTGCGGGAGGGCATCTACCTGCGCTACCTGGGTCGGCGCGACCCGCTGGACGAGTTCAACCGCGAGGCCGTGCCGGTCTTCAAGGGCTTCCTCGACGGCGCGCGCCGGCGGGCGGCGGAGAGCTTCGATGAACTGGAGGTCGTGGACGGCGAGCTCGACGTGAGCACGGTGGGCGTCAAGCGCCCGTCGATGACGTGGACGTACATGGTGCACGACCAGCCGTTCAGCTCGGCCCTCGAAACGTTCGTGGGGCGGCTCAAGGGTTCTCCGTCCAGGAGCTGAATAACCCAAAGGAATCCGAAGCGCGGGTGAGGACCAAAGTCCTCGCTCGCGCTTTCCTTTTGTGGGCTAACATCGTGAAGCGTCGTTCGCATGTGGCCCGGAGAATTCGTACGGGGGGTATCGGGCGGCGATTTCAATGGAAACTGAGACGGTTGGGACTGGATCCACTGTGGTGCACGAGGTCGGCGCGCAGGAGAAGATCAGTTACGGGCGGAACGACCGCTTCGCCGGGGGGCCGGTGGGCGGCGGCCACTTCTGGGTCGACGAGGACGGCCGTCCGGTCGCCAAGATCGGGGGACCGAAGGAGTGGCGTCCCACTCCGATGATCGACGTTCGGGTCGGTGACGTCTTCACCGTCGGCGGCCAGGCGTGGAGAGTGACCGATATCGTGGACGCGGACACACCATCGGCTTATCTGCTGGCCACGAGGGTCAGTTGAACCAGGGCCCCGGGTTTTTCTCCCGGGGCTTTTGTCTTGTCCCAGGCGTGGGGAATTGCAACCTCGTGCAACCTTTCTGATTCCGGTGACGCAGCGTTTCGTATTGACGAAGTCCGCGGCGGCCGGCGCCGCCGGGCGCCCGGGTGGGACCGGGCCGGAGGGGTCCGGCGGGGGTGGTGGGCCGGGCCGCGGCCCCGCGCGCCCCTCGGCAATCGAGACGTTCCGGTTATCCGAACAGGGGTGTTCGCGTTACCGCCCGCTCGTTACCGTCAACGGGACGGGGCGCGCCCCGCTCATGGCTGGGGAGGCCACCGGTCCTCCGGAGGGTCTCAGGCCGCCGCATCCGTCGCCCGGGTGTCGGTCCCAGGGGCTGTCCCCCGCCCCTGGGCCTGACGGGAGTAGGTTCTCCCGTATGGCTATTCGACACATCGCACTGTTCCGCTGGCGGGACGACGTCACGCCCGAGGGCGTCTCCCGGGTCCAGGAACTCCTCGCCGCGCTTCCGAGCGCCATCCCGGAGCTGCGCGCCTACTCCTTCGGCCCGGACGCCGGTATCAGCGACGGCGCCTTCGACTTCGCCGTGGTCGCGGACGTCGAGGACGAGGCCGGGTTCGCGGCCTACCGCGACCACCCCGAGCACCAGGCCGCCCTCGGCGTCATCCGCCCCATGCTCGCGGACCGCGCGGCGATCCAGTACCCCATCGCGGGGACCGAGTAGATCCTGTTCCATAAACCCCGGTGTTCCGTTGCTCATCGGGCTTATCGTGGGCGATCAGAGGGTCTGAGGTCTTGCGGTAGAACGCGTTTCAGTATTAGTCTCTGCGTAGTGCCTGGCCCGGTGAGGGCGTCCGGCGGCCCCGCCGTCGGACGCCGACGGTGGCAGGCGAGTGAGAACGTCGCCCGTTGAAGCCGGATCGCGCCCCGGCTTCGGCGGGCGACGTCGTCGTGTGCGCGGTCGGCCTCAGCGCAGCAGGCGGGCGAGTTCGTCGAACGTGGGACAGGGCCAGGGCTGTCGGCAGCCGTGGCACACCTGCTCGGCCCCGCCCTCCTCCGTGTCGGGGCTGTGCAGGCGGAGCAGGTCGGCGCACACCCCCGCCAGGGTCGAGACCTCCTCGCGCGCGTTCGCGTAGAAGGCCACGTCGTTGATCCTGGCCAGCGCGCTGTCGGAGGTCGGTTCCGGCAGGCCGACCGTGTCGGGCTCCCACGGGACCGCCCGAGCCGAGCGCTCCTGGATGCCCTGCACGCACCGGAGCAGCCGGGCGTGTTCGGAGTGTCGGCCCCGCAGGGACGTCCGTGGCGCTTGTCGCGTGAACGGCGGCATCGCTGATCTCCCCCAACGGGTGGATACGCAGCTTCGTAGTCACTCAGCGTATACCTATCGTCGCGGAATGTCGCGACACGCGGGGTGTGGTCCCTCCGAAACCGGGAAGCGGGCCGCCCCCAAGGGGAAGGGCGGCCCGCGGGAACCGGTGTGTCTAACCGCAGTTGCCGCCGCAGCTGCACGAACCGCCGCTCTGGCAGCCGCAGCCGCATCCCGAACCGCAGCCGCAGCCGCTCAGTCCCGGGGGCGTGCTCAGGGGGTGTGTCACAGTCCCTCCTCAGGGCTCGGCACCGTTCGTGCGCCATCACGCCGACCTCCGCCGAACCGGAGGGGCGCCACGAACGGCTCTCCGCCAGGAAGGGTTCCCGCTCCCGGGCTTGGCCAACCCGAAGGCCGGAGTTGACCTTCGCGTGGTGGATCGGGGTAGTGCTCTATTTGGGCTTCAGTGTTCTTCTGGGGCCTCCGCTTCGCTTCGGCCCGTGCTCGTGCGCCCGGAAGACGCGCCCTTCGGTCCTTCCGGTGCGCTCCCTCGTTCCTCGGGAGTGCCTCCAGGGCGCGTCGGCGCCCTCCTGTGTTTTTTTGGGCCTCCGCTCGTTCCTCGCTGCGGCCCCGTCTCCTCCTGCAGAACACTGGCGCGCCCCTCGCGACACCCCCTGTGGCTGAGGCGGGCGCCTTCGTGCAAGCCCGTGGAGTCGAGGCGGGGGTGTCGGCTAGGGCCTGTTTGGTAACTGGTGTGATCAGGGGCAAAAGCACCGATCCGGTCACGCCAGGCGTGTCACCCCGCACATAGGCGAAGCCTTCGGTAGATGAGTCAACGACCAAGAAGACCAAGCCCACCGAAGGCTTCGCTGTGACCCTACCCGGCCCCGGGCGCGGTGACCTCACCGACGCCCAATGGTCTGTGCTCGAACCGCTCCTGCCCGTGCCGGCCACCGGCCGTCCGCCCTCGCACTCCAAGCGCACCCTGATCAACGGCATCCGCTGGCGTGTGCGGACCGGTGCTCCCTGGCGCGACGTACCCGAACGCTACGGCCCCTGGCAGAGCGTCTACGACCTCTTCCGCCGCTGGACCCGCAACGGCACCTGGGCCCAAATTTTGGACGCCCTGCGCGCCCTGGCCGACGCGGCGGGCCTGATCACCTGGCAGGTCAACGTCGACTCCACCATCGTGCGCGCCCACCAGCACGCCGCCGGAGCCGCGAAAAAGGGGACCGGGAAGATCACGGAACGGACGAGCCCGACGACCATGGGCTGGGACGCTCGCGGGGCGGGTGGACCACGAAGATCCACCTGGCCTGCGAGCAGCGCCAAAAGCCCCTGTCGGTGCTGGTCACGGCCGGCCAGCGCGGGGACGCCCCCCAGTTCGAGACGGTCATGGAACGTATCCGGGTGGCCGGGCACGGGCGGAGCGGGCCCGCGCGCACCCGGCCGGTGCGGGTGCGCGCGGATAAGGCCTACAGCTCGAAGAAGATCCGTGCCTACCTGCGCAGACGCAAGATCAAGGCGACTATTCCCGAGCCTGCCGACCGGGTGCGCAACCGCAAGCGCAAAGGGGGTCGGGGCGGGCGCCCGCCCGGCTTCGACAAGGTCGATTATCGGGCCCGGCACGCGGTCGAGTGCGCGATCAACCGGCTCAAACGCAACCGGGCGGTGGCCACGCGCTATGACAAGCTCGCCCTTCGCTACGAGGCCACCATCCAGATCGCTGCCATCAACGAATGGCTCTGACTTTCCAAACAGGCCCTAGGCGAAGAAGGTCGGGGCCGGGGCGGGGCGGCGGGCCAGCCGGTACATCCACACCTGGCCGACCACCATGAACGGCACGGCCGGGGCCAGCATCGCCCACACGAACACCGCGGTCGTGGCCGGGACCGGCTCCATCGGCAGCTGCGCGGACAGTGCCGTCAGCACACCCGCCGCGCCCATCGCCAGCGCCGACGTGTGCCGCGAGAGCATCGGCCCCGTGAGCCCGCTGGTCACCGCCAGGACGGCCAGCAGCACCACGGCCGAGGCGGCGGCCACCAGCGGCCGGTCCGTCACCACACCGCCCGGCAGCAGCCCCGTGCCCGCCGCCAGGAGGGCGGCGACCAGCGCGACCCGGGCCAGGACCCGCGTCGCCTGCGCCGCCACGTCGGCGCTGTCGTCGTGGAACTCGCCGACCAGCCGCTCCGCGCCGAAGGACGCGCCCCGCAGGGCGAAGAGCGCGAGCACCGCCAGCACGCACAGCGGGGTGAACACGCTCGCCGTGAGGCCGCCGGTCAGCAGGCCCGCCAGCACCAGGCCCCAGGCGGCGGCGACGCCCCAGCTGCCCGCCACGACCGCCGTGTCGCAGACCGCGCGCCAGGACGGGGTGTCCACCCGCGCGCGCAGCCACAGGCCGGCGTCGCGCACGAGCCAGGCGCCCAGCAGGCTCACGAGCACCGGCCAGAGCTCGGTGACCACGTGGTGGTCCAGGACAGGGAACAGGCCGGCCAGTACCCCGACCGCGGCGACCAGCCACACCTCCGAGGCCAGGAAGTACGGGGCGATCGCCGCCACCACGCGGCGGCGCTGCTCCGGCGTGCGCGCCACCTTCGGCATCAGCATGCCGAGCCCGACGTCGGCACCGGCCAGGACGAGGTAGCCCACGACGAACAGGGAGAGAAGAACGGTGGAGAGGACGTCCATGTCAGGTACTCCGGGTCTCAGAACGAGTGGACGGGGGCGGCGGGCTGCTCGGGTCCGTCCGCGGCGCGCTCCGCGAGGGGACCGTCCTGCGGCCCGCGGCGGGCGAAGCGCACCAGAAGCCAGTACGTGGTCACGGCCAGGACGGCGAACGCGCCGGTGAAGAAGGAGAAGGAGGCCACGGCCATGCCCGGGGTCATGGGCGTCACGGCGTCGGCGGTGGTCAGGTGGTGCACGACCGCCCACGGCTGGCGGTTGGTCTCACGGAAGACCCAGCCGGCGACGACCCCCGCGTAGGGCAGGAACGGGGCGACGAGCAGCGGCGCCAGCGCCCACGTCCACCGCCGCAACGGCGTGACCAGTCGGCTGAGCAGCCAGCCGACCAGCATCGTCGGACCGATGAGGAACATGAACGCGTACACCGTGAACATGGTGATCTCGCCTGCCGTGTTGGCAGCGGTGAGCAGCGGGCCGTCCGAGGCCGCCTCGATCGCCTCGATCTCCTCGGCGGTGTAGGTCAGCCCGCTGGTGGGCGGGTCCTCGCCGAAGAGCCCGAACTGCAGGCCGCCGAAGACCACGACCAGCTCGTTGGTGAGCACCATCGTGACCGCCGTGTACCGGATGCCGCGACCGAAGACGCCGTCCGGGTCGTTGCCGCGCATCAGGTGGTAGGCGCTCACGGCGCCCACGACCAGGGCGCCGAGCACGAGCGAGGCGCTCACGATGTGGCCGAGGGCCAGCAGCGCCGCGGGGTTGGTCATCAGCGCCACCGGGTCGGACAGGTGCGCCACGCCGTCGACGATCTCGAAGCCGACCGGGTTGCGCAGGAACCCGTTGGCCACGAGCACCCACCAGGCGGAGAGGTAGGCGGTGCCGGTGACCACCGCGAAGCATCCGACGTGCGCCCACCGGCCCATGCGGTCCCAGCCGAAGATCCACAGCCCCAGGAAGGTCGACTCCACGAAGAACGCGGTCATCGTCTCCAGAGCCAGCGGTGCCGCGAAGGAGTAGCCGAACATCTCGTGCAGGCCGTTCCAGTTGACGGCGAGCTGGAGCTCCATCACCAGGCCGGACAGCACGCCCATGCCGTAGTTGACCAGGTACAGCCCGCCCCAGAACCGCACGGAGGTCATCCGCCGGCGGTCGCCGCGCACGGTGGCGACGAGCTGGTTGACGAGGATGTAGGGCGCCAGCCCGAGGGTCAGGGCGACGAACGTGAAGTGCGTCGCCGCGGTCAGCGCGAACTGGAGCCTGGCGAGCAGGAGGGGGTCTTCGAACATCGTCTGCCTTGCGTTCGGCGTGCGGTGGGAACGCTGTCAGCATCCGATGCGGCTCCGGGACGGCACATCGTCCCGGCGGTGTCTCTTGGTGTCCCTCTTCCGCGGTAGCGCCGTCCCGGCCGCTACTCCTGGAGGTGTAGGGGATGACCCCGAGGGCGGCGTCAGGTCCCCTGGCTCCACTTGGGGGTCACCAGCGCGGTCTCGTAGGCGATCACGACCAGCTGCGCCCGGTCCCGCACGCCCAGCTTCACCATGGTGCGGCTGACGTGGGTCTTGGCCGTGGCGGGACTGACCACGAGCCGCCGCGCGATCTCCTCGTTGGTCAGGCCCTCGCCGACCAGGGCCAGCACCTCGCGCTCGCGTTCGGTGAGCCCGTTCAGGCGGACCGCGGGGGCGGGGGCACCGCGCGGCCGGCCCGCGTAGTCGGCGATCAGCCGCCGGGTGATCCCCGGGGAGAGCAGGGCCTCGCCCTCGTGCACCACGCGCACCGCCTGCAACAGGTCGCGCGGCTCGGTGTCCTTGACCAGGAACCCGCTGGCCCCCGCGCGCAGCGCTTCGAAGATGTACTCGTCCAGGTCGAACGTGGTGAGGATGACGATCCGGATCGCGTCCAGGTTCCGGTCGGCCAGGATCCGCTCCGTGGCCGCCAGACCGTCCACCCCCGGCATGCGGATGTCCATCAGGACGACGTCGGGGCGCTCGGCCCGGGCCAGCCGGACGGCCTCCTCACCGTCGGCGGCCTCGGCGACCACCTCGATGTCGGGGGCACTGTCCAGCAGCGCGCGAAAGCCCGCGCGCACCAGTGCCTGGTCGTCGGCGAGCAGCACGCGGATCACGGGGACCTCGTTTCGTCGGCGGAGACGGCGGCGGGGCGCTCGCCGCCGTCCAACGGCAGCCGCGCCCGCACCCGGAATCCTCCCCCGTCCAGGGGGCCCGCGTCCACCGAACCCCCGACCAGGGCGGCGCGCTCGGTCATCCCGGTGATCCCGTTGCCGTGCGCGGGCGGGCCGACCGTGCCGTGGCCGTCGTCGGTGACCTCGATGTCCAGGGCCGACGCGGCGTAGGCGATCCGCACCCGGACATGGGAGGCACCCGAGTGCCGGACCACGTTGGTCAGCGCCTCCTGCACCGTGCGGTAGGCGGCCGTCCCGGTACTGGCCGGCAGGTGCTGGGGGGTACCGGTGGTCTCCAGCGTCACCTCGACACCGGCGCCCCGGGTGCCCTCGACGAGCTCGAAGAGCCGCTCGACGCCGGGGACGGGGGAGCGCGGCGCCGCCTCGTCGACCGCGCGCAGCACACCGAGGATGCCCCGCAGCTCGGACAGCGTGTCCTTGCTGGTCTGCTTGATGGTGGACAGCGCCTGGGCCGCGCGCTCTGGCTCGGACTCCATCAGGTACAGCGCGGTGCCCGCCTGCACGTTGATCAGGGAGATGTTGTGCGCGACGGTGTCGTGGACGTCGCGCGCAAGGCGCAGCCGCTCGTCGGAGGCCCGCCGGAGCAGCTCCTCCTCGCGGGTGCGGCCCGCCTCGGCGACACGCTCCCGCTCGGCCTTCTGGTACTCACCGCGCCACCGCATGACCTCGGCGCTGCACAACAGGACCAGCACCCACGCGATGATGCCGAGCGCCTCGGGCCGGACGGTTCCGAAGAAGGCGAACTCGTAGACGTTGAGCGCCGCGAACTGTCCGATGCCCAGCGCCCATCCGAGGATGCGGTACCCGTGCCGGACCAGGGTGTAGAGCATCACCGCGGCGCAGAGCATGACCAGGCCGTCGGGGTAGCCCAGGGGGTAGTACGCGCTGGCCGCGGCCACCACCACGACCCCGGCCCCGCACGGGAACGACCTGCGCACCAGCAGGGGCAGGCTCGCGACCAGGATCAGCGCGTACCCCCAGGGCCACGGATCCCGCTGGGTCGGCACCGGGTCGACCAGGGTGATCACGCAGGTGCTGCCCGCCGAGAGCAGGAGCAGGACGCCGGTGAGCCAGAGGTCGTGTCGCGTGGGACGCGGATGTAGTGCTGCCACGACACCGACACTACGGTCCCCACCTCGGGGTCGCGCGTCGTCCGGAGGGAGGCAGTTCGCCCGCCGGCGTACTCCCCGCGGAGTATCCGAGGGGCGAGGTCACCCGGGTGCCCGCGGCCATGGTCAGAACAGGTCCTCGGGCGGGGCCGGTGAGTCGGCGGCGTCGGCGTCGTGCACGGCCGAGCGGCCCGAGGCGAAGCGGTCCAGGTCCTCGCCCTCCAGTAGACGCGCCATCTCCGGGTCGCGGTGCGCGCGGCGGCCCAGTTCGTCGTCGGGCAGCGGCCGGTGGCCCGCCACCAGGACGAGGTTGCCGAACCTGCGGCCGCGCAGGACCCCCGGCTCCGCGGTCAGCGCCACGTGCGGCAGCACCGCCCGCACCGTCGCCACCTGTCGGCGGGCGTGGGCCAGGGCGTGCCCGTCCCCGATGTTGACCACCAGCAGCCCGGAGGGGCGCAGGACCCGGGCGGCCTCGGTGTAGTACTCCACCGACGTCAGCCGCGCGGGCGTCCGGGCCCCCGCGAACACGTCGCTGACGACCAGGTCCGCGCTGGAGTCGTGCCGGGCGCCGATCCACTCGCGCGCGTCGCCGATCCCCACCCGCAGCTGGGCCCGCCGGTCCCACGGCAGGCGCCGCCGCACCAGCTCGACCAGGGGCGCGTCGACGTCGACCGCGCGCTGGCGCGAGCCGGGGCGGGTGTGGGCCACGTAGCGCGCCATCGTCAGCGCGCCCGCGCCCAGGTGGAGCGCGTCGATGGGTTCGCGCTCGGGCGCGACCAGGTCGGCGGCGTGCGCGATGCGCCGCATGTAGGAGAAGTCGAGGTAGGTCGGGTCACTCAGGTCCACGTGCGACTGTGGTGTGCCGTCCACGACCAGGAACCACGACTCGGCGCGGTCGGCGTCGGCGAGCAGCTCCATCCGGGGCGGCCCGTCCGCCTCGGGTGTCTCGTCCCGCTCCCGGGTCCCGCGTCTGCCCATGTTCCCGCCCCCCGTTCGGCCGCCGTCCCCACGGTAGGACACCGCGGGGGTACCGGGACCTGGCCCGGAGCGGCGACGCACGCTCCGCCATGGCGCTAGCCTGGGGAACCCCGGTAGCTCGATGCAGCGGAATCGCTGGTTCCGACGGAGAACCTGTGCTGCCGGGTCCGAGTTCCGATCCAGCGCCCGACGGGCGTGTTCACCGAGGAGTGGCCGTGCTACTGCGGATGTCGACCCTGTTCCTGCGCACCCTGCGTGAGGACCCGGCGGACGCTGAGGTGCCGAGCCACAAGCTCCTCGTCCGCGGCGGCTACGTCCGGCGCGCCGCCCCCGGTATCTACTCGTGGCTGCCCCTGGGCAAGATCGTCCTGGAGAACGTCGCCCGCGTCGTGCGCGAGGAGATGGACGCCATGGGCGGCCAGGAGGTCCTCCTGCCCGCGCTCCTGCCCCGGGAGTTCTACGAGACGACCGGCCGCTGGGACGACTACGGGCCCAACCTGTTCCGCCTCCAGGACCGCAAGGGCGCCGACTACCTGCTCGGCCCCACGCACGAGGAGCTGTTCACGCTCCTGGTCAAGGGCGAGTACTCCTCGTACAAGGACTTCCCGGTCGTCCTGTACCAGATCCAGGAGAAGTTCCGCGACGAGGCCCGGCCCCGCGCCGGCGTGCTGCGCGGCCGCGAGTTCCACATGAAGGACTCGTACTCCTTCGACATCGACGACGAGGGCCTCCAGGCGTCCTACGACGCGCACCGCGCCGCCTACCAGCGCATCTTCGAGCGGCTCGGGCTGGAGTACGTCATCGTCTCCGCCACCTCCGGCGCCATGGGCGGCTCGGCCTCCGAGGAGTTCCTCGCCGTCGCGCCGACCGGCGAGGACACCTTCGTGCGCAGCACCGAGTCCGACTACGCCGCCAACGTCGAGGCCGTCACCACGCCCGCGCCCGCCGCCCGCCCGCTCGACGGTCTGCCCGAGGCGGTCGTGCACCACACGCCCGGCACCGCCACCATCCAGACCCTGGTGGACTTCCTCAACGGCGCCGGCCTGGGCCGGGACTTCGTCGAGGCCGACACCCTCAAGAACGTCCTGGTCAAGACCCGCGCCCCCGGCGCCGACGAGTGGGAGCTGCTGGCCGTGGGCCTGCCCGGCGACCGCGAGGTGGACTTCAAGCGCCTGGAGGCGGCCCTGGAGCCCGCCGAGGTCGCCCTGCTGGACGAGTCCGACTTCGCCGCCAACCCGTTCCTGGTCAAGGGCTACATCGGCCCCCGCGCCCTGCTCGACAACAAGGTGCGCTACCTGGTCGACCCGCGCGTGGTCACCGGCACCGCGTGGGTGACCGGCGCCGACCGGGACGAGCACCACGTCATCGACCTCGTGGCCGGCCGCGACTTCACCCCGGACGGCACCATCGACGTCGCCGAGGTCCGCGACGGCGACCCCTCGCCCGACGGAAAGGGCACGCTGTACACCGCCCGCGGCATCGAGATCGGGCACATCTTCCAGCTCGGCCGCAAGTACACCGACGCCTTCCAGGTGGACGCGCTGGGCTCGGACGGCAAGCCGAAGCGGATCACCATGGGCTCGTACGGCATCGGCGTCTCCCGCGCCGTCGCCTCGGTCGTGGAGCAGTCCCACGACGACAAGGGCATCGTGTGGCCGCGTGAGATCGCGCCCGCCGACGTGCACGTGGTCGGCACCGGCAAGGGTGACCAGATCGAGGAGGCCCTGCGCATCGCGGGCGAGCTGCGCGACCAGGGCCTGCGCGTCCTGGTGGACGACCGCAAGGGCGTGTCCCCCGGCGTGAAGTTCACCGACGCCGAACTCCTGGGCGTGCCCACGAGCGTCATCATCGGCCGCGGCCTCAAGGACGGGCTCGTGGAGCTGCGCGACCGCGCCACCGGTGAGCGCGAGGAGGTCGCCCTGGGCGACATCGTCGAGCGCACGGTCGCCGCCTGCCGCGGCTGAGTCCGCACGGAACCCGCCCGCCGGGTCCTGCGTCGGAATCCGTGGCACCCCCGGGGTGCCACGGATTCCGTGCGTGAGGTGGAAGGGCGAGGGACACGTGGGCTACTACGAGTACATGCCGAGGTTCGCGGACCTACCGGTGGTCGAGTTCCCCTCCGGACCGGTCGGGGCCGCTCCGGCCGCGGCCGTGGCCGACCCGGGCTCGGTGGCCTGGCGGCTCCGCTACCACGCCCCCTTCCACCCGGGGAACGGCTCCGGGGAGGACGAGGACGTCGAAGCCTACCTGGAACGGTTCGTCGCGACCGTCGACGGGCGGCGGGTCACCGCGATCACCGCGGCGCCCCTGGACTACGACGGCACGGACATGGCCGGCCAGCGGGACCTCCTGCTCGCACACGCCTCCGCGTGGCCGCGTCTGCGGGCGCTGTTCTTCACCGAGTTCACCGTCGGTGACAGCGAGCTGTCCTGGATCGGCCAGACCGACGTCGCCCCGCTCCTCCACGCCCTGCCCGCGCTGGAGGAGTTCACCGTGCGCGGCGGACTGGGGCTGCGCTTCGCCGACCTGGAGCACGCCGCCCTGCGCCGCCTGACCGTGCAGAGCATCAACCTGCCCGGGCAGGCGGTGCGCGACCTCGGGACGGCCGACCTCCCGGCGCTGGAACACCTGGAACTCTTCCTCGGCGACAGCGCGTACGGGGCCGACACGGACGTCGTGGACCTGTCCCGTGTGCTGTCGGGCGCCGTCCTGCCCCGCCTCGACTCCCTGGCGCTGCGTGGCGCGGAGCGGGCGGACGCCTGGGCGCGGGCCGTGGCCGGCTCGCCCCTGGCGGAACGGCTCCGCGTCCTGGAGCTGTCCCAGTCCGTCCTGACGGACGCCGGCGCCGAAGCGCTGCTGCGCGCCCCGGCGCTGCACGGACTGCGACGGCTGAACCTGTGCCTCAACCGGATCTCGGCCGACACGGCGGAGCGGCTGCGCGCGGAGTTCACCGCGCGGGGGACCGAGGTCGACCTGCGCGACGAACCAGGGGAGGAGGACGACCAGGCCGAGTGGGACGCCCGCTATCCCGAGATCGTGGAGTAGCCCCGCCCCGAACCGCCCTCAGGTCTGTTCGAAGCCCGGCAGGGCGTCCAGCTCGCCGCCCCAGGTCAGCGCGCGCACCGTCGTCTCCTGGAGGGCGCGCCCGGCCGTCCAGCGCAGCTCGGCGTCCTCGGAGGCGGTCAGCCACAGGTACGCCCGGGCCGTGGTGCCCTCCAGCTCCACCGCGAAGGCGTCCACGTCCCCGTCGCCGTGTCCCTCGGGGAGCGGGTAGGAGGCCAGCGCGGGCGGCGGATCGACACCGCGCTCCACCGCGGCCGCGTGCAGCGCGTCCCGCAGCGCCTTGTGCTTGGCGGCCTCGTCCAGCGCGCGCTCGCGGCGCCCCTGGGCGTCGGCGGCTCCGCCCAGGTACTCGTACCCGTACACGGCGGCGTGCTCGGCGCGCAGCGCCTCGGCCAGCGCCTCCGGGCCGGCGTCGGTGCCCTGACCGTTCGAGGGGGTCTCGCTCACCATGGTCCTCCTCCTGCCTGCCGGGCTCAGCGTTCCTCGTCGAGCAGGTGGGCGTGCCCGGCCTCGCACGCTCCGATGCCGCAGATCAGCTGGGCCAGCCCCGCGTCGGTGACCGCGCCGGCCTGGTCGAGCCGGGCGGCGGTCGCCGACGACTCCAGCACCAGCAGGCCGGCCGCGGTGAGGGGCGTATCCAGCGCGGGGCCCTCGACCGCGGGCGCGGACGCCTCCGGCGAGGGCTCCGGGAGGGGCCCGGCGTCGTCCGGCAGGGCGTCCGCCAGGGCGTCGGCGTGGGCGAGGTGGTGCTCCAGGAACCGCTCCAGCAGGTCCGCCGGCTCCGCGCCGTGCGCGATCGCGGTCTCGTAGCGGGTCACCATCCGCTCCTTCTCGCGCAGCACCGCGCGCACCACGTACTCGTCGGGCGTCACATCGGCCGGATACCACTCGGCCCCGCCGCAGGCCGACAGGCCGACGGCCGCCGCTCCTGCGGCCGCGGCGCCCAGCACCGTGCGGCGGTTGACGCAGCGATGACCCGTGCTCACGCGGACTCCTCCCGTGCGCGCCCGGCCCGGCGCGCGGCACTCGCACAAGCGGCCGCCGGCGGCGGTCGCCCACCCATCTTTCCACGGTCCCCGGTGGGCGGCGGCCGTGCCGACACCCCCTGCCACACGGCGATTCCGGTGGGCGGGGACCGGTCCCCGACGCGCCCCGCCGCCCGACGGCGACCTGGAAGGCGTCCGGGTGTGGATACCCTTGCAGCACAGCCGCCGTCGAACGCGACGTGCGCTGGGTCCGCGCCCACTGGGACGCGGACCGATTCGTCGAAGACTACGTACAGAGCTGGACCGCCCCGTGCACGGCCCGTCGGCCGCGGGGGCGGGGTTTCGCCTTTGGAGGGGCAGACACGACATGGGAGCGCAGTCGCGTGACGAGCGCATCGTCGAACTGCTGGAGCCGGTACTGGCAACGGCCGGACTGGACCTGGAGTCCGTCGAGCTGACACCCGCGGGAAAGCGCCGGGTGCTGCGCGTGGTCGTGGACTCCGATGACGGGGTCGACCTGGACACGGTGGGCGAGGTCACGCAGGAAGTCGACGCCGTGCTGGAGGACTCCGACGTCATGGGCGCACAGCCCTACGTCCTGGAGGTCACCTCCCCGGGCGTGGACCGCCCGCTGACCGAGCCGCGGCACTGGCGACGGTCCCGCGGCCGCCTGGTGCGGGCCTCCCTCGCCGAGGGGGGCGAGGTCACCGGTCGTGTCACCGCCGCCGACGACCAGGGAGTCACCCTGGACGTCGAGGGGCACCCCCGGACCTACACCCACGCCGAACTCGGCAAGGGCAAGGTCCAGGTGGAATTCCGTCGGGCAGCCGACACCGACGCGGCGGACTAGAGGGGGAGCCCCGTGGATATTGACATGAGCGTCCTGCGCAGCCTGGAACGCGAGAAGGACATCTCGGTCGAACTGGTCGCCAAGGCCATCGAGGACGCGCTCCTGATCGCCTACCACCGCGAGGAGGGCGCCGACAAGCGTGCCCGGGTCGAACTGAACCGCTCGACCGGCCACGTGACCGTGTGGGTCTCCGAGCTCGACGAGGAGGGGGACGTGGTCGGCGAGTACGACGGCACCCCGTCCGGTTTCGGCCGCATCGCGACCTCCACCGCCAAGCAGGTCATCCTCCAGCGCCTGCGCGACGCCGAGGACGAGCTCACGCTCGGCGAGTTCGCCGGCCGCGAGCACGACATCGTCTCCGGCATCATCCAGCAGGGCAAGGACCCCCGGAACGTGCTGGTGGACCTGGGCCGGATCGAGGCGATCCTGCCGCCGCAGGAGCAGGTCCCCACCGAGGAGTACACCCACGGCGAGCGGCTGCGCGCCTACGTCGTGCAGGTCCGCAAGGGCCACCGCGGCCCCTCGGTCACGCTCTCGCGCACCCACCCCAACCTGGTCCGCAAGCTCTTCGAGCTGGAGGTCCCCGAGATCGCCGACGGCACCGTCGAGATCGCGGCGATCGCGCGCGAGGCCGGCCACCGGACCAAGATGGCGGTCCGCTCCAACCGGGGCGGCGTCAACGCCAAGGGCGCCTGCATCGGCCCGCTCGGCAGCCGGGTCCGCAACGTCATGGCCGAGCTGCACGGCGAGAAGATCGACATCGTCGACTACTCTGACGACCCCGCCGTGTTCGTCGCCAACGCCCTGTCCCCGGCACGGGTGAACTCCGTCGAGGTGCTCGACATGGCCGCCCGCGTGGCGCGCGTGATCGTGCCCGACTACCAGCAGTCGCTCGCCATCGGCAAGGAGGGCCAGAACGCCCGCCTGGCCGCCCGGCTCACCGGGTGGCGCATCGACATCCGCTCGGACGCCGACCCCGCCGGCGAGCCCGTCGAGACCGGCGAGCCGGACGCGGACGACGCCCCTCCGGTCGGCTGATCGGACCGTGCCCGTGTCACAACGCGATAGGGTGGTCGAAGACGGTCGTGGCGGTCCCGTGCGCACCTGCGTGGGATGTCGGTCGCGGACAGTCCAGTCCGACCTCGTGCGGTTGGTGGCCGTGGGCTCGGCCATCGTGCCCGACACCCGGGGTCGACACCCCGGGCGCGGTGCCTACCTGCACAACGACCGGCGATGCTTCGAGCTCGCCGTGCGTCGCAGGGCGTGGTCACGCGCCTTCCGGGACCGGGAGGGATCCGGGCGCACCGCGTGGGACGTCTCACGGGTTGACGCCCTCTTCGAGCCCGCCCCAGATGGCGGATCGGGTCGGCCCTCCCGATAGGGTTGGAATGTCTGGGCCGGCCTCCGGGTTGTACTGACCGAGGTCGGCGTACTGTGCTGTGTCGGCACGTGTTAACCGGCCCATTGTTGTGTAGCGATGAGGAAGCAGGTCGAGATTGCGATGAGCGCCTGATGAGTACGCAGCGATGAGTAACTCAAGCTAACGACGGTCCGGCACAGGCCCATGTCCCGGACCGAAGCTGAAGGAGAGCAGTGGCGAAGGTCCGGGTGTACGAACTCGCCAAGGAGTTCGGTGTAGAGAGCAAGGCCGTTCTGGCCAAGCTCAACGAGATGGGCGAATTCGTCCGTTCGGCGTCCTCGACGATAGAGGCGCCGGTCGTGCGACGTCTGCAAGAAGCTTTCAAGGGGTCCGAGAACAACGGCGGCAAGAAGGGTGGACCGGCTCCCAAGCCGGGTCCGCGCCCTGCCGGCCAGGCCCCCAAGCCGGGTCCCGCGGCTCCCAAGCCCGGCCCGGCCCCCAAGCCTGGCCCGAAGCCGGCTCCGGCGGCCAAGCCCGCCGCGCCGGCCGAGGCGGCCGCACCGGCCGAGCAGCGTCCCGCTGCGCCCAAGCCGGCTGCCAAGCCCGCCCGCGAGGAGGCCGGCCCGCGCCCCGGTGGCGCGCCCAAGCCCGCCCCGCAGGGCGGACGCCCCGAGCGTGGTGACCGTCCTGAGCGCGGCGAGCGGCCCCAGCGCCCTGAGCGCGGCGAGCGCGGCGGCCGTTCCGAGGGCGGCCGTGCCCCGCGTCCGGGCGGTCCCCGTCCGGGCCCGCGTCCCGGCAACAACCCGTTCGCCTCCAACGCCTCCGGCATGGGCTCCAAGCCCGCCGGTCCGCGTCCCGGTGGCGGCGGCGCTCCGCGTCCGGGCCCCCGGCCCGGTCCGCAGGCCGGCGACCAGCGCGCTCCCCGTCCGGGTGGCGGTGCTCCGCGTCCCGGTGGCGGCGGTCCCCGTCCGGGTCCGCGGCCCCCGCAGGCCGGCGACCAGCGCACCCCGCGTCCCGGCGGTGCCGCGGGCGCTCCCCGTCCCGGCGGTGGCGCTCCGCGTCCCGGTGGCGGCGGCGGTGCCCCGCGTCCGGGTGGTCCGCGTCCCAGTCCGATGAACATGCCCTCCTCCCGTCCCTCGGCTCCGGCCGGCGGCGGTCGCGGCGGAGCGGGCGGCGGTCGTCCCGGCGGCGGCGGTCGCGGTCGCGGGGGAGCCCCCGCGGGTGCGGGTCCGCGTCCCGGTGGCGGCGGCGGTCGTCCGGGCGGCTTCGGTGGTCGTCCCGGTGGCGGCGGTCGTGGCCGCGGTGGCGGAACGGCCGGTGCGTTCGGTCGTCCGGGCGGTCGTCCCGGGCGTGCGCGCAAGTCCAAGAAGCAGCGGCGTGCCGAGTTCCACGAGCTCTCGGCCCCGTCCTTCGGCGGCGTCAAGATCCCGAGCGGCAACAACCAGGTCATCCGACTGTCCCGCGGCGCCTCGCTGTCGGACTTCGGCGACAAGATCGACGTCAACCCGGCGTCGCTCGTCCAGGTCATGATGCACCTGGGTGAGATGGTCACCGCGACCCAGTCGCTGCCGGACGAGACCCTGCAGCTGCTCGGCGAGGAGCTCAGCTACCGCATCGAGGTCGTCAGTCCCGAGGACGAGGACCGCGAGTTGCTGGAGTCGTTCTCCATCGAGTTCGGTGAGGACGAGGGCGGCGACGCCGAACTGCGTCCGCGCCCGCCGGTGGTCACCGTCATGGGTCACGTCGACCACGGTAAGACCCGACTGCTGGACACGATCCGTAAGACGAACGTGGTCGGCGGCGAGGCCGGCGGCATCACCCAGCACATCGGTGCCTACCAGGTCGCGACCGAGGTGGACGGCGAAGAGCGCAAGATCACCTTCATCGACACCCCTGGTCACGAGGCGTTCACCGCCATGCGTGCCCGTGGTGCGAAGGTCACCGACGTCGCGGTTCTGGTCGTGGCGGCCGACGACGGCGTCAAGCCGCAGACGGCCGAGGCCATCGACCACGCCAAGGCGGCCGAGGTGCCGATCGTCGTCGCGGTCAACAAGATCGACGTCGAGGGTGCCGACCCGCAGCGCGTGCGCGCCCAGATGACCGAGTACGGCCTGGTGGCCGAGGAGTACGGCGGCGACGTCCAGTTCGTGGACATCTCCGCTCTCCAGGGCACCAACCTCGACGCCCTGCTGGAGTCGATCGTGCTCACGTCCGACGCGGCCCTGGAACTCCAGGCCAACCCGGACATGGACGCGCAGGGTCTGGCCATCGAGGCCTACCTGGACCGCGGTCGCGGTTCCATGGCCACGGTGCTGGTCCAGCGCGGCACGCTCAACGTCGGCGACTCGATCGTCTGTGGTGACGCCTACGGCCGCGTCCGGGCCATGCTCGACGAGCACGGCCAGAACGTGCAGAGCGCCGAGCCGTCCCGTCCGGTGCAGGTGCTGGGTCTGACCAACGTGCCCAGCGCCGGTGACAGCTTCCTGGTCGTCAAGGACGACCGGGTGGCGCGTCAGATCGCCCAACAGCGCGAGGCGCGCGAGCGCTTCGCCCAGCAGGCGAAGTCGGCACGCCGCGTCACCCTCGACAACTGGCAGTCCGCCATCAAGGAGGGCGAGCGCTCCGAGCTGCTCCTCCTCATCAAGGGCGACATGTCCGGTTCGGTCGAGGCGCTGGAGGAGTCGCTGCTCAAGATCGACGCCGGCGGCGACGAGGTCAGCATCCGGATCATCGGACGCGGTGTCGGTGCGATCACGCAGAACGACATCAACCTGGCGTCGTCCGCGGACGCGATCATCGTCGGCTTCAACGTGCGGCCCGAGGGCAAGAACAGCCAGCTCGCGGACCGTATGGGCGTCGACATCCGGTACTACTCGGTGATCTACCAGGCCATCGACGAGGTCGAGGCCGCGGTCAAGGGCCTCCTCAAGCCCATCTACGAGGAAGTCCAGCTGGGCAGCGCCGAGATCCGCGAGGTCTTCAAGGTGCCCAAGATCGGCAACATCGCCGGTTCGATCGTCCGGAGCGGACTCATCCGCCGCAACTCCAAGGCCCGGCTCATCCGGGAGGGAGTCGTCATCTCCGAGAACCTCACCGTGGAGTCCCTGCGGCGGTTCAAGGACGACGCGACCGAGGTCCGCGAGGGCTTCGAGTGCGGTATCGGGGTCGGTTACAACGACCTGCGCCCCGAGGACGTCATCGAGACCTACGAGATGCAGGAGAAGCCCCGCGACTAGTCCTCGCGGAGTCTGATCCCACTGGGGCCCCGGCCGTGCGGCCGGGGCCCCGCCTTTGACGGTTCACACACAATCCAGGTGATCACTTGTACGTTGGGGCGCTGACCCTGGACGTCCTTCTCGGAGACGTCCACTCGCTCAAGCAGAAGCGTTCGCTGGTCCGCCCGGTCGTCTCCGAGCTGCGCCGGAAGTTCTCGGTGTCGGTCTCCGAGGTGGGCGAGCACGACCTGTACCGGCGGGCGAAGATCGGGGTCGCCGTGGTCGCGCCGACCGCCGCGTTCGCCCGCGAACAGATGGAGACCTGCGAACGATTCGTCGCGGGCCGCCCCGAACTGGAGCTGCTCTCCGCCAGGCAGCGGCTCTTCAACGAAGAGGAAGACTGACGATGGTTGACGCCGCACGCGCGCGCAAGATCGCCGACCGCATCCAGCGCATCGTCGCCGAGATGCTGGACCGGCGGATCAAGGACCCGCGACTGGGATTCGTCACCGTGACCGACGCCCGGATCACCGCCGACCTGCGGGACGCCACCGTGTACTACACGGTGTTCGGCACCGCGGACGAGAAGGCGGCCTCCGCCGCCGCCCTGGACAGCGCCAAGGGCGTGATCCGCAGCGAGGTCGGCCGCCAGACCGGTATCCGGCACACGCCGAGCCTGACCTTCGTCATCGACGAGGTGCAGGAGAACGCCCAGCACATCGAGGAGCTGCTGGTCAAGGCGCGTCAGGCCGACGAGGAGGTGGCCCAGCGGGCCACCGGCGCCTCGCCGGCGGGGGAGGCCGACCCGTACAAGGCCCCCCGCGAGGCCGAGGACGACGAGGACCAGTAACACCCGGGGCGGCGGCGCGGACCGCGCCGCCGCCGGCATTCACCCCGAAGGAGACCCATGGCCGAGAGCGGCGTCGTGGTCGTGGACAAGCCCGCCGACTGGACCTCGCACGACGTGGTCGCCAAGACGCGCGGGCTCGCGCGGACCCGGCGGGTCGGCCACGCCGGGACCCTGGACCCGATGGCCACGGGCGTCCTGGTGCTGGGGGTGGAGAAGGGCACGAAGCTGCTCGGCCACCTGACCCTCACGGAGAAGGTCTACGACGCGACCTTCCGGCTCGGCCAGGCGACCAGCACCGACGACGCCGAGGGCGAGTTCGGCCCGCGGGTGGACGCCTCCGGGGTGGCCGACGAGGCCGTGCACGCGGCGGTCGCGGCCTTCACCGGACGGATCCAGCAGGTCCCGCCGCAGGTCAGCGCGATCAAGGTGGACGGCAAGCGCGCGTACAAGTCGGCCCGTGAGGGCAAGGAGGTCGCGCTCAAGGCGCGCGAGGTGACGATCGCGGCGTTCACGGTCACCGACATCCGCCGGGTGGCGGACGAGGGCGGCACGTTCGTGGACGTCGACGCCGAGGTGACCTGCTCCAGCGGGACCTACATCCGCTCGCTCGCCCGCGACATGGGCGCCGACCTCGGCGTGGGCGGCCACCTGACCGCGCTGCGCCGCACCCGGGTGGGGCCCTACGACCTGTCCCAGGCCCGCACGCTCGACCAGCTGGCGGAGGAGTTCACGCAGGTCCCGCTCGCCCACGCGGTGGCCGCGGCCTTCCCGGTGCGCACCCTCACCGAGGACGAGACCGGCCGCATCCGGCACGGCAACCGGATCGGGCCGAGTTCGCTGGGCGGCGGCCCGGTGGGCCTGTTCGCCCCCGACGGCCGCGTCGTGGCCCTGGGCGAGAACCGCGGCGACCACATGAAGCCGGTCGTGGTCTTCGACCCGGCCTGACCCCGCGCCGCGATCGGTGGCGCCTCATCGTCGCGCGGGCGTCAGGCGCTGCGCAGACCTGCTTCTTCAAGCTCCTCCCGGACCGCGCGCTGAATGAGAAGCGAGAGCGATTCGAGCTGGTCGACCGTCGGAGCCTGATCCTCGAGTCGGCTCAGCCGCACCTCGATCCACTGACGCTTCAGGGCGGTCGGCCTCACCCCCTCGGCGACGGCGACGTCGCGAACCCTGTCCATGGTGGGCTTCGGTAGACGGATGGAGGGCACGGTCCTCACCTGGTCCGCCGGCTCGTGGCGTTCCAGAGGCTTCGTGGCGATCTCCTCACTGATGTCCTGGTCGTCGTAGTGGGCGGCCAGCTCTTCGAGTCTCTTCTCGTAATACGCCCCGTTGGCGTTTGTCGATGATTCAGGGTGAGGGGAGGGACTGGGCGAGGAACTGGGCGAGGGCGGCCGTGAGTTCCTCGGGGTGCTCCACCGAGGGCAGGTGTCCGGTGTCGGGCATCTCCAGCAGGCGGGCGTCCCGGATTCCCCTCACGTACTGCGCGGCCACGTCCTGGACCTGTGGGACGTCGGAGAGGCCCGTCACTACCAGGGTGGGCACGTCGATCTCGGCGAGACGGGTCTCGGCGGGCGGGTCCGGCCAGACCGTCTCCGTGGGCGGGCCGCTCCAGGTGCGCTGGAAGAGGGCGCGGTACATCAGCAGGGCCCGCTCCCAGGCCTCGGCCGACAGGTCCTCGGGGACCCGGTCCGGGCCGACGACCATGAACCGCGCCTGGGCCTCGGCCATCGCCGCCACGTCGGCCGGGTCGGGATCGGCGTTGCCCGCGCGGTACACCGCCAGGCGTTCCGGTGCGACGGCGCCCGACACCACGCGCCGCGCGGCCTCGACGAACTCCGGCGGCCACGCCCGCCCCGTCATGCCGGGGCACACCAGGGCGAGGGCGCCCACCCGCTCCGGGGCCACCAGTGCCGCATCGACGGCATGTGCCCCGCCCATCGACGCGCCCACCAGGGCGGCCCGCCCGATGTCCAGGGCATCCAGCAGCGCCAACAGGTCCCGGAAGTGGGCGACCGGCCCCTCGGCGTCGTCCGACTCCCCGTAGCCCCGCCAGTCGTAGCGCACCACCCGGTACCGCTCGGCCAGCGCGGCGAACTGGTGGTCCCACATCCGGCGGTCGGCGGACGCGGCGTGCACGAGCACCACCGCGGACCCCTCGCCCGCCTCCTCGTACCCCAGAACCGTGCGTCCGACGTCGATCCTCACCATGCCGGCACGCTAGCCGCCGTCGGCCCGTCGCACAGCCCCGGTCTGCGGCCGGCAGAACGCCGGAGTGGGCCGGGCCACACCCCCCGCGTGTCGGTCAGGGGGCGGCGGGCGTGGCACCCTTGTCTGGGGCCCTGGGGGGCGTTTCCTCCCCAGGAGCCGTGACAGCGGCAGCGAACAGGGTTGAGGGGAGCCGGACGTGCGGCGATGGGGCGGGCTGGAGGACATTCCCTCCGAGTGGGGGCGGTCCGTGGTGGCGGTCGGGGTCTTCGACGGTGTGCACCGCGGGCACCAGGCCATCCTGGCGACCGCCGTCGAGCGCGGCCGCGCCCTGGGGCTGCCCGTGGTCGTGGTGACCTTCGACCCCCACCCCGAGACGGTGCTGCGCGGGGCGACCCCGCCGGTGCTGACCCCGCTGGACCGGCGGGTGGAGCTGCTGGAGGGGCACGGCGCCGACGCGGTGTGCGTCCTGCCCTTCGACAAGCGCCTGTCGGCGCGCTCGCCGGAGGAGTTCGTCCGGTCGGTGCTCACCGACCGCCTGCACGCGGTCGCCGTGGTCGTGGGCGAGGACTTCCGGTTCGGCCACCGGGCCGTGGGCGACGTCGCGGCGCTGGCCGGACTCGGGCGCGAACTCGGCTTCACCGCGGACGGTGTGCCGCTCGTGGCCGACGGGCGCACCATCACCTCCACCCGCGTACGCGCCCTGCTCGCCGACGGCGACGTGGCCGGGGCCGCCGACCTGCTGGGCCGCCCGCACCGGGTGGAGGGCGAGGTCGTGCACGGCGCCGCGCGCGGGCGCGAGCTGCTCGGGTTCCCCACCGCCAACATGGACCTGGCGCCCGACACCGCCGTGCCGGACGACGGCGTCTACGCCGGCTGGTTGAGCCGGACCGCGTCCGGGACGGGGCAGGAGCACCGCTGGCCGGCCGCGATCTCCGTGGGCACCAACCCCACCTTCGACGGCGCCGAGCGCACGGTGGAGGCCTACGCGCTGGACCGCGACGACCTGGAACTCTACGGCGTGCACATGGCCGTGGAGTTCACCCACCGGATCCGCGGGCAGGAGCGCTTCGACAGCATCGACGAGCTCATCGTGGCCATGCGCCGCGACGTCGACCGGTGCCGTGAGGTGCTGGTCGGGGACGCGCCGGGCGCCCCCACGGGCGGTCCGGCGGGGGAGAGCGGCTCCACAGTGTGACGCAGCCCCGTCACCTCGTGGTTTGCGGTAGTGTGGAGACGTCCACGTGTGCCCCGTGTCAGGTCCTCCGTCCGCGGAGGCCGTCGGCGCGGGGAGCGCGCTGCACCGACGCCGTCGGCGACGGTCCGCGCCCACCACACGCGACGGTGACTGTTCGTACGCGTGGTCACCGCGTCTGACCCCCGGCCCTGAGCCAGGGGTTCGCCCTGCGTACCGAAGACATGAGTGAAGGAGCGTTGTGTCGATCGACACCGCCACCAAAGAGAAGATCATCGCCGAGTACGCCACCGCCGAGGGTGACACCGGCTCCCCCGAGGTCCAGGTCGCGCTGCTCACGCACCGCATCACGGAGCTGACCGAGCACCTCAAGGGCCACAAGCACGACCACCACAGCCGTCGTGGCCTGCTCCTGATGGTCGGTCGCCGCCGCCGTCTGCTCAAGTACATCGCCAAGCAGGACATCACCCGGTACCGCTCGCTCATCGAGCGTCTGGGCCTGCGCCGCTAGAACCGGCGACGGGAGTGGCTTCGGCCGCTCCCGTTTTGTTAGTAAGGTGTGACACGCGTGGCGGTCCACGACCGCCACGTGTGCACCACCCACAACTCCACAGCGAACATCCCGCGATCCTCACCCTCGGCAGCAGAGTCGAGGCCGGTCCTCGGTAGTGGTCCCCGGACACCGCCCCTCAGGGGTGGCTGCCGTGGGCTTCGATCGATGACCGGCCGTCATCAACTCCCTGGTCCGGACGCGGGACGAAGAACCCAAGGCCGTGGAACGCGCATCCGCGCGGCCCGCGGCACATCCCACACCTGTACCAGGAGGTCGCCCATGGAGGGCGCTTACTCGGCCGAAGCCGTCATCGACAACGGCAAGTTCGGCACCCGTACCATCCGCTTCGAGACCGGCCGCCTCGCCCAGCAGGCCGCCGGATCGGCCATGGTGTACCTGGACGACGAGACCGTCGTCCTGTCCGCCACGACCGCCTCGAAGCGGCCCAAGGAGAACCTCGACTTCTTCCCCCTGACGGTGGACGTCGAGGAGCGCATGTACGCCGCGGGCCGCATCCCCGGCTCGTTCTTCCGGCGTGAGGGCCGTCCCTCCGAGGACGCCATCCTCACCTGCCGCCTGATCGACCGGCCGCTGCGCCCGTCGTTCAAGAAGGGCCTGCGCAACGAGATCCAGGTCGTCGAGACGATCCTGGCCCTGCACCCCGAGCACCTGTACGACGTCGTCGCGATCAACGCCGCCTCGATGTCCACGCAGATCTCCGGGATCCCCTTCTCCGGCCCGATCGGCGGCGTGCGCGTCGCCCTGATCGAGGGCCAGTGGGTGGGCTTCCCGACCCACGGCGAGCTGGAGAACGCCACCTTCGACATGGTGGTCGCCGGCCGCGTCCTGGACGACGGCGACGTCGCCATCATGATGGTCGAGGCCGAGTCCACGCCGCGCACCCTGAAGCTGGTCGCCGAGGGCGCCGTCGGCCCCAACGAGCAGACCGTGGCCGAGGGCCTCGACGCCGCCAAGCCCTTCATCAAGGTGCTGTGCAAGGCCCAGCAGGCCGTCGCCGAGCAGTCCAGCCGCGAGGTCGCCGAGTTCCCGATCTTCCTCGACTACGAGGAGGACGCCTACACCGCCGTCCAGGCCGCCGTCCGGGAGGACCTGGCCAAGGCTCTGACCATCGCGGACAAGCAGGAGCGCGAGGCCGAGCTGGACCGCGTCAAGGCCGCCGCCGGCGAGAAGCTGGCCGAGGACTTCGAGGGTCGCGAGAAGGAGGTCGGCGCCGCCTTCCGCTCGCTGAGCAAGCAGCTCATGCGCGAGCGCGTGCTGCGCGACCAGGTCCGGATCGACGGCCGCGGCCCCAAGGACATCCGTTCGCTGAGCGCCGAGGTCGGCGTCCTGCCGCGGGTGCACGGTTCGGCCCTCTTCGAGCGCGGTGAGACCCAGATCCTGGGCGTCACCACGCTCAACATGCTGCGCATGGAGCAGATGGTTGACACGCTCAACCCTGACAAGACCAAGCGCTACATGCACAACTACAACTTCCCGCCGTACTCCACCGGTGAGACCGGCCGGGTGGGCTCGCCCAAGCGGCGCGAGATCGGGCACGGCGCCCTCGCCGAGCGCGCCCTGCTGCCGGTCCTGCCGTCCCGCGAGGAGTTCCCGTACGCCATCCGGCAGGTGTCCGAGGCGCTGGGCTCCAACGGCTCCACCTCGATGGGCTCGGTCTGCGCGTCCACCATGTCCCTGATGGCGGCCGGCGTGCCCCTCAAGGAGATGGTGTCGGGCATCGCCATGGGCCTGATCAGCGAGGGCGACCAGTTCATCACGCTGACCGACATCCTGGGCGCCGAGGACGCGTTCGGCGACATGGACTTCAAGGTCGCCGGTACCCGTGAGCTCATCACGGCCCTGCAGCTGGACACCAAGCTCGACGGCATCCCCGCCGAGCAGCTGGCGATCGCGCTGCAGCAGGCCCGCGGCGCCCGCCTGGCGATCCTCGACGTCATGCGCGAGGCCATCGAGACCCCGGCCGAGATGAGCCCCAACGCTCCGCGCATCCTGACGGTCAAGGTCCCGACCGACAAGATCGGCGAGGTCATCGGCCCGAAGGGCAAGATGATCAACTCGATCCAGGACGACACCGGCGCCGACATCACGATCGAGGACGACGGCACCATCTACATCGGTGCCGTGGACGGTCCGTCCGCCGAGGCCGCGCGGGACACGATCAACCAGATCGCGAACCCGACGATGCCCGAGGTCGGCGACCGCTACCTGGGCACCGTCGTCAAGACGACGACGTTCGGCGCGTTCGTGTCGCTGCTGCCCGGCAAGGACGGCCTGCTGCACATCTCGCAGATCCGCAAGCTGCACGGCGGCAAGCGGATCGAGAACCTCGACGACGTCATCGGCATCGGCGAGAAGATCCAGGTCGAGATCCGCGAGATCGACGACCGCGGCAAGCTGTCGCTGGTGCCCGTCGAGGTCGTGGAGTCCGAGGCGGCGGCCTCCGCCCCGGCCCCCGAGGCCTCCGACGAGGCTCCGGCCGACGACGACAAGGGCGGCGAGTCCGACGCCCCGCGCCGCCGTCGCCGCCGCAGCTCGGGCGGGCGTTCCGAGAACACCTGATCCCACCACGCCTGAGGGGGCGGCCGCACCAGCCGGTGCGGCCGCCCCCGCGGCGTATCCTCGGCCTGACGAGGGACGGCGCACTGTCCCACGGCCGTCCCTGCTCCGACGCGAAGACGAAGAAGAAGGATTCATGAGCTCTGCCCCCATCGCCGCCGAGCAGGACCCCGGCACCACCGTGACGTTGCTGGAGCCGGACGGCGGCTCCGGTCTCGTGCGGCGCACGGTGCTCCCCGGCGGTCTGCGCGTGGTCACCGAGAACATCCCGGGCGGCCGGTCCGCGGCCTTCGGGATCTCCGCGACCACCGGCTCGCGCGACGAGGACTCCGCGCACGCGGGGTCGGCGCACTTCCTGGAGCACCTGCTGTTCAAGGGGACGCGGACCCGCTCGGCGCTGGAGATCTCCGCGCTGCTGGACGGTGTCGGCGCCGACCACAACGCCTACACCACCAAGGAGCACACCTGCTACTACGCCAAGGTGCTCGACCGGGACCTGCCGCTGGCCATCGACGTCGTCGGTGACATGGTGGCCAACTCGGTGCTGGACGAGGGCGAGGTGGAGACCGAGCGCGGCGTGATCCTGGAGGAGATCGCCATGTACGAGGACGAGCCCGCCGACCTGGTCGACGACGTCTTCGCGGAGCACTTCTTCGGCGACACCCCGCTGGGCCGCCCGATCCTGGGCACCATCGACTCCATCCGCGCGCTGCCCCGCGAGCGGATCGCCGAGCAGTACCGGGACGCCTACGTGCCCTCCGAGCTGATCGTCACCGCCGCGGGCAGCCTCGACCACGACGCGGTCGTGGAGCAGGTCCGCGCGATGTTCGCCGACCAGCTCGCCGCGGCGGGCGACGCCCGCCCGGTCGGGCCGCGCGTGGGCGGGGGCCCGGTGGCCGTCAACGGCGGCACCGTGGTGACCTCCCGCGACACCGAGCAGGCGCACATCATCCTGGGTTCGGAGGGCCTGCCGCGCACCGACCCGCGCTGGCACGCGCTGCGCCTGCTGGGCGCGGCCCTGGGCGGCGGCATGTCGTCGCGCCTGTTCCAGGAAGTGCGCGAGAAGCGCGGCCTGGCCTACGCGGTGCACGCCTACCACACGGCCTACGCGGACACCGGCACGTTCCAGGTCTACGCCGGTTGCCTGCCGGAGAAGGCCGACGAGGTCATCGGCGTCTGCCGGGACGAACTCGCCAAGGTGGCCGCCTCGGGGATCGACGCCGAGGAACTGGCCCGCGCCAAGGGCCAGATCCAGGGCACCTGGGTGCTGGGCAGCGAGGGCACCAACGCCCGGATGAGCCGCCTGCTCGCCCACGAGCTGAGCCACCCCCGCCACTTCTCGATCGACGACGACCTGGCGCTGTTCGACGCCGTGACGGAGAAGGACGTGGCCGAGGTCGCCGCCGACCTGCTGACGCGCCCGCGCGCCCTGGCGGTCATCGGCCCGTACGACGAGTCGCGTAGGTTCGGGCGCCCATAAGACGGGGCCTTCGGTCCTTCCGGTGCACTCCCTCGTTCCTCGGGAGCGCACCTCCAGGCCCTCCAGGACCCGTCGGCGCCCTCCTTGTGCTTTCTTTGGGCCGCCGCTCGTTCCTCGCTTTGGCCCGGATAGACCCCCTGTGGTCCCCGCGAGCTGAACGGCCTACCTTTTACCCCGTGGGGTGGAGGTAGGCCGTCTCGGACAGCTCCAACCCCCTGCACACTGCCTGGCTGAACGGCCTACCTCTCACTCCCGGGCCGAGGTAGGCCGCTTTCATGCGGCTTCAACCCCCGTGCCCGTGTGCGCCTTCGGTGACCCCTGGGGGGTTGAAGCCTCTACAGGTGGCGGGTCCACAGGGGGTGGTGAGGGGCGCGCCAGTGTTCTGCAGGAGGAGACGGGGCCGCAGCGAGCTTGCGAGCAAGGCAAGTCGACGACGAAGAACACTGGCTACTCGGCGCCCCGAATGCGCGGCCGAGCTTGCGAGGGCGCCAGAAAAGAGAGCAGGTCGCTCCGGGCGCGGGCGACCCGGGAGCGGATGGTGCCGACCGGGGCTCCGACCAGGCGGGCGGTCTCCTCGTAGGTGCACCCCTCGACCTGGGTGAGCACGAACGCCTGTCGCCGTTCCGGGCTGAGCGCGTCGAGCAGGCCGCGCAGTGCCAGGTACTCGTCGAAGCGCTCCGGCGAGGCCGGGACGAGCTCCCAGTCGGTGCCGCCGACGCAGTCGGGGCGGGCGGCGTCGCTGCGGTAGCGGTCGACGACGGTGTTGCGGGCGATGGCGAGCAGCCAGGCGCGGACGGGGGCGCGTCCGGAGTAGCGCCGCAGGCCTCCGAGGACGCGCAGGTAGGTCTCCTGGGTGAGTTCCTCGACCCGGTCCTGCGGCACTCTGCGCGCGATGTAGCGGGCCACGTCGGGTCTGGTCCGCCGGACCAGGTCCTCCAGCGCGGTGCGCGATCCCGTGCGGGCGCTGGCCGCCAGGTGTTCGAGGTCGTCGTGTACGTGGGTGACGGGCATGGGCCCTCTTCGGTGCCGTGCGCGCGCCGTTCCACCCGGTGGCGCGCCGTCGTGGCGGTCCGCCACCGGGCGTCGGTACGCGCAGTGTTCAGGGGACGCGAAGGGCGTGCGCGGACCGGCCGAGCCCGAGGGGTCCCTCGGCGGAGCCGGGGACGCGGGTGGTCGGTGTGGCACGCCTCAGGGCGTGACCGGCGGTCCCCTGAGGACCAGGCTGTGGCGCAGGTACGGCGTGGACGGCCGGGGCCGGGAGGGCGCCTGCGGCCGGGCCGGTCGGAGTAGCGGGCGCACCCGGGGCAGGACGACCAGCAGCAGTGGCAGCAGGGCCGCGGCCACCAGCCGCAGGTAGCCGAAGAGGGCGGCCTCGCCCTGGCGCAGCCACCAGGCGCACACGGCGGCGGCCAGGAGGTGGAGGCCGAGCATGCCGCCGCTTCCGGAGGCCGACGCCATGGCCTCGGCGCCGGCCGCCACGGAACCGGGGTCGTGGCCGCCGTGGGTGGTGGAGGAGGTCGCCACGGAGTAGAGCAGGTGCAGGGCGAGCTGGCCCCACAGCATCCAGGCGGTGATCGCGCCCAGCCCGCGCTCGCGTCCGCTCCCCGCCCAGGCGGAGACGAAGACCATGACGGCTCCCGCGATCAGACCGATCAGCGGGACGCCGTGTCCGGAGGCCGCGGCGTGGCCGCCTGCGGACACGGCGAGGCACACCGAGGTGAAGACCCCGGCGCGCGCCGCTCGCATCGGAGGCCGCTCCGTCATGGGTTCATCGTCGCACGGTCATCCCTCCACGAGTGACCGGCCCACGTAGTCGCCCTCCTCACAGCCCGGGGGGATCGCGAACACGGCCGACCCGACGGCGGTGACCCACTCGTTGAGCAGGTCCAGCTCGTCCAGGCGCTGCTGGATCGGCACGAACTGGCGCACCGGGTCGGCCTGGAAGGACGCGAACACCAGTCCCGCCTCGCCCGAGCCGTCCAGCATGTCGCGCAGGTCGTAGTTGTAGCCGCGGCGGAAGATCCGCTGGCCCGGGTCGTCGGTGCGGGCCCGCCGGACGTGCGCGAACGAGGGGATGACCGGGAGGCCGGAGTCGTCGGTGGCGTCGAGGTCGACGTCGTCGCGCTCCTCCCCGCCGGTGAGCGGCGCGCCGTCGGCCACCCGGCGTCCGATCACCGCCTCGCGCCCGGGGCGGTCCAGCTCGTCCCAGGTGTCCAGGTCGGTGGCGATCCGGCGCAGCACCAGGGACGTGCCGCCGTCGAGCCACGCCGGCCCGCCGGAGCCCCACACCAGCCGCTCGAACTCGTCCGTCCCCGGCCGCGGGTTGATGCTGCCGTCCACCTGCCCCATGAGGTTGCGCATGGTGGTGCCGTCGGGCTGTGAGCCGTGGGCCCGCCGGAACCCCGTCTGGGTCCATGCCACGCGGGCGAACGCGCGCGCGTCCTTGACCAGCATCCGCGCCGCGTGCGAGACCGTGACCGGGTCGTCGGCGCACACCTGGAGCAGCAGGTCGGCCTGGCCCCACTCCGGGCGCAGGTCGTCGTGGTCGAACTCGGGCAGCGGGGCCAGCCAGGTGGGGACGGCGCCGGGGTCGACGCGTTCCACGAGTCCGGGGCCGAACCCGAAGGTCGTCGTGAGCCGTGCGGGGACCGCGGCGAGTTCGGGTTCGGTGTCGGCCAGGGGCGCCTCACCGGCGCCCAGGCGGGCGGCGTCGTCGCTGAGCAGCCGCAGGAGTCGGCCCACGCCCTCGGCGTCCACACCGGACTCCAGGTCCAGGGCGACGAAGCAGGCGTGTGCCTGGGGAGGGGTCTCCACCCCGGCCTGGCGCGGGCCGTGGAAGGCGACCGTCCGCGTGCCGTGGACCGGCGGCGCCGCGTTCGCGGGAACGGGTTCCTCCCCGACCAGCCGGTGGGCGACGGTCGCCCCGGCGGCGCCGATGCCCGCCGCGGCGCCGCCCAGGAGCAGCCCGCGCCGCGAGAACCGGTCGGAGAGCGGTCTGCGCTCGCTCATCAGCCCTCGTCCTCCGTGTGCTCGCCCTCGTGGTCTCCGTGGCCCTCCTCGTACTCCTCCTCGTCGCCGCCGCCGTCGTACTCCTCGTTGGCCCCGGCGAACTCCTTGACCTGCGCGGTGAACTCGGCGGTGGATCCGTCGTCGAACTCGACGGTGACGGTGGACTCGGTCCCCGGCTCCAGGTCCGTGTTCAGGTCCATCAGCATGATGTGGTCGCCGCCGGCCTCCAGGACGCGCGAGCCGCCCGCCGGGATGGGGAAGCCGCCCTCGACCTCGCGCATGGTGGTCTCGGCGCCGTCGGTCACCCCCTCGTGCAGCTCGACCATGCCCGCGGCCTCGTGCGCGGCGGAGACGATGGTGACGTCGGCGTCGGAGCCATTGGTGATCTCCCCGAACACGGCCGTCATGCCGTCGTCGACGGTGGCGGCCTTGATCCAGGGGTCGGTGATCTCGAAGCCGTCGGCGGCGGTGGCCTCCTCGGCCGCGCCGTCCTCCGCGGCGGCTCCGGCCTGCTCCTCTGGCCGGTCGGCGCCTCCGCAGG